>DATBTL010000398.1:0-30622 GCA_036559345.1 Chloroflexota bacterium | reverse complement strand
CGTCACCCAATGCGCGCGGAGCCTGGCCCACCTCGTGCTGGCCCGTGGCGAGTGGGAGCGAGCTGAGGCGTTGTTCCGGGAGAGCTTGCAGGTGTCTGGGGAGACGGGCCACAAGCAGGGCCTGGCCGAGAGCCTGGAGGGGGTTGCGGCCGTGGCCGCGGTGTCCGGACGGGCAGGGAGGGCTTTGCGCCTCTTCGCGGCGGCGGACGCCTTGCGCAAGGCGGTCGACCAGCCCCGGCATCCCGACGACGGCGTCACCCTGGCGCCCTATCTCGCCGCCACGCGCGCCCGGCTCGGCACTGTGACGTGGGAGGCCGCGTGGGCGGAGGGATGCGCCCTGTCCCTTGACCAGGGGATCGCCGAAGCCGCCGCCGCAGCCCGCCCCGCCTCACCCGTGCGCCCTGCGTCGGAAGCCTGAAAGGACCTCCAGGTGGCGACTCTGCCTCGCGGCATACTTCCATGCAAGCTATGCGCCCACGGCGCGCCTGTTCGATCCATTCCGTTACGCATTGCCGCTATGCTGGTTGGGCCGATTGCGAGAGGCAATCGAGTTGTTGAGGGAGGCTCTGCATGGCAAAACTGATCTACTCGGCGATCACCTCGCTGGACGGCTATGTTGCGGATGAGAGTGGCAACTTCGACTGGGCGGAGCCGGACGACGAGGTACATGCCTTCGTCAACGACCTGGAGCGGTCGGTTGGCACGTACCTCTTCGGACGCCGGATGTATGAGACCATGGTGTACTGGGAGAATCCGCCCCTGCTTAGTGTCCAGTCGCGCGTCGAGCAGGACTTCGCGGCGGTATGGCGGACCGCTGACAAGATTGTGTATTCCACGACACTGGCGGCGGTCTCCAGCGCCAGGACGCGGATCGAGCGGAACTTCGATCCCGACGCCGTCCGCGCGTTGAAAGCGAGCGCGGCCCAGGACATCACCGTGGGCGGCCCTGACCTCGCCGCCCAGGCGATCAGGGCCGGGTTGGTCGATGAGTGCCACCTGTTCCTCACGCCCGTCGTGGTAGGAGGCGGCACGCGGGCCCTCCCTGACCATATCCGCCTGAGGCTCGACCTGCTGGACGAATACCGGTTCGCGGCCGGCGTCGTGTACCTTCGCTACCGCATCAGGACATGACGTGGCGGCGACGGGACGACCGCGATGCTGCGGACCGAACGCATGCGCGGGATGCGCGAGCAACGCAGGAGTGCTCACCGGAAGCCCAGGAGGAGCGGCATCTGAGTGACGCGGTCGCCTGTCTCGCCATCGACGCTGAGCTACAGGTCTTCAGATACTGGCTTCGACGAGACTGCCTGACGGGTCTCCTCCTCCAGATGTTCGAGGATCTTGCCCCTGGCCACCTTGACCCATCCTGGCCGGAAACCTCACCCCCTAAGTCAGGTCCCGTTCTTGCAGCCGGAAAGTACGGTCGTCCTCGCCGCACCTAGACGTTATCTCCCGACAAGCGTAGGCTAGTCGCCAATCGAGTGCTCGCTTCGTCAAAGCTTCCTCTTTGTACTGAGTGACATGCGCCCATGGCTCATCCCCCCCCAACTTCCGGCGGGAGAGCCAGGCGCTCACTCTGTGTTATAGTGGTGTTCATCGCTCATTCCCCTCTCCGTAGCTCCGCGCCAGCGAGAAGAGGCAGCTAACCATGGGCACTGGCGAGTCCCCGTCTCCCTTCGCGCGCTTGCTACGGCACCACCGCCAGGCAGCCGGCTTGACGCGGGAGGAACTGGGCCTAAGAGCCCACGTCACCGGGCGCGCGATCGGCGAACTGGAACGCGGCCTCAAGCAGCCGCCACGTCCCGACACCGTGGCGGCGCTCGCCGCGGCCCTGGCCCTGGCACCCGCGGAGCGAGCGGCCTTCGAGGCGGCGGCGTGTCCTCCCGTCCCGGCGGCGACCGAAGAGCGTGAGGCTCCCATTGGGGCGGGCGCCACCCTGCCCACCGGCATGCTCACCTTTCTGATCGCGGATGTGCGGGGTTACACCGCCTACACCCATCGGCACGGTGACGAAGCCGGCGCCCGGCTGGCTACGCGCTTCGCCACCGTGGCGGGCGAGGCGGTGGCCGCGCAAGATGGGCAGGTGGTGGAGATACGGGGCGATGAGGTGCTCGCGGTATTCACCTCCGCGCGGAAGGCGTTGCGGGCCGCCGTTGACCTGCTGGCGCGCTGTGCCGGCGCCGAGACGCCGGAGCTGCCGCTCCGCGCCGGCATTGGGCTGGATGTGGGAGAGCCGATTCCCGTGCCCGGTGGCTACCGGGGCGAGGCGATCAACGTGGCCGCCCGGCTGTGCGCCAAGGCAGCGCCCGGCGAGGCGCTGGCCAGCGAGGGTGTGGTCCACCTGGCGCGGCGGATCGAGGGGCTGGCCTACGAGGAGCGCGGCGCCCTGGCGCTGAAGGGCCTGTCCCGCCCGATCCCTACCTGGCTGGTGCGGGGTGCCGCCACGAGTGAGGCCGAGGCCGACGCGCCCACCGAGGATCGGATAGCTTTAGATATCCCCGCCGGCGCGCCCCCCGCGGAGCCGAGGCAGGTCCCGCTGGCCGCGCTCCCGCAAGGGGGCTATCTGGGAGCCGTACCGGAGAACAAGCTGGTAGCGCGCGAGGCCGAACTCGAGCACATCGCCACCGCCCTCGATGCCGTGGCGGCTGGGCATGGCCGGCTGGTGCTGCTGGCGGGCGAGCCGGGGGTGGGCAAAACGCGCCTGGCCCAGGAGACCATGCTCGCCGCGCGGGAGCGCGGCCTGCACATCCTGGTCGGCCGCTGCTACGAGCAGGACACCGCTCTCCCCTTCTCGCTCTTCCTCGAGGCCCTGACCAGCGCCATCGCCCTGGCCACCCCGGCCCTGCGTGCCGCCCTCCCCGAGCGCTACGGAGACCTTGGCCTGCTGCTCCCCCGGCTGATCCCACCCCCGGCGGTACCGCCCGGCGAGGATCCCCGCCGTCGCGTCTTCGCCGCCGTGAGCGGCTTCCTGGCCGCCCTGGCGGATGAGACTCCTCTGGCCGTGCTCCTCGACGACCTGCACTGGGCGGACAGCGCGAGCATCGAGTTGCTGCACCATCTGGCGCGCATCCTCCGCGGCGTGCCGGTCCTCCTGCTCGGCACCTACCGCGACGTGGAGGTGGGCCGCCGGCACCCGCTCCGCGGGGTGCTGACCGCGCTGACCCGCGAACGGCTCCTCGATCTGCTCAAGCTGCAAGGCCTGTCTTCCGCCGGCACCGCCGCCCTGATCTGCGCGCGCTTCGCGACGGCCGAGGTCTCCGACGAGCTACGCGACCTGGTGCATGAGCGCACCGAGGGTAACCCCTTCTTCACCGAGGAGCTGCTCTCCGCCCTGGTGGAGCAGGGGGCCATCTACCGCGAAGGCGAGGGCTGGGAGCGCAAGGAGGTGGCGGAGATCGAGCTGCCCGAGAGCGTGCGCGCGGTGGTGGGGCAGCGCGTGGAGCGGCTGGGGGAGGGAGCGCAGGAGGTGCTGCGGGTGGCCAGTGTGCTGGGTCAGGAGTGGGACCTGGATCTGCTGCTGGGGGCGGTGGAGGCGGACGAGGAGGCGGTGCTCGACCACCTGGAGGCAGCGCTGGGGGCGCGGCTGCTGGAGGAGCGACGGGGGGAGCGTCGGGAGCGCTACGCCTTCGCCCATGCCCTGGTGGCCCAGGTGCTCTACGACGAGGTGCCGCGCTTCCGCCTGCGACGGCTCCACCGGCAGGCGGGGGAGGCGCTGGAACGGGCCCGAGGCGCGCGCCCCGAGGTGGCCGCCGAACTGGCCCGCCACTTCCTGGCGGGCGGCGACGACGGACGCGCGCTGCGCTACGCCCTCCTGGCGGGGGATCACGCGGCCGGCCTATACGCGCATGCCGAGGCCTTGCGGCATTACCAGACGGCCCTGGAGCTGCTGGCCGAGCAGCAGGGAGGGACGGCGGCGGAGGCGGCGGCGCGGCGCAAGCTGGGCGGGGTGCTGGTGAGCCTGCGCCGCACGGCGGAGGCCGTCCGGGCCTACGAGGCGGCATTGCGGATCCACGAGGAGGCCGGAGACCTGGCTGGGCAGGCGGAGGTGGAGCGGGAACTGGGCTGGGCCTTCCAGGCGGACAGGGACTACACGGCGGCGCTGCCCCACCTGGAGCGGGCGATGGCGCTGTGGCCGGCTGGGAAGGAGGATGCGCGGCTGGCGCGGCTGCTGCTGGAGACGGCGCGGGCGCGCAGCTTGAGTGGGGACACGGCGGCGGCCGAGCTGCTGGCGGAACAAGGCTCGGCGATGGCGGAGCGGCTGGGGGAGGCGGCGCCGCGGGCGCAGGGGTTGGTGGAGCGTGCCCTGGTGGCGATGAGTCGGAGCGCGCTGCGGCAGGGGCTGGCTCTGCTGGAGGAGGCGGAGCCGCTGGCTCGCCGAAGCGGGGACCGGCACATTCTCTTCCGGCTGCTCAACAACCGGGGCGAGAGCCGGCGCTTCCTGGGGGAATCGAGGGCAAGCCTGGCGGATTTCCGGCAAGCGGCTACCCTGGCCGAAGACTTGGGACTGCTGGGGCCCGCTGCCGTAGCCCGCGGCAACGAGGCGGAAGTCTGCCTGCAGCTCGGCGCCTGGGCCGAGGGGCGGGCGGCAGGGCAGGCCGCGCTGGCGCACGATGCCACCGACCAATATAGCGTGGCGCCCCTGCCGGCCTGGATGGCGGGGGACACCAATGGCGCCATCTCCCTGGCCAGGCAGGCCCTGGAGGACGCGCGCCGCCGGCAGCATACCGAAATGGAGGCAGTCGCCCTCCAGTGGTTGGCCGATTGGCAGCTTGATCTGGGAGCGGAGGAGGAGGCGCTGGCTAGCGCGCGAGCGGCGCTGGCGCTGGCGCTGGCCTGGGCCGTCGGCACGGCGGCGGCGCTGGCGGCGCTGGCGGAAGCAGCGGTACGGACGGGGGCGGCGGACGCCCCGGCCCTGCTGGCCGAGGCCACCGCCGCGATGGAGCGGGATCAGCAGTATCGGCACCAGCCGCGCCTGTCGCGGACGCGGGGGCTGCTGCTGGACAGGCAGGGAGACGCGGCCGGCGCCCTGGTCGCCCTGGGGCAAAGCGCGGCGGCGGCGCGGGCTCAGGAGGCGCTCCCCGAGTTGGGGCGCACCCTGGCCGCGCTGGCCGAGGTGGCGCGCGCGGCAGGCAATGAGGCGCTGGCAGTGGAGGCGGACGCGGAACGCGCGACCGTTGTCGCGCGCATCGGTCCCGGGGTGCGCGGGCTCACCTGGGCGCGGTAATCCCACGCGTGCATCGTGGGTTTTTCCGGAAATTCCCTCAAAAAGGTGTATTGGTGACCCATAGTGCCGCCTGTGGGTGGCACCCCCGCGCATGAAAACGACCATTCACCTGACTGCGGTCGGCGTCGTCCCTTCCATCCAACCGCAGTCGGAGGTCCCGCCACATGCGCTGTTTCGCCCGGGTCCGCGAAAGGTTTTCGCGCGCCTGGCGTTACCACCTCTAGCGGGTTAAAGCGAGAGAAAGGGAAGCGCCTCCATCATGTGGCCAATGCTCTGGCTGCCGCTCACGGCGGCGCCTGCTGATCCAGCGCGGTACGCCCGCTCGCGGGGAGCCGACGAGGCGTTGGTCGCCGCGTTCAAGGATGGCGACCCGCGGGCGTTCGACGCGCTCTTCGCCCGCTATGGCCAGCCGATCTTCGGCTACATCTATCGAAGCGTGAGCGACCCCGCGCTGGCCGAGGAGTTGGCGCAGGAGGTCTTCCTCAAAGCCTTCCTGCACTTGCGCCGCACGGCGGCGGATACCGTCTTCAAGGCATGGATCTACCATATCGCCACCACCACTTGCATCGACGCCCATCGGGCCGCGGCGCGGCGTCCGGTCCCGGTGCGTGATGAGGAGGCGTTGGCGCTGATCGCCGATAGCGAGGCCGATGATCCGGAGCGGCGACAGATCCAGCGCGAGCAGCGCCGCGCCGTGCGCCGCGCGCTGGACACGCTGCCGACCCACTATAGGCAGGCACTGATCCTCCGACAATTGCAGGGCCTCTCCTACGCGGAGATCGGCGAGGCGCTGGGGATCAGCGTGGATGCCGTCACGTCGCTGATCCATCGGGCCCGGCAGGCATTCCGGGCCGCCTATAACCGGCAGCAGCAGGAGGCAGAACGATGAACGATACGCACGAGACCATGGGGCCGCTGCTTTCCGCCTATCTTGACGGCGAGCTCGATCCGGCACACCGCCGGCTTGTCGCGGCCCACCTGGCGACCTGCGCGATCTGTACCGAGGAGCTGGAGCATCTACGGGCCGGTGACGAGGCGTTAGCCGGCCTGCGGCCCACGCCGATGGCACCGGACCTGCGCCCGCGCCTGCGCCGGCGCTTGCGCCGGCAGGGCGCGCGCACCGCTCTTTCGGGCGGGCTCATCGGTCTGATCATCCTGCTCTTGCGAGCCGTGGCGCGCGATCTGGCGATCGTGAAGCGCAAGGATCTGCCGCTCTGGGGCCGGATGGGCATTGTATCCAGCCACCTGCTGATGGTTGCCCCAGGGATCGCGCTCTGCGTCGAGCTCTTGCACGACGTGCGCACGCTGGTGGAGTATGCCTGGTTGAGCGACGAGTCCATCGATTCAGGAGGGCCACAATCATGACCACGACCACTCGCTACTCATATACGCGCACGCCCAGGGTGACCTTGGGCTGGGGGGCCTTGACGCTGGGTACGATGCTGCTGCCCCTGACCAACCTGGCGCTGCTGGCGCGGGGCCACCGGCTGGCCGGAGAGAGCATCGGGAAGAACGCGCGGATGGCCGCGCTCTGCGCCAGTATCGTAGCCAGCCCGTGGTGTACCGCGCATGAGTTGGGCCCCGATCATCTGGTAATCCGCCAGGGCCTCAACTTCCGCGGCCAGATCGCCTATGGTGACATCGCCTCCGTGCATGCCACGGAGCGGAAGCCCACGCACTTTCCCATGCAGCTCTACCGGCACACCCTGTTCCTCGCCCTCTGGCCGGTGGATCTGGTGGCGATCCGGCTACGGCGGCCCCAGCGGTTCCGTCTGTTCCAGGCGCTGCCGGTCTGGAAGGTCCGCGAGGTAGTGATCAACGTGGACCAGCGTGAGGCGTTCATCGCGGACTTGCGGGCGCGGGTGGCCGCGGTCGAGAGCCGCGATCTATGAACCATCAGTACCCGTCCTTCCTGAATAGTAGCGCGGCCCCGTTCCCTGACGTGGCGGTGTTGGCCTCGATCCTCCTGTGCCTCGCGATCGACGCCAGATTGATCTTCTACTGTCTGGACGACCTGAACCGGCGCGTGATCGTGATCGGCGGCGACAAGCGCTTCTGGGCCGCGGTGATCATCCTGGGCGGTCCCGTGGGCCAGATCGCATACTGGCTGTATGGGCGCGGGGAGTATTAAAATGAGCCACCACTACCAGGCAGTCCTCATCGGCAGCCAGGGGCCCCACCTGGATGCGGCCATCGTGGCCCCGATTATCGTGATCGCCGCGGCGCTGCTCATCTACTGCCTCGTCGACTTGATTCGGCGCGAGACGGTGACCGGCGGCAACAAGCTCGTGTGGGCCGCGGTGATCATCGTACTCGGCACCCTGGGCCAGATCGTGTATCTCATCGTTGGCCGCGGGGAGAATTGATCTATGTCCGCCATCGTCTGCCATGGCCTGAGCAAGCGCTACGGCAAGCTATCCGCCTTGGATAACCTGGAACTGACCGTGCCGGAGGGCAGCATCTTCGGCTTCCTCGGCCCAAACGGCGCCGGCAAGACTTCCGCGATCCGCATCCTGGCGACCCTGAGCCATCCCACCGCGGGCGAGGCATGGGTGGCGGGAGCCTCGGTCACCGGAGATCCTGGTCGGGCGCGGCGGGCGCTCGGGTACCTGCCACAGGATGTCGCTTTTCCCAAGTGGATGAGCGGCCAGGAGTATCTGGAGTTCGCGGCCGAGCTCAGCGGCATGCCCGCGCGCGAACGGCGCGCCCGCGCCACGGCGATGTTGGGGAAGCTGGGGCTGGCCGATGCCGCCAAACGGCGAATCGGCGGCTACTCGGGCGGCATGCGGCAGCGGCTGGGCATTGCCCAGGCATTGGTTCACCGCCCGAGCGTGCTCATCCTCGACGAACCTGTCTCCGCTCTCGACCCCTTGGGCCGCCGCGAGGTGCTGGAGCTCCTTGCCGGGCTGCGGGGCGAGGCCACGGTCTTCTTCTCCTCACATATCCTGGACGACATCGATCGCGTCTGCGACCAGGTGGCCGTTCTTGCCAATGGCAGGCTGTTGGCGCAAGAAAGCACTGTCCGGCTCAAGGAACGCTACGCCCAGCCTGTCTTCCTGGTGGAGGTGGCCGGCAGCGCGGAGCGGCTACAGGAGAAACTTGCCGGCGAGCCCTGGGTAGCCCAGACGACCGCCCACGCCGGGACCCTGCGCGTCCTCGTGCGGGACGTGGCACGGGCCGAACGCGAGTTGCCGCGCCTGGTGCTGGCGAGCGATCTCACCCTCTTGCGTTACGAGCAAGCCTTGCCGAGCCTGGAAGATGTCTTCATGAGGCTGATAGAACCAGAAGAAGGGGCGGTGGCATGACTGGCTATCTCGCCCTGACCAAGAAGGAACTGCGCGAGAGTCTTAAGACCAGCAAGCTGCTCATCGCGGCGGTCGTCTTCGTGCTGGCCGGCACGGGTGGGGTGATTCTGACCTACTATCTCCCGGACCTGGTACGCAATCAAGCCGGTTCGGGCCTGACGATCATCGTGGGCAAACAGACTGTCGTCAATGCGGTGGATGCCTATCTGAGCAATATGGCACAACTGCCCATGGTGGCGGCGATCCTGCTGGCGATGGGAGCGGTGGCCGAGGAGCGGGCGCACGGCGTGGGGGCCATGGTGCTCAGCCGCCCGGTCTCCCGAGTCGCCTATATGCTGGCCAAGCTCACCGGCTACGGTCTGGTGCTGCTGGGCGGGCTGGCGCTGGGGGCGATCGCCGCCTTTTACTATATCGCGCTGCTCTTCGCCGGCGCGCGGCTGGGGCCGTATCTGGCGATCAATCTCGGTCTTGCCGTCACCCTTCTCGACGTGCTCGCGATCACCCTGCTCTGTAGCACGGTCCTCCGCGGCGGCGTGGCGGCCGGGGGCCTGGCCTTCGTGCTTTTCATCGCGCTGTCGACGCTGCCCGCGCTGTGGTCCCCGCTGGGCGATAGCCTCCCCATGAGCATCACGGGGCATGCCCACGCACTGCTGAGCGGCGCCTGGGGACCATCCGCCCTACCGCGCCCGCTGCTTGGGGGCGTGTTGCTGGCGGCGGCATGTATCGCCGCCGCCTGCCTGGCGTTACGGCGACAAGAGATTTAGCCCTGGAACCGTGAAAGGAGTGGATTGGCAAGCCGCCGGCGGCATCTAGAACCGGAGTACTCCTCGTCATCGAAATCGCGGAAGAGCCCCTATGCCGCGGCGAGGTTTGCTGTACCATAGGGTTCTTGGAATGAAGGCGCCTAGTCGCTGATTCGTCGGCATCCATGCACTATGCCTATGATAATCACGACTGGAACGCCGCGCGGCTCGGGCCGTATCCACGGCCTGCATCCTCAATGCGCTATCGGCCCGTCTCGAGGCCGAAGTCCATACCGACCACTATTGGCAGGGGTCGAGCCGAGATACGGGCAACCAGAGGAATGAGGCTGGCAGTTGGATTACGGATTTCATTATTTGACTTCTGTAACCACATGGTGTACGCTTGCTCCTATCAGCCCTGGAAAGGAGCAACACCATGAGTGAAGTCACGCTCGGCGGCCAGTTCACGTTCCCCGGCACATCCCTGACGATTCAACGGATAGGCTACGGGGCGATGCAGCTGGCCGGCCCCGGCGTGTGGGGGCCGCCCAAGGATCCCGACGGCGCGATCGCCGTCCTCCGTGAGGCCGTCGCGTCCGGCGTGAACCATATCGATACATCCGACTTCTACGGCCCGCACATCACCAACCAGATTATCCGGCAGGCCCTGCACCCGTACCCCTCGGAGTTGGTGATCGTCACCAAGCTCGGAGCCCGTCGTCCGCCCGACACGTCGTGGCAGCCGGCCATCTCGCCCCAAGATCTGACCGCCGGCGTCCACGACAACCTCCGCAATCTGGGTCTGGACGCGCTCGACATCGTCAACTACCGCGTGCTGGGGTCGGGCCACGGCCCCGAGGAGGGGTCTATCGCCGAGCAGGTGACGGTGCTGGCCGACCTCCGGCGCAAGGGGCTGATCCGCCACATCGGCCTGAGCAACGTCACGGCCGCCCAGGTGGCCGAGGCGCGGGCGATCACCGACATCGTCTGCGTGCAGAACAACTACAATCTGGTCCACCGCCACGACGACGCCCTGATCGATGATTTGGCCAGGCAGGGCATCGCCTACGTGCCGTTCTTCCCGCTCGGCGGGTTCACGCCCCTGCAGTCGTCCACCCTGTCGGACGTCGCGGGTCGGCTCGCGGCCACGCCGATGCAGGCCGCGCTGGCGTGGTTGCTGCACCGCTCGCCCAACATCCTGTTGATCCCGGGCACCTCGTCGGTCGCCCACCTGCGCGAGAACCTTGCCGCCGGACGGTTGACGCTGCCGCCGCACGCCCTGGCGGAGTTGGACGGGATTGCCGCGGCGGCGGCGGCGGCGCCATGAGTACCGGAGGCTCTCTGGTTCCCTCTCCTGGAGTACCAGGAGAGGGAGCCGGCGGGTCGAGAGGTCTCCATGTCCGCTGCTGACGCCCCGCTCACCCGCGATCGGATCCTGGCCACGGCCGAGGACGTCATCCGCCGGTTCGGCCCGGCCAAGGCGACCGTGGTCGACGTGGCCCGAGCGCTGGGCGTGAGCCACGCGGCTGTCTACCGGCACGTGGCGACCAAGGCCGAGCTGCGGGACCTGGTCGTTGGCCGGTGGCTGGAGGCGACCATGCCCCCGCTCCGGGCCATCGCCGCCCTGCCGGACCCGGCCCCGGAGCGGTTACGGCGGCTGTTCGACACCCTGATCGCCGTCAAACGCCAGCGGGCCGCCGCCGACCCGGAACTGTTCGCCACCTACCGGACGCTGGCGGCCGCCGCCCAGTCCGTCGCCGCCGCCCACGTCGATGAGTTGGTCGGGCTGGCCGCGATGGTCATCCGCTCCGGCGTGGAAGAAGGCACGTTCCGCACCGTCGACCCCGTGGCGGCCGGCCGGGCGCTGCTGGTCGCTACCTCCCGGTTCCATCACCCGGCCCACGCCGCCGAGTGGGTGGCCCCGGCCATCGACGCGGCGTACCACGACGTGTGGCGGATGCTCATGGACGGGCTGTGCGTCGCGAAGAGCTCCGGTGAGAGCGGTACGCAAGGAATACCATAACGGGGGCCCCGCGCACGCTCCCGCGGACGTTCACCTTCTCCGCCGACAATCCCACCAATGTCTGGGATAGCTCTACCTTCGTCGATATCAAAACGGTCGGCGCCACATCGCTTCGTTCTTTTCCTCTGTTACCGGGACAAAACCCGGTGAATTAAGAAGGGGCGTGCTATGATCCCGAGCAGGGGTCTCAGCAGCGGAGGCCGAATCGCCGGCAGGCACGCCGGAGAAGGTGGCAGCCAGTGCGCGTAGGCGGCTTTATCATCCCGGTAAACTTCGACCTTTTTTCGCTCGTCGCGGTGGCCTTTGTCGTGCTGGCCGTGCTGATCATCGTGTGGGGGCTCGCTCGTATCGCGCGGGAGCGGCGCTTCCATTTCTTCCACATGAGCAGCGGCCTCGTCCTACTGCTGTTTGGGCTACTGGTCCTGGCCATAGCGGGTTGGGCACAAACCTACCGGGCCCTCACGCACAACGAATGGGTGGCCGATATTCACGCGGTGCCCACAAGATCGCAGACCATGCAGGTTACCTATACTCCCGTGACCAACGGCGGCACCATGGGCACTCCCCAGACCTATACCGTGCTGGGTGATGAATGGACGTTGGGCGGCGACGTGATCAAGTGGCAAGACTGGGTGAATATCCTCGGCGTTGACACCGGCTACCGGGTCACCCGTTTGATGGGCTACTACGACAACCCCAACGACTATAAGACGAAAGTGGTGTCGGCCTACACCCTCGATGGCGGCAACGATACCATGCAGCAGTTTCTCCGCGACCACCAGAATCTGGTCCCGTTCGTGCGCGCCACCTATGGCAACGACGTGCGCATGTACCCTAACGCGACGGCTACCTATCAGGTGTTCGTCTCCACCTCGGGCTACTGGACCGCCCAGAAGTGAGTCGCTCCGCCGCGGACTGGCCCATTCCACTGAACAGCGGCAGCCGGCAGGGCGCGGAACCCCTCCTCTGAGCAGATGCGCGGCGGTTCACCGACGGCCCGTCGTCGGGGAGGTGGGAGTGAGCACCGGGAGGCGCTCACTCCGCTGGATGAGCGGCCAGCCATTGGGCGCGCCAGGACTCAAACTCGTTTGCCGCGATGCGCTGGTCACGCACCGCCGCCGCGGCCGGCGAGGCCAGCCAGACGATCGGCGGCCCCATGATCTCCGGCAGGGCCGGGTTGAACGCTTCCGGCCGCGGCGCGTCCGGCGGGACCATGCCCGTGTCGGTCACCGTGCCCGGGACCAGGATGTTGACCCGCACGGGGCTGGCGGCCAGGTCGGCGGCCATGATCCGCGACAGAGCTTCCGACCCGGCGCGCGACGGACCATACGGCACGAATCCGGCGCGCCGCATGGTGGCGTGGTTGATGGAGATGGTCACGATGCGCCCAGCGCCCGCGGCCAGCATACGCGGCGCGATGGCGCGCGCGGCAATGAAATACCCGGTCAGATTCGTCTCGATCACCGCGCGGAAGCCGTCCAGCGGCACCTGCCAGAAGGCGAGCGGCTCGACAAGGAAGCGCGGATTGACCGTCCTCATGCCGATGCCCGCGTTGTTCACGAAGAAGTTGACCGAGCCCAGCGCCTGCCAGGCCGCGTCGATCGCCGCCTCAACCGAGCCTGCGTCGCGGGCGTCAGCCACCAAGCCGAGGCTGCCGGACACGGCGTCCTGCGCGCGCCGCGCCCGGTCAACATCTCTGCTGGTAAAGGCCACCCTGGCGCCCGCGGCCGCCAGCGCACGCACCATGGCCAGCCCCAAGCCGCTGGTGCCGCCCGTTACCAGGGCGGTCGTGCCCGTCACATCGATGGCAGGCTGTTGCCCCGTGCTCATCTGCTCCTCCTCATCTCGGGCCGTGGCGAACCCGCGTAGCTCGGTGCGGTCGCCAAGGTGTACACCCAGTCGTACCCTATCCCCGGAGTCCTTCGAGCAGCGCCAGCACGCGGCCCCACAGCGTTTCCGTCGCCGCGCTATCATATTCCGCCGGCAGGCTCGGATCGGTAAACAGATGGCCGGCGCCGGCATACTCGAACAACTCGAAGGGCGCGCCAGCCGCGCGCACGTCCGCCGCCATGCCATCGATCCCGGCCTGCTCACGGAAGGGGTCGTCCAACATGAAATGCACCTGCGCCGGGACGGTTGCCGGCCACTTCTCGAGCTCCAGCACGCGCAGGGGGAGTGCCTCGTGCAGCAGGATACAGGCCAACGCACCCGGACGCGTGGCCGCCAGCCATTCCGCCGACATGCCACCGGCCGAGAAGCCCATGTACACGAGCCGGGACGGCAGGTGCGCGACCTCGGCCTCGGCGCGCCGCAGCATCTCCCTATAGCCGATGTTGTCCTGGTAGGCCATGGCCGGCTCGTACGCGTCAAAGCGCGCCGCGCCCTGATACAGGTCGGGCGTATGCACGGTGTGTCCTGCTGTCCGCAAGCGGTCGGCGGCGTCCGTCACACCGGCCCGCGGCCCTAGCACGGAGTGAAACACCACGATATCGGCCATTGCATGGTCCTTTCAGTGCGGGTGGCGAGAAGCCCGCGCCTATAGAGAGATGGCGCTCAGTTTGGCACCTTCTACGATAGCACCCATCTCGTCGCTCGTCCTACCAGATATCGTCAGCTTTCAGCCGATCGCGCGGCGGAGCAGGAGTTCTCTGACTTTACCGATTGGTTGATTTCCAAGCGACGCGACCGGCAACGCCTCTACCAGACATCTGGCCCTACCGAGAAGTTCGGCCAATGACCGGCGCGTTCCGCCAACGCGGCGGTATTGTGTGTATCTTAGGATGAAAGAGAGAAAGCCGAATGGCGCGGCGCAAGGTGTCGGCAAAGGCCGCGCGGAGTTGTTAGCGCGCGAAGGGACGCATGTGGTAAGATGATGGCAATGTCAATGGACAATCCGGCCCGTCCCGAGCGCCTACGGCTCTCCGACCTCGTGGTGGTGGACGCGGACGTCCATGCCCACGACACGCCTGGCGCCCTGGCGCCCTATTGCGACCAGCCCTGGCGCCGCTCCCTGGAGCACCTGGCCGGCATCCCCGCGCGCTACCTGGACATCCCAGGATTCAAGCCGAATCTTAGCCTCGACCCGCCCTTCCCCGGCGGCTTCAATCTGCGGACCACCACCAGCGCCGCCCAGATGCGCGAGGAACTGGCGGCGATCTCCGTGGACATCGGCATCCTCTTCCCCGATAACCTCCTGGGCCTGGCCCAGTTACCCAACGAGGACTACGCCGCCGCGTTGGCCCGCGCCTACAATCGCTGGCTGGTCGAGGAATGGCTGACCGAGCCATCGCTCTACGGCGCCCTCGTCGCGGCCTCCCAGGATCCGGTGGACGCGGCGCGCGAGATCGCCCGCCATGCCGACAACCCCAAGGTGGTCGCCGTCTACCTGCCTACCTCGGCGGTCTATCCGCTGTGGGGTCATCGCAAGTATGACCCGATCTTCGCCGCCGCGCAGGACGCGGGGCTGCCGGTGATGCTGCACAGCGTTTCCGCCATCTCCTCGGTCTTCCCTTTCAACCTGGAGCAGTTCGACACCGCGCTGGCCCGCCACACGATCTCCCATTGCTTCGCGATGATGGCCAACCTGGTGGACATGGTCACCACCGGGGTGCCGGTGCGCTTCCCCAGGCTGAAGATCGCCTTCACCGAGGCGGGGGTCTCCTGGGTTCCCTTCATGATGTGGCGGCTGGACAAGGAATATAACGAGAGCCGGCGCGAGGTGCCCTTCCTGACCGACAAACCGAGCACCTACATTCGCCAGATGTATTTCGCCACTCAGCCCATCGAGGAGCCGGAGAACGGGAAGGACCTGGTGGCGATGATGGAGTTGTTCGATGGCGAGAATCAGGTGCTCTTTGCCTCCGACTGGCCACACCACGATTTCGACCATCCGCGCCAGGTCTTTGATTTGCCGCTCTCGCCCCAGGCCAAACGGAAGATCATGGGTGAGAACGCACTGAAGCTATTCGGCATTCCCGCGCCCTCGAAGGTCGTCCGCGAAGGAGGGACGTAGATGGCGGAGGTGGTGGTGGCCCGCGTGGACGAGTTCGCGGAGGGCAGCCGCCGGATCGTCCGGCATGGCCGGTTGGAGGTGGGGGTCTTCCGCCAGGGCGGTCGGTATTACGCGCTGCCCAATGTCTGCGCCCACCAGTTCGGCCCCCTCTGCGAGGGGACGATCACGGGGACGCTGGCGGCCACGGAGGACACGGCCTGGCGCCGGACCTGGGTCCAGGAGGGAGAGATCCTGGTCTGTCCCTGGCATGCCCTGGAGTTCGATCTGACCACCGGCCGCTGTATCGCCTACCCCAAGGTGAAGCTGCGGCAGTTCCCGGTGCGGGTCGAGGGCGATCACGTGGTCGTGACCGTCTAAGGGCTACCGTGCGCTATCTGGTGCGCTGCGCCTGTTGTGACCGCGCCTTCTGGCGAACCGAGCGGGAGGGGCCGTTGCCGGAGCACCATCCCTGGGAGCGGCAAGGAACGGCGCATCGGGAGCGCGCCGCGGACTGCCTGGGCGGCGGGCGGGCGGGCTACTGGATCGGCGAGGGCGCGGGCCCGATCAGGGGCTGGCCGCGAGAGGGAAACGATGATCGCTGAAACGGCGCTGGCGCCTTTTTTAGCCCGCGCGCGGCGGGCAGGATGACGCCCGCGGCACGTACTTCGTCTCCAGGATGACCGTGTCGGGCTCGTCGCGGCCATTGAGACGCCGGAGGAGGAGTTCCGCCGCGACTCGGCCAGTGCCGATGTTATCGCGTACCACCACGGAGATCGGCGGCGCGTAGAGTTCGGTGAGCGGCAGATCGTCGCAGGCCACCACCGCGAGATCGATGCCCGGGCGCAACCCTCGCTTGATCATGGCGCGGAGACAGCCAATGAGCAACTGATTGGCGCCGGCGATCAGGGCAGTCGGCGCGTCGGGACGGTCAAGCAACTGTCCGGCGGCGATTTCCCCCTGATCCATGGTCATCACCCCGGCCACATGCATTGACGTATCGGACAGACCCCGCGCGGTGTACGCATCCTGAAGCCCCGCGAGACGTTCGCGTCCGGGTCTCAGCTCCAGAGGCCAGGTGACCAAACCAATGCGTCGATGGCCAAGATCAAGGAGGTGGGTGGCCGCGGCAGCCATGCCCGCCCGGTGATCGAGCAAGACAACGCTGGCGCGAATCCGCCTGGGAAGTTCGCGATCGATGACCACGAGCGGCACCCCGACCTGGGTCAGCGCGTCGAGGGCGGCCTTTTTGCGCTCGCTCACCACGGAGAGAATCATCCCATCAACCCGGCGGCTGTGCAGGAAACGGACGTTTGCCACGTCAAGCGAGGGATCGTGCTCCGAGTTCATGACGAGCATGGAGTAGCCCGCTTCCCGGAGTACCGCTTCAGCCCCGCGGGCCATCTGGGCAATGACCGGATTGGAAATGTCACTCAGGGCGAAGCCCACCGACAGCGTGGCTCCGCGCCGCAAGCTCTGGCCGAGGAAATCGGGCTGATAGCCAAGCTCCCCGACGGCCAGGAGCACCCGCCGGCGCATCCGCGGACTGACGTCCGGATGATCGGAGATGACCCGCGACACGGTAGACATCGCGACCCCGGCGCGCTCGGCCACCTGGCGCATGCTTGGCCGCCGACTGCCGTTCTCGCTATCGTCCGGGTCGTCCTTGGGGCTTCCCTTCCCGGTCTTTGTCGCTTGAATCACCCGCCCGCGTGACCTCTTTCCTCGGCAGTCAATACCTCACAACAAGCCACGCCGGCGTAACCGGCGCGGCCATGGTGATAACGATTCTGGTACTGTTTCCCATTCTAGCAGAGCGGGCACGCCGTGTATAGGATTCGCGGTGCATCGATCTGGACATGTTCTTGACAGCCGGAAGGCAACCGCGTACGCTCTGGTGAAACGGTTCTGGTTACGATTGCCGCTAGGCGACATGTTCCCAGCGGCTACCTGGATCACTGCCGGGCTACGCGGGACAAGCGCATTGCCCCAGACTGACAGGACGCCGCGGGCCGGTCCGCATGTGAGGTGATCCGTGGAGAATCGCATTCCTGTCCTGGAGTTGGCCGACATCTCTAAGTCCTTCGCCATGATCTACGCTCTGGACGGCGTGAACCTTTCCCTCTGGTCTGGCGAGGTGCATGCCCTGGTAGGCGAGAATGGCGCCGGGAAGAGCACGCTGATGCGGATCATCGCTGGGGCACACGAGCCTGATACGGGTGAGATCCGCTTCGAGGGCCGGCGCGTCCATCTGCGCTCGCCGGCCGATGCCCAGACCCAGGGCGTGGCGATTATCTACCAGGAGCCCACGCTCTTCCCCGACCTCAGCGTGGCCGAGAATGTGATGATGGGCCGCCAGCCTACCGTCGAGGGCGAGGCCCTCACGCGGGAGGTTGCCGATCCTCCGGCGGCAATGATCCTGAGGAACGGCGCGCTTGCCGCCACCGCGTTGGCCGCGCTGATGCTCATTGGGGTGTTCCTTCCCTGGGTCACGATTTCCCGGCCCGGAGGCACCACTACCATCAATGGCTTGCATGCCGCGACCTATCTGGCGGGCATCCTGACCACGCTGTGTGCCCTGGCGCTGCCGGTACTGGCCTTCAATCGTGGCGCCGGGTCTTGGCTGCTCTGGCTGCGGGCACTGGCCGCCGGCGCCCCAGTGCTGCTGGCGGTCGGGGGGGCAATGCGCGTTACCAGCAGCGTGGACATCCTGCGAAAGAAGTCTCTCCTGGCCCCCGGCGCGACTGGCGCCACGCTCGCCGCGGGCAGCGTGGTGATTGCCGTCGCCGGTCTTCTGGCCGTTGCCGTTCTCCTCTGGACCCGCCCGCGCATTCTCGGCCGCCAGATGTATCGCGACGTGCAACGCCTTTTCGATTCGCTGGGGGTTCGTCTGGATGTGCGCGGCAAGATTCGCGGACTGAGCGTTGCCGACCAGCAGACCGTGGAGATCGCCAAGGCCCTCTCCGCCAACGCGCGTATTTTGATCATGGATGAGCCGACCGCCGCGCTCTCGCTCCATGAGGTGACGGATCTGTTTCGGATCGTGCGGCGATTGCGTGAGACCGGTGTGGCGATTGTGTTCATCTCGCATCGTCTGGAAGAGGTGTATGCTATCTCGGATCGCATCACCGTGCTGCGTGACGGTAAGCACATCGCTACCCGCCCGATCGGCGAGATCGGGCGCGACGAGTTGGTGCGGATGATGGTTGGCCGTTCCCTCGATACGTTCTTTCCCAAGCAAGTGGTCCCGATCGGCGAGGTTCTGCTGCGCGCACGGGGGTTAACTCGACGCGGCATCTTCTCCGATATCGGATTCGAGGTACGGCGCGGAGAGATCGTGGGTCTTTCGGGCCTGGTGGGCGCCCGCCGTACCGAAGTGGCGCGCGCGATCTTTGGCATTGATGCCCTGGATGCGGGCACGGTTGAGATCGAAGGGAAGCAGGTACGCATCTCGTCGCCGCGCGACGCCATCAATCATGGGCTGGCCTATGTGCCGGAGGACCGACAGCAAGAAGGACTGGTGCTGCCCATGGCTATCTCGCACAACGTCACGCTGCCGTTACTCCGGTCACTAACCCGCGGCGGTTTCATCGACGCCAATCGTGAGCAGGCGTTGGCGCGCGAGTATACTACCAGGTTACAAGTGCGCGGTATGAGTAGCCTTTCCCAGCGCGTGCGGGCCCTCTCGGGAGGGAACCAGCAGAAAGTGGTGCTCGGCAAATGGCTGGCTACCAGGCCGAAGGTTCTGATTCTGGATGAGCCGACCCGCGGCATCGACGTGGGCACCAAAGCCGAGGTACATCGCTTGATGAGCGAACTTGCCGGGCAGGGCCTGGCCATCTTGATGATCTCCTCGGAATTGCCCGAGATCCTGGGGATGAGCGATCGGGTGGTGGTGATGCGCGAAGGGCGGCGGATGGCGATCATTGACCGCGCCCAGGCTACGCAGGAATCAATCATGCGGGCGGCGACCGGGCAAGAGATACCGCCTGAACTGGTAGCCGGTTGAGCCGCGGGGGAGAACAGTAGAGTATGCGCGCCGTGGTTGGGGCTCGCCGGACAAATATCGTCACCGTGGTAACACGCATTCGCGAGGCCGGAATCGCGGTGTTTCTGCTGTTGCTGGTGCTGTTCTTCGCCACCCGCTCGGCACATTTCCTTACCGGGAACAATTTCAATAATATTCTGGAGGCCATCGCCGTCCTGACCATCGTGGCCGTGGGCGAAACCTGCGTGATCCTGGCCCGGCAGATCGATCTCTCCGTCGGCTCTATCCTGGGGATGTGCGCGATGGTGGTGGCCGTGGTAATGCGCGATCATCCCGACCTGCCAGTGGTGGCGCCCTTCCTGGTGGGCTGCGCGGTGGGCCTGGTGCTTGGAGCGTTTAACGGTCTCCTGGTCACCTTCGGCCGCCTGCCCTCGATCATTGTCACGCTGGGTACCCTGTATGTCTTCCGTGGGGCTATCGTGGTCTACAGCAACTATGCCACCCAGAGCGGGGAGGTCTACTCTCAGGAGACCGGAGCCAGTCCCTCCTTCGCCAATCTGTCCACGGCCAACCCATTGGGCCTGCAGAACTCCGTGATCATCGCGGTGCTGGTGGCGCTCGTATTCGCCTACATCCTGCACCACACGCGCACGGGCCGGGCAATATATGCCGTGGGCGGGAATCCGCTGGCGGCCAATCTGGCCGGTCTGAAAGTCAATCGCACCACCTTCCTCGTATTCGCGCTCAGCGGCATGCTTGCCGGGCTGGCCGCCGTACTCTACACCTCGTTGCACCTGGACATCACGGTCCATGAGGGAGAAAGCTTCGAGCTGACCGTCATCTCGGCGGTGGTAATCGGCGGCACCAATATCTTCGGCGGTTCGGGCACCATTCTGGGCACCGTACTCGGCGCCCTGGTGATCGGCGTGGTACAAAACGGTCTGGAAACCACCAACATCAGTTCGCTATGGGAGCAGGCAGTCTATGGTTTCGCCATTCTGGGCGCCGTGATCGTCGACGCGCTGATCACCCGCCGCCTACAGCTGGCGCTGCGCCTACGGGCCCAGCAGAAGACCGCCGGAGCGGCAGGACCATGACATCGACAAGCAGGCGATCCCTCGATCTTGCCCTGCTGGCGCGCTGGGAGATCCTTCTGGTCCTCTTACTGATCGTCGGGGTGGCAATCAGCACGAGCCTGTCGGACAGCTTCCTGAGCGTTTTCAATTTCACGCACATGCCGACGGAGATTACCTATATCGGCGTCATGGCCCTGCCCATGACCTTGATCATTATTAGCGGCAATATCGATCTCTCGGTAGACTCCACGATTGGCCTCACCGGTACGATCCTCGCGTCCGTCTGGGCGGCGGGGTGGAACATCTGGCCGGCATCCTTGCTCGCGCTGGTGGTGGGCGCCGCCGCCGGTTGTGCCAACGGTCTGATCATCACCAAGTTGAAATTGCCCTCCCTGGTGGTCACGCTGGGCACCCTGGCCCTCTACCGCGGGATTGCCTTCATTATCCTGGGCGATCACTCTATCCCGGATTCCGGTGTCCTGCCCAGCGGTTTTCTGCGCCTGGACAACTATTTTCTTGGCTATGTCGGACCCTTCGACGTAGGGTTCCTGCACTTCCCGGGCAAGCGGTTGGCCGTATCCCTGGTGATCTTCCTTGTGCTGGCCATTGCCTTTGGCCTGCTGCTGCATCGCACCAGCTTTGGCCGCTACACCTATGCCATCGGCAACAACGCGCAAGCCTGCCGCTACACCGGGGTGCCCGTTGACGGAATCGTCGTGATCCTGTTCACCCTATCCGGCCTGATGGCCGCCGTCGGCGGGATGCTGCTGATGTCCTTTCAGGGAGATGCGCGCGCCGACATGGGTTCCGGCTTCTTGCTCAACGTGATCACCGCCGTGGTACTCGGTGGAGTCAATATCTTCGGCGGCGAGGGCACCATCGTAGGGCCGGTGCTGGCCCTCTGTCTGATCGAGGTACTGCAAAGCGGCATGCGCCTGCGCACCCCGCCAGTCGATCCCTCTATCCAGACGCTGATTATCGGCGCCCTCTTGATCACCTCGTTGCTGGTGCCGAATCTGGTCAGACGCGGGCGGGAGAGGCGGGGTCCTACTGGGCGTCGGAAGAGCGTACGCGAAGTAAGTTCGGGTTGAAGGGGGGTGAGAGCAGGTCTCTGTGGGGTCATTCCATTCGCGCCTCTCGCTTGAGGGCAGGAACGGTGTGCATTAGGGACCAGAGAGCGTAACGTCGAGGGCAATCGTTCCATATGTCCGGTATTATCCCGAAGGGAAAGGAATACAGGAATCATGAGAATCGCACAGCCGATTAAAGTGGCCCTGCTTGCTCTGTTGGTCGCCAATCCTATGATGGCGGGCGCGGTCACGAGCATCCATCGCGCGGACGCCAAGAGCTACAAGATCCTGTTCATCACCAAGATCAAAGGTATCTCTGTCTTCGCCGACGTGGGTGCGGGAGGCCGGGCGGCGGCCAAGGAAAACGGTGACACTTTCGAGCAGATCGATCCCGCCGATGCCAATGCTTCCACCCAGGTCCAGGTGATCAACACGGAGGCCGCCAAGGGCTGGGATGCTATCGGCATCTCGGCCAATGACCCCACGGTCGGCAACACCTTCACCCAGGCGGGCGTCAAGGGCTTCACCTGGGATTCCGACGTCCTGCCCAATACCCGCACGGTCTTCGTGAACCAGGTCTCCGAGGATGTGGTGGGCACGTCCCAGCTGCAGATCCTAGCCAAGGAAATGAACTACACCGGCGGCTGGGCCATCCTGAGCGCCACCCCCACCTCCACGAACCAGAATACCTGGATCGCCTTCATGAAGAAGGAGGCGGCCAAGCCCAAATACAAGAACATGCATCTGATCAAAATTGCCTACGGCGGCGATGTGCCGGACAAGAGCTTCACCGAGGCCCAGGCCCTGCTGCAGAATCCTGCCGTCAAGGGCATCATCTCACCCACCTCGGTAGGCATCGTGCAGGCCGCCCGCGCCATCGAGGTGGCGCACATGAGCGGCAAGGTAAAACTGACCGGACTGGGCTTCGCCAAGGAGATGAAGAAATATATCCTGGATGGCACCGCCCCGCAGGTAGGTCTATGGAGCTTCATTAACCTGGGTTACCTGGCGGAATACGTTGGGCACGGCATAGCGGCCGGTACCTTCCACGGCAAGCTTGGCGAGACCATCAGTGTCGGCAAGCTGGGCAAGCGCACGGTGACCAAGAATGTGCTGACAGGCGGTACCCAGGTTCTGCTTGGCCCGCTTGACATTTACACCAAGAGCAACGTGAACGCCTACATCGCCAAGGGAGGCTGACCCACCACCACACGCGGGCAGCGGCAATCTGGGCCACTGCCTTCGGCGCTCCAGCCCAGCGGCAACCATCTCGGTTGCCGCTGGGCTATCCGTCTCGCCCCTATGCGCCATGATGGCTATTGGGCGGCGCTACCCGGCCCCAATCACCCCAGATGCGCCGGCTGCTCGAGCGCCTCGCGGATCGCGCCGAGAAAGCGCGCCGCCGCGGCGCCGTCCGCCACCCGGTGATCGGTGGAGAGGGTCAGGTTCAGCATCTCGCGCGGCAGCAGATCGTCGCCGACATAGACGGGCGTGCGTTGTATGGCGCCCGCCGCCAGGATCGCCGCTTGCGGCGGATTAATGATCGCCGTGAACGTGTCCACCTTGTACATGCCAAGGTTACTCACGGTGAAGGTGCCGCCCTCATAATCCTCGGGGCGGTTCTTGCCGGCCCGGGTGCGCTCCACCAGCGCCGCCGATTCCCGCGCGATTTGGGCCAGGGGCTTCTGGTCCGCCCCACGCAGCACCGGTGTAACCAACCCATCGTCGATCGCCACCGCTATGCAGATCGCGATCTCCCGGTGCAATGCGAGATAGTCGCCGGCGAAGGTAGCGTTGAAGGCCGGGAAGGCCGCCAGCGCCCCGGCCGCGGCCTTCACGATCAGGTCATTGACGGATATCCTGGCCCCAGGGTCGCCGGACTCGGCGTTGAGCCGCTGCCGGAGGGCCATCGCCTCGGTCATGTCCACGCGCATGGTCAGGTAGAAGTGGGGCGCCTGGGTCTTGCTTTCCACCATGCGGCGGCCCATCGTTCGCCGCAACCGGCTCAGCGGCAGGTTCTCGCCGGCCGGCGCGGCGGCGGGAGGCGCCGAATCCGCCGTTTGGGCCGCTGGACCAGCACCGGCGCCGGCAGCCGCGGCCAGCACGTCCTCGCGGCTGATCTTGCCGCCCGGGCCGGTGCCCGTGACGGTAGCCAGGTCGATACCATGCTCGTGCGCCAGCCGGCGCGCCAGCGGTGAGGCGTTGGCCGCGCCCTCCGCGCCAAGCGGCCGAGATCTCGCGGGGTCGGGCCCGGACGGCGTGGCCGGCGGCGCGACCGGACCGGCGGTGGAGACCGTGGCGGCGACACCCGCGGCGCTTGGTCCCGAGTTCGCCGCCGGCAGCGCCTCGTCGGCGCCGGCCACGATAGCGATCCGGGTACCCACCGGCACGGTCTGGCCCTCGGAAACCTCGATACGCCGTAGCACGCCGGCGGTGAACGCCTCTACTTCGATCACCACTTTATCGGTCTCGATCTCGGCCACGGCCTCGCCCTTGCTCACCGCGTCGCCCTCGTGCTTGAGCCAGCGGACCAGCTTCCCCTCGGTCATGTCATAGCCCATCGTGGGCATGAAGATCTCGGTGGCCATCAGCGGCTCCCGAAGGCGCCGCCGGCGGCCAGTTCGGCCCGCTCGGCGGGGCTATAGCCCAACTCATCCAGGAGCGCCTGCTGGTCCGCGTTGTAGGCAGGCGCCCTCCTATAGGTGGGGCGGAAGCCGGAGAGGGTGAAGGGCGTCCCGGTCATCGCCACCTGGCCGAAGACCGGGTGATCATAGGTTGCCAGCATCTCCCGCTCTTCCAACTCCTCCCGGTCCAGCGCCTCCGCCAGGGACCGCACCGGGGCGCAGGGTACCCGCCCCCGCAGCCGCGAGAGCCATTCCGCCGTGGTCCGTTCGCGGAAGCGGGCGCCGAGGACCGCCGACAACTCCTCGCGATGCTCGCGGCGCGTGGCAAAGCTCACGAAACGCGGGTCCGCCGCCACCTCCGGTAGCTCCAGGGCCGCCAGCAGATCCTGGAAGAACTTCTCCTTGGCGCAGGCGACCGCGAGATAGCCGTCGGCCGTTTGCATGAACTGGAAGGGAATCAGGCTGGGATGGGCCGACATGGGGAAGCGCTGGACCTGGATGCCGGCGCTGAGATACCAGGCCGCCGGGTAGGTCAGGAGTCCCAGGGCCATGTCGTACAGCGAGGTGTCCACGTCGCGTCCGCGCCCGGTGCGGCCCACGTCAAAGAGAGCGATCATCAGGGCCAGCGCCGCGCCCAGCCCCGCCGCGTAGTCGGCCAGGGACAGGCCGCTTTTGACCGGCGGCCCCTCGGGCTCCCCAGTGAGCGAGGCCCAGCCGGCCTCGGCCTGCACCAACGGATCGTAGCCCGGATGCGCGGCCCGTTCGCCGTGCCGGCCATAAGCCGAGAGCGAGGCGCAAACGATCGCCGGGTTGATTTTCCCCAGGCTGGCGTAGGTCAGGCCCATCCGATCCGGCAGATCGCCGCGCAGGTTGTTGAACACGGCATGCGAACCGGCGACCAGCCGTTCCAGCACGGCCCGACCGCCTTCGCTCTTCAGGTCCAGGGCCAGGCTGCGTTTGCCCCGATTGAAGGACTCGAAAAATAGGCTGTCGGTCCCGCTCTGGCCGGGCGGCACGTACCGCCCGACATCGCCGCCCATCCCGGGATCCTCGATCTTAATCACCTCGGCGCCCATGTCCGCCAGATAGAGGGTGGCGTATGGGCCGGCGCCGTATTGCTCGACGGCCACGATACGGACCCCGGCCAGGGGCGGCTGCTCGGGGTCCATGCCCTACTCCCGCACCACGGCGCGCGCCGCGTCGGCGATCCGGTCGGCGCTGGGAACCGCGGCATCTTCCAGGGGCGGGCTGAAGGCGATGGGGAAGTTGGGCATGCTCACGGCCCGCGGGATGCTGTTCTCCGGCAAGCCCTCCTGGGCCAGCAGGCTGATCAGGGTAGCGCCCCAGCCACCCGCGTGGACCTGTTCCTCGGCGATCACCAGCCGGTCGGTACGCAGGACGCTCTCGCGAATGGTCGCCAGATCCAGGGGCGCCACCCAGCGCAAATCGATTACCTCGGCCTCGATCCCCTCGGCGGCCAGCATCTCCGCCGCCTGGAGCGCCCGCTCCACCATCAGCAGGGTGGCCACGATGGTCACGTCGCCACCGGCCCTCAGAATCGCCGCCTTGCCCACCTCCGGCAACGGCGCGTCGAGATCGACGGGCCCTTTCCTGGTATACATGCCCTTGTGCTCGATCAACAGCACTGGATCGTTGCAGCGGATCGCCGCCCGCAGGAGGCCGTAGGCGGAGGCCGGAGTGCCGGCGGTGGCCACCAAAAGCCCTGGCATCTGCTGGAACCAGGATTCGCCGGTGGCGGAATGCTGGGTGCCGAAGTGTCCGGTGGCGCCGCCGATCGCCCGGATCACCAACGGCGCCGTGGCCTGGCCGCCGGACATGAAGCGGAACTTGGGGATCTCGTTGATCATGGCATCGCCGGCGCTGGGGAGGAAGTCGACGAACATGATCTCCACCACCGGCCGCATCCCGGTGACGGCCATGCCCAGCGCGGCCCCCACGAATCCGTTCTCGGAGATGGGGGTGTCGATCACGCGCGCCGGGCCGAACTCCTCCAGCAGGCCCTCGCTGGTCTTGAAGGAGCCGCCGGCGCCGCCGATATCCTCACCCAGGAACACCACGGTGGGGTCGGCGCGCAGCTCCTCCGCCAACGCGGCGCGGATCGCGTCGCGGTAGGTCATCTCGGCGGTGGCGACATTAGTCGGCGTAGACATAGCGGCCAATCCCCTCCAACGCGGGCCACGGCGCGGCGGTGGCGCGCGCCACCGCGGCGTCGATCTCTCCCTGCACGGTTTGGCGCAGGGTCTCCTGTTCATCCTTGCTCATGGTACCGTCGGCGGCGAGGGTCTCCCCCAGGCGGGTAATCGGATCCCTGGCCTTCCACTCGTCCAGTTCTCCTGGCTTGCGATACTTCCCGGGGTCGGTGCGCGAGTGTCCGCTGTAACGGTAGGTCTTGCACTCCAGGAGAGTCGGGCCCTCTCCGGCGCGGGCGCGGGCGATCGCGGCGGCGGCCTGCTCGTGGACGGCCCGCACGTCGTTCCCATCGACCACGATCCCCGGCATGGCGTACGCGGCGGCCCGTACCGCCAGGTCATCGACCGGGGTGGTGGCGCGGAGGGGACTGTATTCGCCGTAGAGATTATTCTCGCAGACGAACACGACCGGCGCTTTCCATACGCTGGCCATGTTCAGCGCCTCATGGAAGGAGCCGATGTTGGCGGCTCCATCGCCAAAGAAGGTGAGCGCCACCTGCTTGGTGCCGCGCAGCTTGGCGGACATGGCGGCCCCGAGCGCCACCGGAAGCCCGGCGCCGACAATGGCGAAGGCGCCGATCAGGCCGCGCGAGAAATCGGTGAAATGCATGGAGCCGCCGCGTCCCTTGCACAGGCCGGTCTCCCGGCCCATCATCTCCGCGAACGCGGCCTCCAGATCGACCCCGCGGGCCAGGGCGTGCCCATGGCCGCGGTAAGTGATGGTCAAGTAGTCGTCCGGGCCCATGGCGCTGATCGCGCCCACGGGGACGGCCTCCTGGCCCTGGCAGAGGTGGGTCGTGCCGACCACCAGGCCCTGCATGAAGAGTTGCTGCACCGTATCCTCGAAGGCCCGGATCAGGAGCATGGAGCGGAACCATGCGCGGGGGTCTGGCCGGCTGGCCGGGGGCGACTGGACCATGGCATTCCTTCCAGTGGCGCGTGCCGCGCCCGATGTACGGGACTGGCGTCCCTGGGAATAACGATTCCGGTTTCGATTGTATGTGTAGCACCCGCCATCACGGCATGTCAAGCGGGGGCTCCCAGCGCAGCACCTCCTCGACTACCATCACCTCCGAGGCGCCCAGGAACTGGGGCCGGTCCTCGGCGAGCCGGGCGGCGATGGCGGGATCGGCGAAAGCGGCGCCCAGCGCCTCCGCGCTGTCGAACCACAATTCACCCACGGCGTCCCAACTGCTGGTCTGGAGACCGGCGGGACGCGAGAGAACCAGGCGGCGGAGACCGGGCATTTGTCGCACGATGGCGGCGTGCGGGCCGCTGTAATGGGTCCAGAACTCCTCCACGCTCATCCCAGGCTTGCGCGCGACGTAGGCCACTCTGCGAATCATGCCTCGCTCCTTTACTGGGCTACAGCAATGTATAACGTCGCCCCGCGGGCAGGTAACCACGGCATCTTTTACTAGACTTCGGCGAGTGCCGCGCGCGCGAAGTCGCGGAATAGGATCGTCTCGCTGACGTTGTCGCAGCGGTTGCAGCCCTCCCAATCCTGCCAGACATACTCGATGGCGAAATAGCCAGGGTAGCCCAGCTCCCGCAGTCTGGCGATCACCCGGCGATAGTCGATGATGTTCTCGCCAAAGGGTGTTTGCAAGCGCCCGGGGGCGGCGCCGCGACAGTGAAAATGCCGGGTGTGGGCCAGCAGCGGCTCGACCTCGGCATCCGAGATGCCCGCGTAGGTAAAGTGCGTGTAGTCGAGGGTCAGCTTGAGGCCGGGTGTTAGCTCGACGAGCCGGGCCAGCTTTTCCGGCGTGTCCACGTTGGAGCCGAGATGTCCCTCGACCGAGAGGACGATACCGTGCCTGGCGGCCTCCTCCACCCTCCAGGCCAGTCCCTCGGCGGAGCGGCGGATCGACGCCTCCCACGGCTCGTCGTCGAAGCGGATCCCCGGCAGCATGGTCATGCCGGGCGCCTCCAGCCGGCGTGCCAGCTCCAGCATATCCCGGAAGAAGACGGCGGCCTCCTCTTGTTGTCGAGGGTCGGGGTTGTTGACGGCCATGGCGGCGAAATCGGGGGCCTGAATGAACAGGTCGGCCAGCTCCAGCCCGGCGCTCGCGATCCGTTCCTTGAGGACACCCGCCCACATCGGAATATCGCCGCGTACGTGCTCGGGCCGCACATGCGAGCGATCGCCGAACAGCCCCAAATCCAGCGCCTCGATGTCGAGCATGTGGATCAGATTCAGAACCCGATCGTGGGGAAGCAGCGGCCAGGTAAAGTCGGCACAGGCGAGTTTCATCGGCATGGTCCTCCTTGGCTGTCTTCTATTTGAGTGCGCGGAGCCCGCGACCGCGGTCTGATATGGATGATCACGGCTTCACGCATAGCCGCCTGATGCCGCGCTACTGAGGCTCGACGGCGGGAGCTTGCAGCCAGCCGGGAGTAGCGCCGATCCCCTGGACCGCCCAGCCGCCATCGACGGCCAGCACCTGGCCGGTCACGAACCCGGCATCGTCGCTGGCTAGGAAGCGGACTACCCGCGCGATCTCCTCCGGCAGAGCCAGCCGGCCCATGGGCACCCGGTCGGTCATCCAGTCCTCCCGGAGCGAGCCGTCATCGAGGGCCTGATTGACCAGGCCGGTCCGGGTAAAGCCGGGGGCGACCGCGTTCACCCGAATGCCGAGGGGGGCCAACTCCACGGCCATCACCCTGGTCAGGCCAAGCAGTCCCGCCTTGGCCGCCGTGTAGGCGGCCCGGCCGGGCAGGCCCACGAAGGCGGCGACCGAGGCCACGTGGACGATCGAGCCGCTGCCCTGGCGGCGCATTATCGGTACGGCCTCCGAATCGCAGAGAAAGGCGCCGGTGAGGTTGGTGCCGATTACCGCCGACCATTGCTCGTAGGGCAAATCGCCGATCAGCCCCACCCGCTGGATGCCGGCGTTGTTCACCAGCACATCGACCCGACCCTCCCGGCCCGCGATCTCCGTGAAGGCGGCGCGCACGCTCTCCGGCTCGGCGATGTTTGCCCGCCGGTAGGTTACGCCTGCGATGGGGTCGACCGGCTCCAGCAGATCCAAGCCGATCACCCGCGCCTGTTCCTCGGCGAAGGCCCGGCAGATCGCCTCCCCGATGCCGCGGGCCGCTCCGGTGACCACCACCACCCGGCCCTGGGACTGAGCGGACATGACCCGTATCCCTTCCGTGACTTGGCGAACCCAGGTGGGCGGCACGCCCTCTCGGCGCCGGTGTCGTCCGCCCTCGCTGGAAACCATTCCGGCAACAGTTCCATTATAGGGGAATCCGTGCCGGCTGTTCTCCTTGGGCTGTGGTTGCCTGTGTAAAGGCCATTGCATTTTCCAAGGGTTGCGGAAGCACCTGGGACGGGGCACTATTGGGAAGATATGCTGGTTGGTGAATGGCTCCGCGCTCTCGCGCGCTAGTCGTCGGCCACACATGCTCCCCCTAGCTGAACCGGCAGGCGCGGTGAGGCATCGTTCGTCTCTCCTCTCTGCTTTCGCCTGCCCCTCACGAGGTGCAAGGGACGCGTATGCTCGTGCGGGGGCAGTAGCGCGGCTGTTTGCTGGGAGGTATGATGGCTGCATTACAAACAACCTGCCGCGCGCGGAGGCGCGGCAAAGCAATCCCCCTACCGGAGGTATAACCCATGGTGACGATAGCGCAGCCTGCCTTGAGCACGGATCAACGCACGTTCTATCACGAGAACGGCTATCTGCTGGTGGCGGGACTGATCTCGCCCGCGGAGGCGGCGGAATACCGCCGGGAGTGCCACGATCTGGCCATGCGGCTCTCCGCCAACGCCTCGCTCGAGAGCACCTGGAAGAGCGCTCGGGACGTTGCGGGGGGGCAGGGGGACACCATGCTGCTTGGCTGCCACAATGTGCAATTCTATGCGGCGGCCTTCAGCCGGTTGATCGTGGACGAGCGGCTGACCGCCGTCGCCGCCGCGCTGATCGCCAGTCCCAATGTGCAACTGCACCACACGAAGATGTTCATCAAGCCACCGGAGAAGGGCTCGCCGTTCCCGCTGCATCAGGACCACCCGTTCTTCCCACACGAACGGCACAGCATGATCGCGGCGATCCTCCACTTCGACGATGCACCGGTGGAGAAGGGCTGCGTCTGCGTGGTCCCGGGTAGCCATCAACGCGGACCGCTGGAGCACCACCCCGAAGGGAGTTGGCACCTGCCACTGGACCAGTATCCCTTGGGGTCGGCCGTCCCCTGCCCGGCGAAGGCGGGCGACGTGCTGTTCTTTAGCTATCTCACCATCCACGGCTCCGGCGTCAATACCAGCAGCGAAGCGCGGACCACCGTACTGGTGCAGATGCGCGACCCGCTTGACCGGCCGCTGGTCAAGACTCACGAGTCGCGCGGCCAGGGCATGATGCTGCGCGG
>DATBTL010000397.1:0-3730 GCA_036559345.1 Chloroflexota bacterium | reverse complement strand
GCGTCGGGATCGCCCAATTCGTGGCCGACGGCCGCATTCCGCGCGGGATCCCTGCCGGTGACGACCACCCGTGCCCCCGCCTGCTGGAATCCGAGCGCGATGGCGCGGCCCAACCCCCTGTTGCCGCCGGTGACCATGGCCACGCGATCCTGAAGTGAGAACAAGGCGCTGGTCATGGCTCCTCCCAGTGCGGCTACCCCGTGATCGAGACAACCACCCTAGCTGGGCAGCACGCCCCGGCCGGAACGAACGTCACACGCACAGATAGTACCAGATCCCCGGCTCGTCAGACCCCCTCGTGCCGCCACGGACGATGCCCACGGCACGCGCGGCCCTCGCGGGTGGGGACAGCATCGATGGGCTGGTGGATCAGGGGCGTTCCTGCCCCTTCAGCAGCCCGCCCCTCGGCCATGGCCGCCTCGATCTCGCTGGCGCTGATCGCGTGTGCCGGCTCATGGCATTTGCAGCAGGCTCGCCGCCCGCCGCTTGGTGGCCTCGCCGCGGCGGTCGTAGCGCTGGGTGGTCGTGACCTGAGCCTAGCCGGAGAGCGGGTTCCACCTTGGCTTCACTTTAGGCGCTGGCAAGCCAGGCGCTGGAGGCCCATCCAGTGGCGCCGTTCCGCAACATCACCTGGGTCCAGCTCTTGTGCCGGCTCAATACTCGCACCTTTTCGCCCTGGAATAGGACGGTAAGTACCGGCGCGTGGCCATCGGGACGGGCCCTGACATTCAATACCGACGCGGTGACTCGCACCGTCGAGGGGCCGGTCGAGCTATCGGCGCGGTTGGTGGAGGCATCGGACAGGTTCGCGGGCATGGTATAGCCAAGATACGCGGTGTCTACCCAACCGGTTACGCCGTTCGGAGTGGTGACCCGCGCCCAATTGGACTGCACCTCAATGACGTTCAGCCGGTCGCCCTTCATCACGTGACCGATCTGATTGTTTCCCCTGTAGGGCTTGCTCCGTACATAGAGGGGGCCTTGCTTCACGTAGAGCACCGATGGCGTACTGGCGGGTGAAATAGCCGCCGCGCGGGAGAAGCCGGAGTTGGGAGTCTTGGCCTCGGCCTGGGAAGGGCCGGACACTTGCCGCACGTCAGCGGCGCTGATCCACCCATACAGGGTGCCCTGGGATACGTCATACCAGCTTCCCTGTACTTGCACCACGGTAAGGGTCGCATTGGCGCTCAGGGTGGTAATAGGACTGTATTGGTACCCAGGGCCGCTATACATCCCTACCGCGTTGGAGAGCGGCTCGACGCGGGCCCCGGGCGGGGCGCTCGCGACGATGGGAGCGGCGGTGGGCACGGGGGTGGCGGTGGGTGCATTGGTGGTAGCGGCTTCCGTGCCCGGCATGGGCGCGGTTCCCAGCAGGGCAAGCGGGCGGGTGGCGCCCGTGTAATGGGCTTGCCAATAGGTGTCATTCACCTGATCGGTGGTCACCCCAACCGAGAAGGAGTCAGCCCCAATCATCTGGCCGTTCCCAATGTAGATCCCTACGTGGGAGAGCCCCGCGAAGACCGTGTTGCTGAAAAAGAGAATGTCCCCGGGCATCAGATCGCTTTCGGCCACCTTTGGCGCGCTGCTCCACGCCATGGGGATATCGAAGGGGACGTAGACACCATTTTGGTGAAAGACGAAGTTGACGAAGCCAATGCAACTGAAGCCGGCGGGGGTATTGCCGATCCAGGCATAGGGGGAGCCAAGATACTGCCTGGCGGTGGCGACGATATCAGCGGGACCGGCTGATCGAGCCGGTGCGGCTTGGGCCGAGGCGGCGGAAAAGCCGGCCCGGATGGGGCTGGTGGGGAGGCTACACGCGGCGGAAAAAATACCCGCCACCACGACCCCTGCTACCAGTCTCTTCAAAATATGGACCTCCTGGATAGGTTTCCTTGCCGGGGTGTCAACGGGATTACCGCCGCGTGACCCTGCAACGGGCGGTAGTATACACGTAGCCGCATAGGCAACGCAACCCCCTGTATGGCGCACCAGAGGCGGCGCCTCCCTCTCGGTTAGTCCAGACGTGCATAATCATGACAAGATTCGCTCCGTCCGCGCGGTAGCGACGGCGCCCTGGTATGATGATCGGCATGGACCCGCTGATCCCCAATACTAAAGTGGAAAGAGATCCGATGGATGCTCCCATGACCCTCCCCGGCTTGTCCGATATCGAGCGGGCCCGCGAGCGTGTGCGCGCCGTGCTCGTTCACACGCCGATGCTTCCGCTCGACCTTGATCTGACTGCCGGCCGGGATATTCGGATCAAGTGCGAGAATCTCCAGCGGACCGGCTCGTTCAAGATTCGCGGCGCCTTTAACCGGATCGCCAGCCTGTCCGACGAGCAGCGGGCTCGCGGAGTGATTGCCTATTCCTCGGGGAATCATGCCCAGGGGGTGGCGTGCGCGGCTTCGCTGCTGGGTGTGCGGTCCACCGTGGTGATGCCGGAGAACGCGATAGCCGCCAAGGTGACTGCTACCCGCCGTTTCGGGGCCGAGGTTCTGTTCGCCGGCACCGATTCGGAGACCCGGCGGCGCCGCGCGGAGGAACTGGCGGCCGAGCGCGGCCTTGCCCTGGTGCCACCCTACGACCATCCGGAGATTATCGCCGGCCAGGGCACCCTGGGACTGGAGATTCTGGAGCAGGCGCCCGAGGTCCGCGCCGTGTTCGTCCCAATCGGCGGCGGCGGCTTGGTCTCGGGCGTAGCTCTGGCGATCAAGGCTCTGCAACCCGAGGCGCGGGTAATCGGGGTTGAGCCGGAGGGGGCGGCCGACGCGGCGGCCTCGCGGAAGGCCGGGCATGTAGTGGCCCTGGAGCGGACGGACACCATCGCCGACGGCCTGAGGGCGCTGAAAGTAGGGGCCCTTCCGTTCGAGGCGATCCGCGTCTGGGTGGACGACGTGGTGACTGTCTCGGACGAGGCGATTCTGGAGGCCACCCGGCTCCTCCCCCGACGGCTGCGGGTGGTGGCGGAGCCGTCCGGCGCCGTGGCGTTGGCCGGCGCCCTGGCGACAGCGGGTGATGGCTGCTCGGTGGCGGTGATCAGTGGGGGCAATATCGACACCGACCTCTTGCGCACCCTGCTGAGCGAGGGCGAGAACCTCTAGAAGGAGTATTTCGTGGAACAACCCATCCCTTCTCCTCAGCCCCTGCGGGTCGCCATTATCGGCACGGCGGCTCGCTCGGACTACCTGTATGGTCCCCTTATCAAGGCATTGCCCGAGGAGGTCGATCTCGTGGCCGTCTGGGGACGGAGTGCCGGCGCGGCCCGGAGGCTTGGCGAGAGTCTGGGTACGCCCTGGTACACCGATCTCGAGCGCCTCGTGCGCGAGACAGCGCCCCAGATCGGCATCGTTTCCGTGGCCTATGATGCGAACGGGCTGGTCGGATTGATGACGGTCGAGCATGGATTACACGTGCTGCTGGAAACGCCGATTGCCCACGATCTGGGAGAGGCCGACGCGATCATCACCGCGGCCGCCCGACGCGGCCTCAAGATCGAGGTCGCCGAGCAGTTCCATCGGCGTCCCCTTGAGCAGATCAAGCTGCGGCTTATCGCGGAGGGGCTGTTTGGCCGCGTGTACTCGTCGTTCAACGACTTCGCGGGCCATGGCTACCACGGCGTCAGCGTCCTGCGGAGCTATCTCGGGTTCGATGCCGTGCCGCGACAGGTCACGGGGGCCGTCCGCTCCTACGAGCTCGCGCCACACTGGTCGCGGTTGAGTGATAC
>DATBTL010000396.1:0-16850 GCA_036559345.1 Chloroflexota bacterium | reverse complement strand
GGCTGGCGGCTCCCATAGGACCGCGCCCTCGGCGACCGTGCTCATGGTCCGCGCCTCCCTCCTTCAAATGTCAGCTACGGCGCCACCAATCACCGACGGACCCGCGGCACTCATGGGAACAGGATACACTGTGCGGACAGCGGTCGAGTCCCGACGAATTCGACCGGCCAATAATGGCCCGAAGTACAACACCGAACTCTCCAATGAACTGGAACGCGAAAAGGGAGCCGGTCCCGTAAGACCGGCCCCCTTCTCGTCCCTGACAATGCTGAACGGTTCGCCTGTGCCGCGAGCCCTGCTACGGTCTGCCGAGAACGCCCCTCGCGGAGTCTTCCCTTTTCCCGGATTCCGGCCCTTACGAACCGGCCTGGTGGCGCGCTATACCGGAACCCCGAGACGCTCTCCCATCCTCTGGACGATAGTTCCCGCATTTCTACAAGAGACGTTTTGCCAGGCTCATCCCTACCTGCCGCACCATGGGCGTGCCCAGCAAGTGCAGCACCGTACTTTCGGTGCTCCCGCTAGTATTCCCGGCGCCGCTGCCAAGCAGATTGGCCAATGTTCCCCCGTGGTGCTCGCCCACGTAGGCCGCTAGTCCGCCAAGATCCTCGTGGCTCATGGCCTGCGGATTCTGGGTGCCAATCCCCAATTGGCTGAGGACGCGGCCTGGGCTGCCGCCACCCTGTTCGACCGCGTGAAACAACATTGAGCCAATCTGGCCGCGCTCATTCGGACCCTGCTGCTGGGCCGATGACTGGACACTCTGGGCAAAGCCGCCGGCCCCGAGCGCCTGTAGGGCCTCGCCAATCGCGCCGGATGCATGAGCGGGCTGTGCTTGCCCGAGAAGGGTGTCAAGGCCGCCATGGAGATCGCTGTTTCCCATTGTTCCGGAGCCCCCGCCAACGAACTGTTGTATAACGGAATCCAACATGGCGTACTCCCATCAAAAAGCCGGCCATCTCCCAGACGCACGGGGCGATGGCCGGCACGGTCCCACCTGGAACCCTATATTGTCCTCCTGTCGATGGGCGCCCGACCCTGATCGTCAACACCATCAACGACGACCCGTTCCTTGCGAACGGTATCGCTGACCTGCTCTTGATCGGTCACCGCGTCCTTGTGAATGCGCACTTCCTCAACCCCGCGCACCCGCTTCCCGATCACCACTTCCTCGCCCATCACCGGTATGTCAATGTCCTGATCGGTGAAGGTCTCCTTATCCATGGCGTCCTTGCCGAGGGCGTTCTGGTCGACGCCGGTGTACGGCACACGCTCAACCGTCACGCGCTCCCGTCGCACCGGCACGGTGATGGTTTGGTCTTCCTCGACTACATCCTTATGGACCCGTACCCGCCCCTGCTCTTCCTGGTGGGTGCCGGTGACCAATTCCTCCTCGCGCACCGGTACTCGGATGTCATCGCGCTGGGCGGTTACATCCTGGTCCGTGACGCCAAGGGTGGTAGGCGCGGTCGATCCGTAATTGGTGGTTGGGGCGGACAACGTTCCGACCGCCGGTGGATTGGCATACATTTCCTGATTCAGTTCGTCCTTGAGAACCTGGAGATAGACGCCTTCCGAGTCCGTCTTCGCGATGATGCTCGTTGGGATGTACATGTCCTTGACGAAAAGCCACCCCTTTTCGACCAGAAAATACCCAGCCTGAGGGTCATAGCCGGCAACCGTACCGACCTTATCACCGGCACTGTCGTAGACGGTAGTGCCATTGGGGATCTGGTCCATGTCGTTCCGCATCGTGTTGTCCAGCATAACTTCTCTCCCTTTCATCGGTCCTACTCAGCGTGGTCACGACTCTGCTTGCCGCGTATCAAGACGCGGATGCGGTTAGTCTGTCCACGTCTTTCACCATACCGCCGCGGGAGTAGTGCTTCCTCATCAAAATCGCCGATAGCCGGGGAGAAAGCGTACTAGCCCATTTCACCGTGAAATGCTCGCGTTCCATGCCCTAAACCGCGGCGTGATACCATCCAAATTGGCACCCTCAGTGGACATGTAATGAGATCATTTGGAGGCAGACGCAATGAAGGCGAGTGTAGGGATATTTGTCGCGGGCGCGATCGCGGCCTACTTGCTGGATCCGGCGAGCGGACAGGCGCGGCGGGCCAAGGTAAACGAATGGTTGGGACCTTTAGGCCGTCGGGTGCAACAGACCAAGGATCAGGTAGTGGACAGCGAGCCGGTTGTCACGGCGCGGGAGGCCGCGGCGCCCGCCGTAACGCGGACGCTCAAGAGCGTGGCAACTACGGTGCAAGGTAGAGTTGAGGATGCCACCTCGGCGGTCGCCGAGCGGGCGAGGCGTGTGGTGAGCCGCGGCGATGGGTCGAAGGATGAAGCCGATGTGTCCTCGCCTTCGGCGGAGGATTATCGGGCCGAGGTTACCCCGAAGGGGAGTATCGATCCCATCCCGGAGGGCGATCCGAATGACCCCACCTTGGTGGCCAGGGTGGAATCCGAGCTATTCCGGGACGAGACCTTGCCCAAGGGTAAGCTTAATATTGACGCGGTCAACGGCGTGGTGACCCTGCGCGGCACCGTGGGCGGCAAGGATGTCGCGGACGAGATCCTGGAGCGAACCCGCGCCATCGAAGGGGTAACCGACGTGGTAGATCTGATGCACCGCCGCTGAGTCGGGCCGTGACAGGATTCCGCGAGCACGGTCACCCACTTCGCGAGACCTTGGCCAGGGTCCGTTCAGCGCGACCGTGCCGCAGCAGCCAGCGTCCCCACACATGGGCGGCACTGCGTACCATGTCCACGGCCAGGTACCGCATGGCGAGAACCTGGACCCATCGCCACTTGCTGATCGCAACCTCGCCGAGGTCCGCACTGGTGAGACCAGCCAGCGACGCACCCGGGACCAGATCTTTCCAATGATGGTTGGCGCGCGTCAGCAGCGGTTCACTGGTTGTCTGAGCGAGCCCAACCCCAATCCTGCGACTTCGGCGAATCTGCTCCCAGGCCCCTCGGGCCCGATGGGTTACCTTTACTTCGGGGGAAAACCGGTACGAGATCCCCAGCGCGTTGCAGCGGCGGCCAAACTCCATATCGCCGCCCGAGATAATTGTGTCGTCAAAAGGCCCAACCTTGTCAATAGCGGTGCGTGTAATCAGCAAATTGGCGGTGGCCACCAGGCCCGTCGCGGCTAATTTCTCTCCCAACTTATAGTTTGTCGCGTCGACGAGTTCCCAGAGTCCTGGCTTCCGGCAGAGTCGTAAGGTGACGAGTCCGGCTATTCGGTCGACCTTCGCGCGGCGAATTGTGTCAACCCCAGCCTGAAGCCAATCCGGGCAGGGCCGGCAATCAGCATCGGTAAAGGCGAGTACGTCGCCTCTCGCGTGAGCAATTGCCAGATTGCGAGCCGCGTACGAACCTTGCTGCTCGCAACGGAGGTGTGTAACCCCGCGGATGAGCCATTGATCGATAACCGCTCCGGTCCGGTCGACCGAGTTGTTGTTGACGACCAGAATTTCGGTATGCTCGCGAGGATACGTCTGCGCTGACAGTGCCTCCAACAGGCCCGGAAGGACGCGTTCGCCATTATACACTGGGACGATAACGCTCACGCGCATTGGCTTCGGTTCAGCATGTTCGTTCCGCGGCTCGCGGCCGGCCATTGCCTCCGAATCAGTGCTATGGCGTGAGGTGACCATGGTCCTCCATCGAAATTGCGGTGTCTACACCGTTCCACCGGTGCTAACGGGAGCCGCGGCGAGAATAGTACGATAACGCGAGCGCGGAAAACAGGTGACGCGCCCACTAACCTTACCGGACAGTCAGCACAACCAGCGGAGTGGGCCCTCCGGGATTCGAACCCGGGACCAACCGATTATGAGTCGGATGCTCTCACCGCTGAGCTAAGGGCCCTTGCTCACCGCATCTTGAGTGTAGGCTACCCGCCGTACCCATGCAAGGTGCCCCGCGTGTATCATTAAGATTCTGGTACATTCCTCTACAATCACGTTGACGGAGAGAGTAGTCCACCACGACGAGGCGGCAGAGAGCAGGCGCCGGAGGCTGAGAGCGCCCGTGGCCAGGCTGTTGGTGGGCGAAGTTCACTCCCGAGCCGGTGTCCGAATGGGCTGACTCGCCCCCTAAGTCGCCGCGGTCCCCGCCGTTACCGGGCAATCAAGGCGGACTACCGCGTGGAGTTCGCGAATCTGGGTGGTACCGCGGTGCAGCGAAGCCAGCCTCGCCCCAGCCTGTTATTGGCATGGCTTCGATTCAGCCCGCCTGGCGCGGGTAGGTGGTACCACATGCAAACCGTCATTTCGTTTCTCTCCGACTTCGGCCTGACCGATACCTCGGTCGGCCAATGCAAGGCGGTGATCGCCGGGATCAGCCCCAAGGCAGTGGTGATCGATATCACGCACTCCGTCCCTCACTACGATATCATCACGGGCGCCTGGCTCCTCCATCACGCGGCTCCCCATTTTCCGCCGTGCGTGCACGTCGCGGTCGTGGATCCCGGGGTCGGCACATCGCGGCGCGCGGTAGCATTGGAATGTGAACGGGGTGATGTGCTAATCGGGCCCGACAATGGTCTCCTCCTCCCCGCCGCCGAGATTCTGGGCGGCATTACCTCGGTGGTCGAGCTCACCGATCCGCAGTTTCGCCATCACCCGGTGTCCAATACCTTTCATGGACGCGATATCTTTTCGCCTGCCGCCGCCCACCTGATCCATGGCGTCACCCTGCACTTGCTTGGTCCTCGGATTGACCCCGAGAGCCTGGTAGCCCTGGACCGTATGCCCGCGACCGTGGAGAACGGCGCGATAAGCGCCTCGGTCGCCTCCATAAATGAATTCGGCAGCCTGGCCCTCACGGCGCCGGGAACCCTACTTACGGATCTTGGCGGCCCCAAGCGGGTGCGGTTCGAGATTCACGGTGAATCGCATGACGCGCAAGCGGTCAGCACCTTTGGTGAGGCGACGCTCGGCGAGTTCATCTTGTTGGTTGATTCCTACGGCTACCTTTGCCTGGCCATCAACCAGGAAAGCCTGGCCGAACGGCTCGGATTGTCGCGAACCGATCATCCTTCCGTCACTATCCGGGCCGTACCCGGCACCCAGCCGGAATAGGAGGGACTGTGCATGACCACCGCGGATTCCTTCATCGCCACGCTTGCCGAACTTCGCCAAATGGCCCTGGAGCGACTTCAGCTGATCACGGCCGCCGACGCCCTTGAGGACTGGCGAATCGCCTTCATCGCCCGTAAAGGACAATTGCCTAGCCTGCGCGACCAGCTTCCCTCCATACCAAGGGAAGATCTGCCGCGGGCCGGTCAGGCTTTTAATGCGGCCAAGCAGGCCCTTGAACAGGCGTACGAGGCTCGGAAGCAGCGCCTTGGCGGCGCCGCGCTCCAGGCGGAACTCGCGACCGAGGCGATAGACATCAGCTTGCCCGGTCGCGCGCCGCTGATCGGTTACGCGCATCCGGTCAGGGAAACCTTGCGCGAGATCATTCGCATTTTCGGCTCCATGGGGTTTTCGGTTGCCGAGGGCCCGGAGGCCGAGACCGACCGGAACAACTTTGAGCTACTTAACATCCCGGCGGACCACCCATCGCGCGATACCATGGATACGTTCTATCTGGATGTACCGGGCGGCATTCTCCTGCGTACCCATACATCCCCGGTGCAGGCCCGAGTGATGATGAGTCAGGATCCACCCGTCCGGATCATCGCCCCCGGCCGCTGTTTCCGCCGCGATCAGGAAGACGCCTCGCACCTGAGTTATTTCTGGCAGTGCGAGGGTCTGGCCGTCGATCGCGATGTTACCTTCAGCGACCTTAAGGGTGTGCTCGCGAGCTTCGCTGCCCAGATTCTCGGCTGCAAGGTGCGGTTCCGTCCCCATCATTTCCAGTTCACCGAGCCGAGCGCCGAGTTCGACTTTTCCTGTCTGGTCTGCGGCGGTAAGGGCTGCCGCGTGTGTAAGTACGAGGGCTGGCTCGAGATTAGCGGGGCCGGCATGGTGCATCCTCAGGTGCTCCGGAACGTGGGCTACGACCCCGCGACTTATAGCGGGTTCGCATTCGGGATGGGTCCGGAACGCATCACCATGATGCGCTACGGGATCAACGATATTCGTTTGCTCAACGCCAACGATCTTCGCTTTCTGCGCCAGTTCGCCTGACAGGCGATCAACAAGGTGTGGGCGTGCAGGCCACCTTCGAGGGTGCTCCTCCTGGGAAGTCTCGGGCCCAATACGCCGTGCTAGATACCGAAAGGAGGCGGGCGGCCGGACGCGGCCGTTCCGACCATGAAAGTACCACTGCGATGGCTCAACGATTACGTAAGCGTGATCCTGTCTCCCGTGGAGTTGGCCGAGAAATTGACCATGAGCGGGAGTCTGGTCGAACGGGTGACCAATTCAGGGGCGCATCTGGATGACATCCTGGTCGCCCGGATCGAAAACCTGGAGCGCGTACCTAACTCCGACCACCTGTGGCTGGCTTCCCTTAACCTCGGGGACAAGCACCAAACGGTAGTGACCGGGGCCCAAAATCTCTTCCCCGGCGCGATCGTCCCCTACATTGGCGTAGGGAAAAAGCTGCCCGGAATGGATTCGCCCCTGAAGCCGAAAAAGCTGGCCGGGACAGTCTCGGAAGGCATGGTGTGTTCGGGGCGGGAACTGGGGATTAGCGATGATCATGAGGGAATCCTGATTCTGGACATGGTGGTTGACGGTGATCGCGCCGCCGAGGCGGTGGGCCAACCACTCTCGAATCTCCTGGGCGAGTGGGTCATTGATCTGGAGATTACCCCCAATCGGCCGGATTGCCTCTCAATGATCGGGGTCGCGCGGGAGGTCTCGGCGGTGACCGGCGCGCCTCTCCATCTCCCCGAGCCCAACCTCCAGGAGACGAGCCCACCGGCCTCGGAGCTTGCCGCGGTGCGGATCGAAGCAGCCGACCTGTGCCGGCGTTTTGTCGCCCGAGTGGTCACCGGGATCACGGTGGGGCCATCACCGGCCTGGTTGGCCGAGCGCCTGAACGCGGCCGGAATGCGTTCGATCAACAATGTGGTGGATGTCACCAATTACGTCATGCTGGAATACGGTCAACCGATGCATGCCTACGACCTGGACCAGGTGGCGGGACACGTGCTGACCGCGCGGAGGGCTCGCGCGGGCGAGCAGGTGACCACCCTTGATGGGGTGGCTCGGAATCTGAGTTCCGACATGCTGGTGATCGCCGATCGCGACCACGCGGTGGGGGTGGCCGGGATCATGGGCGGGAGCGATTCGGAGATCAACCCACAAACAACTCGGATCTTCCTCGAACTGGCCAATTTCCACCCACGCGGCATTCGCCGGACCAGTCAGGCTCTCGGGCTTCGCTCGGAGGCGTCGAGCCGGTTCGAGAAGGGCCTGCCGGTCACCCTACCCAGGGTTGCCGCCGACCGCGCCGCCGCCCTGCTTGTCAAGGTGGCGGGCGGCGTGGTGGCCGAGGGCGTCCTCGACGCCGGACAGTCGCGTGTCGTTCCTAAGGTTATTCCCTTCAATCCGGCCGAGGTTCACCGCCTGCTAGGGGTTTCCTGGACCGCCGAGCAGATCGTGGGCAGCCTGGAGGCCCTGGGGTTCCATTGCGCGCCCGCCGAGGCAGGGATGGTCGAGGTCACCGTCCCCTGGTGGCGCGAGGATCTGCAAGAAGCCGCCGATCTGGTCGAGGAGGTCGCGCGAATAAACGGTTTCGACACCATTCCCGAGACCCTGCTCCGGGGATCGGTGGCCCCGCGCCCCGAGTCGCCGGGCCAGCAGTGGTATTGGCCCACCCGGTCAACCCTGTTGGCCGGCGGCCTCAGCGAGGGCAGCAGTCCCGGTCTCACCAGCCTCCGTTCGCTTGAGTTGCTCCGGACGGATGATTCAGTGGAGTGGCTGGCCGAGATCGTCCCGAATCCAGAACCGGTTCGGGCGGCGGGCGGTGCATTTCATCCGGCTGCGGTGGTGAATCCCTTGACTCCCGATCGCCAGTATCTCCGGCCAACGCTCCTGGCGGGGCTCCTGGAGGCGGTCCGGGATAACCTCCGGGCGGGCGAGGATCGGGTGGCCTTTTTCGAACTGGATACTTGCTCGTACCCGCGGGCGGGCGATGTGCCGGTGGAGCGGCGCACCCTGGCGATTGCCATGGCCGGACGGCGAACCCCCCGCTCGTGGGCCACCCCCGAAACGGACCTCGACTTCTTCGACCTGAAGGGCGTGGTGGAAGAGCTGTTGACCCGCCTTGGGGTCGCCAACCCGCGCATCTCGGCGGTGACCCACCCACTATTGCATCCGGGTCGCGCGGCGGATCTACAGGCCGGCGGAACCCCGCTCGGCTACTTTGGCGAGCTGCATCCGCGCGTGGCTGAACGCTGGGATCTGGGCACCCATCGCGCCTACGTCGCCGAGTTTGATTTCGATGCCCTGGCGGCCATGGCTGGGGCCGAGCGAGCCTTCGCCGAGTACCCACGAGTTCCCTTCGCCAAACGCGACCTGGCGGTGGTGGTCGATCAAGCCAGGTCGGCGGAGGAGGTGCTGCGAGTGATCCGCGCGGCGGGGAAGAACAGGGTCGCCCGGGTCACCCTGTTCGATGTCTACCAGGGCGATCAGGTGCCCGACGGGAAGAAGAGCCTGGCCTGCGCCCTGGATCTGCAGTCGCCTGACAGCACCCTGAGAGAGGAGGAAGTCGAGCAAATCATCGGCCGAGTCCGGAAAGCATTGCAGCACCAGGTAGGGGCGTCGTTTCGGGAGTAAGGAGCGACTTCCGATCAGATTCCCAGCGGGAGCGCCTCCGCCAGGGCCGCGCTCTCCGTCCGCTGCGCGATGGTCACAAAGGTCACCAGGGTGACGGTAGCCCGCTCATGGACGGGGCGGCTCTTGAGTGCCTGATCGGCGGCCATCAAAAGTCGGTGAGCGTCGATCAGTTCCGGCAGGGTGAAGTCGGAGCGGCCACGGGTCACATTGGCGCGTCGTCCGTCGCTCCAACCCGCGTTGGCCGCCACTTGCGCGGCGGACACGCCCTCGGCCTGTCCGGTGGCCAGGAGCAAAAGGTCGCGTATGCGCCCCAGCATCAGGGCCAGCAGTTGCTCCGGCGCCACCCCGCCCTCCAGCAGGGCGTGAGTAAGTTCGGCGGCGACACCACCCTTTTTGGCGCCCACGGCGTCAATCAGGGCAAAGACATTGCCGTACGCCGCTTCCGGCACGAGCAGCTGTACATCCTCGCGGCGGATGTGCCCCGTGGGCGCGGTGTAGCAGAGAATCTTATCGATCTCCTGGGAAACCAGGGCCAGGTTTTCGGGCACCCGAGCCGCCAGCAGTTCCGCCGCGTCGGGGTCAATCGAACCACCCCGGGCCCGCGTCTGGCGCCGCATCCAGTCGGTGAGCGCGGCATCCTTCAGCCGACTGAAGCTCAGGATCCGCGCCCGATCCGCCGCCAACCCGACCAGGGGCCTGAGGTACCGGCTGTCGGCCCGCAATTCGCCTTCCAGGAGAATCAGGTGCGTGGTGGGGGGGAGCGCGCCAACGAAGGCGGCGAATTCGCCCGGCGAAGGGCGAGCCGCCGTTGACCCTCCGTCGTCCGATTTGCCGGTCCAGCGGCCAAGGAGGCCGCGGACCACTACGACCTGCACCGAGGAAAACAACGATTGGTTGACGCAGGCCGCCCGCACGGACTCCCAACTGGCAGTTGACCCGTCAAGGCGGCTCGGGTCGGCGGCATCGCCATCGACGAGGGCGGCGCGGGCAATTGACTCCGCCTCGGCCTGGGCCCGATAGTCGTCCGGCCCATACAGCACATAGAGCACCAGCGGCCTGCACTTCCTTCATCAGGTGCTCGAAGTCGGGGTGAGAGGATTCGAACCTCCGACCTCAGCGTCCCAAACGCCGCGCGCTGCCAACTGCGCTACACCCCGTGTATACCGTAGGTAGTCTAGTGCCCCGGCCGCCAGGCGTCAAGGTAGTGGCCGGTGCGGCGGTCCGCTTGTTATCCTGTTCAAGAATCACCCGACGCCCCATTGGCGTCTTTCTCCCCATAGCAGGAGGCTTACGCGCATGACCAATCCCTTGCCGTTCGGGCTTGTCTACGACCCGCGATTCCTCCTGCACGATACGGGCATGATTCACGCCACGCTTCCCGATGGTTCCGTGCTGGAAGCGACCGAGCACCCATCGAGCGCGCGCATTATCCGCCGCATCCATGCGCTGCTCCTGGGTTCGGGCCTGCTGGATCGCTTCATTCCGATCTCCTCCCGCGAGGCTACCGATAAGGAGATCCTGGCCTTCCACACGCCAGAGTACCTCCGTCGCCTGGAAGCCCTCTCGCGCATCGGGACGGGCGATGCTGGGGAGGGGGCGCCGGTGAGCCCCGGCTCGTGGGAGGCCGCGCTGCTGGCCGCCGGTTCCACCATTGCCGCCGTGGATGCCGTGCTGGACGGCCCGGCCCCACGGGCATATGTCCTGGCCCGCCCGCCAGGGCACCACGCGGTGGCGGACATGGGGATGGGCTTTTGCTTGCTGAACAATGTCGCCCTTGCGGTCCTTCATGCCCGGAGGCGAGGGGTACAGAGGGTGCTGATCCTCGATTGGGACGTACACCACGGGAACGGAACCCAGGCCGCGTTTTATGATGACCCTTCGGTGCTGTTCATCTCGCTGCATCAGGACGATTGGTATCCGATCGGCATGGGGGGTCTCGATCAGCGCGGGGCCGGCGAGGGCATCGGCGCCACCGTGAACGTGCCCCTCCCCGCCGGCACCGGTGACCGCGGCTACGCCGCCGTGCTGGATCGGATAGTGGCGCCGGTGGCCCGCCGATTCCAACCTGACCTGTTCGTGATCAGTGCCGGCCAGGATGCTTCGATGATGGATCCGCTGGGGCGGATGCTGGTGAGCATGACCGGCTTCCGCGCCATGGGCCAGCGGATGCGCGCCCTGGCCGATGAACTCTGCGGCGGGCGCCTGCTGCTGGTACAGGAAGGGGGCTACAGCGAGGTCTACACACCTTTCAGCACGCTCGGGGCCCTGGAAGGCGCATCGGGACACCTGACAGGAATCGCCGATCCCTATCTCGACCAGTCAGAACTGGCGCGGGCGGAAGCCGTGTTTACCCGTGATACCGAGCTGGCGATCGAGGCGGCCGAGCGGGTTCATATTCACTCATCGTGAACGAGACGCGATCTTCGTTGCCGGATGGGCGCTCCCGTCGTTACAATTGCGGCGGATGGTCCGGTATGCGCCCCGCGAACGTGGGCCCGGAGCCACCCGGCGCTCAGGCGCCGCTTGCCAAGTGTCCGGGAGCGGTTCCATCGGCACAGAGACTTCCTCCTCGTTCAACTCACCCGAAACCGCGCTTGTGCCGCACCCTTCTTCCCTAGACGCGGATGTCGCCGAAGGGCGATCGACCGCCTCGGAGAAGGGCGCCGACACCGGCTCACGGGCGACTACTGAACCCGTCGGCGACCACACCGCGAGGACGGCGCCCTTAAGCGGCGCGACGACGCCGGCCCGAACGGCGGCCAAGCCCCCGCCACTGGAGGCATGGTGGCCGCGACTCGTCCTGTTCGCCATCCTGGCCGCCGCGCTGGCCCTGAGACTTTACGGCTTCAACTGGGACAGTTCCTCCGAGATCCATCCGGACGAGCGGGCGATCGCCGGGTGGGTCGATCGGCTGGCCTTTCCCCGGAACCCTCTTGATCTCCTCAATTCGCGGGGAAGCTGGAACCCAGGGTGGGATCCGGTGGCCAGGGTTCACGATCAGTCGGGTTTCAACTATGGCTCCCTGCCCCTCTATCTGATCTATTTCTTCAGCCACATTCTCAGTTGGCTGGGGGGGATCTTCCCCTGGTGGTCAAGCTGGAAAGACGCGGCCCAGAATCCCGACCGCATCCTGGCGGGCCGGGTACTCTCCGCCTTCGCCGATACGGTCACCGTGTTTCTGGTCTACCGGATCGGCGCCAGGCTGGCGGGCGTTCGGGCCGGACTGTACGCGGCGGCGCTGGCCGCCTTCACCGTACTCTCGATCCAGTTGTCCCACTTCACCACGGTGGACATTCTCTTGACCACTTTCTGCACCGGGGCCGTCCTGTCCTCTATCGATTTGTTTACTCATGGCCGGCCACGTGACTACATTCTGGTGGGGATTTGGGTGGCCGCCGCGGTGGCCACCAAGGCCAGCGCCGCTCCCGTGCTTTCCGTGGTCGCGGTCGCCCATCTATGGCGGCAGCTCCGGCTCTACGACCTTGGCGGTTGGCGGACCTTCGCGATGGCGGCCCTCGCGACCGCTTCAGGCGCCATCGCCTTGTTTATCTTCCAGCCGTTCACCTATCTGGACTGGCCGACCTTCTGGTCCGGGGTGCAATATCAGAGCGACCTCGCCCGCGGCAACCAATTCCAGTTCTATACCCTGAAGTGGGCGGGGACCACCGCCCTGATCTATCCCCTGCAACAGCTGACTTATTTCTCGCTCGGTATCCCACTGGCCCTCCTGGCGTACGCCGGCATGGTGTATGAGGGCGTGAGGGTCTTCACCGCTCGGCGAAACGCGGGCGCCCTGGTGGCCTGTTTCGTGCTCGTCTACTTTATCGCCGCCGGCACCCTGTATATGAAGTATCTGCGGTACATGGAACCGATCGTTCCTTCACTGTGCGTGATGGGGGCCATCCTGGTCAGCGCGGTAATCCGAGGCCGGGTCTGGCTGTCGGGCCGCGCGGCGCGGGTAGGCGGTTTCGGTCTGGGGGCCGTGGTGTTGATCCTCACGACGGTCTACGGCCTGGCTTATATGAACATTTATCGCCAGCCGCTCACCCGCATCCAGGCGACCTGCTGGATGTTCTCCCATGTCCCACAAGGGGCGCGCATCGTGCAGGACGGCATCGACGAGACGCTGCCGGTCGGCGGCAATCAGTGCAAGATCCCACAGCCCATGTACACCATGGAACCCTCGCTCGGCACCTATGACGACGACACCCTGGCCAAGGTTGGTAACATGGCCGCAACGCTCAGCCAGGCAAACTGGTACATCATCACCAGCCGACGGTCCATGGACACTTTCCTGCCCCAGCCGGCAAAGTATCCCTTTACCAGCCGGTTCTACCATCTCCTGTTCGCGCGAAATCACCCACTCGGCTTCACCCTGGCCTACCACACCGACGTGACGCCCCGGCTGGGGCCGTGGTCGCTCGACGAGAGCGGCGCCAACCAGAATTTCAATGAGTACGATCACCCTCCGGTATGGATATTCAAGAACACGGGTAACCTTACGCCCACCGCGTTGATCAACCAACTGACCGCCAACGGCTCTATTGATCCGCCTTCGCCCTACGCCGTCCCTCCCAAGTCCCTGTTGCTCTCGCCCAAGGACATCGCGGCCAATCAACATGCGCCCAGTTATGGGCAGATGTTCCCGCCGGGCAGCTTCCCCATGCAACACCCGATCATCGCCTGGCTGGTGATGATGGAAGTGCTGGGCCTGGTTACTCTCCCGCTGAGCATGCGGCTCTTCGGGAAGCTGGCCGACGGCGGCTGGCTGTTGGCCAAAACAGCGGGAATCCTGTTCCTGTCCTACATCGCCTGGATTCTGGCCAGCCTCCATATCGCCGAATACAGCCGAGGGGAAATCGCCCTGGGGTTGGCGCCAATCGCCGCCATCTCACTCCTGTGGGGCGTCAAGTTGACCGACCTTCCCCGGAGGCTTCGGGAACGCCGCGCCGCGATCCTGGTGGCCGAAGGGGCCTTCCTCCTCGGGTTCGCGGTCTTTGTCTACATTCGCATGCTCTATCCCGACATGTGGCACATCATCTCCGGCGGCGAGAAGACCATGGACATGTCGTTTCTCAACGCCATTGTCCGCAGCCGGGTGATGCCGCCCCTCGATCCGTGGTTTAGCGGCGGCTACCTCAACTACTACTATTACGGGCACTTCACGGTGGCCACCTTGCTCAAGTTGGTGGCAATCACTCCGGCCGTCGCGGTTAATCTGGCGATCCCCACCTTTTTCGCCCTGGCCCTGGGGACTGCCGTGGTCCTCGGCCTCACGATCTGCCGCCGTATCCCGTTCGGCCTGCTGGCCGGCATCTTTACCGTGGTGTGCGGGAACCTGGCGGCCGGCAAGGTGCTGGTCGGGGATCTGCAGCAGGCGAGTCCCCTATCCAATCAGTTGGATCCGGTGACCAGCGCCGGCAGCACCGTCTTCTTTTTCGGCGGGATCATCAATACCATTTCCTTCTCCTGGTCGCTGGTGACCGGGTTTATTCGCGGGGTGATCGCGGCCGTTCTTGGTTTCGTGGCCGTCCTCACCCATCATGCCGCGTTGCCCGGCTATGTGTTCAATAACGGCTGGCCGTGGGACCAGACACGGGTGATCGACAACAACAATATCGTGACTGAGTTCCCCTTCTGGAGCTTTCTGTTCGCCGACCCGCACGCCCATATGTGGGACATCCCCTTCGCTCTCTGCGTGTTGGGATTGGTCTTTACCTTCGTCCACGGGGGCGGCGCCATTCAACAGGCTGATCGGGTCCGCGTATCGCTACTGCCGGGTTGGCAAGTCGTCCAGTGGCCGCTCATGGGGATCATTGTCGGGGCGGTCGGCCCGACCAATCTGTGGGATCTGGCCACCATGATCGGCGCCTCCGGCCTCGGGCTGCTGACCGGGCTGTTGCTGACCGGCCGGGACCTCAAGGGGGCGATCGTGGGCGCGGTTTGGCGTCTGGCGCTCCTGGCTGGCTTTGCTCTTGGCCTCTACCTCCCGTTCTACACCCATTTTCAGTCCTTCTATTCGTCCATTGGCCTGACTGTGCTCCGCCATCAAACCAACCTGGGCGATTTTGCCAATATGTTCGGTTTCTTCCTGTTCATTCTCGGCTCCTACCTGGTCTTCGCCCTGCTTCGAGAGACGCACACGGGCCTGTGGCTGAGACGCCAGACGCGGGTGGCACTGTTCGGTCTCTATTATTGGGATCGGCATGACGATCTCGAGCGATTCTACCGCCTGGCCCGCCGCATGGCGGGGCCCCTCGCGCTCCGCGGCGCCTACCACGCAGTGGTGCCCGAGGCGCGCCGCGCGGTAGTGGGCTTCGGAGCAGCGATCCTCATCCTCCTCATATTTCAGTACTGGGCCTTTGCCACTGTAGTGGCGCTCCTGGGGACGGCCTGGATCGGCATGGTCATGAGTGATCGGAAAGACGAGAAAGTGCCGGTATGGCAGCCGCTTCTGGAGCGGCCGGCGGCGGTGACCCTGGGTATTCTCACGGTCTGCGTCATCGCGCTCCTGATCGCCCATTATCTGGTGCTGGCTCTCTTGTTGGTCATGATCGCGGCTACGGTGCTCCTGATGGTAGACCAGCGCGCTCCGAAACCGCCCGCCGTGTATTGCCTGCATCTGGCGATTCTGATCGGGCTCGGGATCGCGGCCGCCGGCGAGATCGTCTACGTCAAGGATTTTTATGATGGGGGGCCCCTCACCTTCCGCAATAACACCCTCTTCAAGTTGTATGAGGAGGCATGGCTGATGATGGCGGTGGGGAGCGCCGGCGCGCTCGCCAGACTGGGCACGTTCGCGGGGGTGCTTCACCCCCTGAGTCAGGAAGCCGAGGCAACTCCCTCCGCGCGCTCCGACGTAGCCCGGACTGATGAGGACGCCGAGAGCGCGGCACCTGACTCGCTCCTGAACTGGGGGCGCGTCCACGGTTGGACCGGCGTCTGGGCCACGGTATTCATCCTGCTCTTCGCCTGCGTCCTGGTCTCTCCCATTCGGACCACGCCGTTGCGCGTGGGAGAGCGGAACTCGTGGGCGATGCTTCAGGGCAACCACATTGGCCTGACCCTGGATGGCATGACCTTCGTGAAGTACATCTACCCGGACGACTACGCGGCAATCCAATGGATCAACGCGAACGTCACCGGGTCGCCGGTGATCCTGCAGAGCAGCGCCGGCTGGTATCGCGATTTCGCCGCCAGAGTTACCATGTTCACCGGCCTTCCCAGCGTGGTGAACTGGGCCGGGGAGGCAGGGCAGCAACGGTACTCCGGCCAATTGGGCCCGAACAACCGACCGTATCCGGACGAGGTAAACCCGCGAGTGACCGACGTGAATCTCATCTACGACACCCCCGACCCCGCGTTGGCCCTGAAATTGCTGCACCAGTATCATGTGGGCTTGATCTTCGTCGGCCACATCGAGCGGTTCGGCGACCCTGAGGACACCGGGAATCTCCCGCCCTACAACCGGACCGGGCTGGCCAAATTTCAGACCATGGCGGCGGCCGGCACACTTACTCGCGTATACCCACTCGCCGGCATCCCAGTAACCCCAACCAGTACGATCATTTACAAGGTAATCCGATGATCTCGACCAGGTTCAATCGATGACCAATTGGCTGTTATGGCTGATTACCCTCGAATTGCTGGGCCTGGCCGGCCTTCCCCTGGCAGCCGTGCTCTTTCGGGCCCTCCCGGATCGTGGATACGGCTTGAGCAAACCGCTCGGCATCTTGCTGATCGGCTTCCTCAACTTCTGGCTGGGAAACGTTGGCGGCTTCGCGAACCAGCCAGCCCTCCTCTGGCTCCTCGCCATCGCGGTCTTCGCCCTGGGGGCGTTCCTGATCCTCCCAGATCTGCCGGAGTTGCTGGCCAGACGCCGCAACCTTCTGATCACGGTGGCTATCGAGGAAGCGGTGTTCCTGGTAGCCTTCGGCGTCTGGACCTGGGTGCGGCTGATCAACCCCGATATCTTCTCCACCGAAAAGCCCATGGACTTCATGCTGCTCCAGGTAAGCGGGATGACCCATAGCTTCCCGCCCCCCGATGCTTGGCTGAGCGGCCACGCGGTCAACTACTATTATTTGGGCTACGCGATCT
>DATBTL010000395.1:0-6130 GCA_036559345.1 Chloroflexota bacterium | reverse complement strand
CCCCGCGCAAGGCATGAACCACGCGCTGACCAAGCGGAATATCCTTGGTGACCCCGTCAATAATGATCGCTGGTGACTGCATAGCTTGGTTCAGGGTACTCAGGGCGCGGGTTCGGAGCAAGGGAGAAGAAAAAAGGGGATGTGCCAGAGTTTTGTGGCGGGCCGCCCCTTCCTGGGAGCGCGAGCATCCTTGCTCGTCCCCGTAGGGGTATCCATGCAGACGATCCGGCCGGTGGACATGGCTTCCCCGGTGAACATGTACGTCGTTGCGGGCGCTGGCGCGCCCGTGCGAGCAAGGATGCTCGCGCTCCCAGTGCCCGGCGCCCTGCCTGCTGGGGACACGTCGCTAGCCGTATCCGACGGCAGTGCGGCGTAAGTGTGCGATGTGTGGGCAATGATGAGGCATGGAGACCCGCGCTCCTAAAAATCGTCCTTGCCCACAATTGCGATACTGTTGGCAAAGTCACTCGTGGATCGACACCGCCTGGGCGATGTATCAACCATATCGTTGTTGTGCCACTCATGGCGCATGGCGCCCGCCTCGGTGTGCTAGCATAGGGGCGCCATGAGCAATGCCGCGCCAGCCTCCGACCCAGACTCCTGGGCCGACCATGTGGTCCTCTGCGGCCTGGGCACCGTAGGGGTCAGCGTAACCGAGAGCCTCCTGCAGGCGGGGGCGCGGGTGGTCGTGGTGGATAATGGTCCCCCGACTCCCTTCCGCCGGACCCTGGACGGCCTGGGCGTACGGGTGATTGAGGGCGATTGCACTCACCCCGAGACCCTGGTCCTGGCAGGCGTGCCCCGCGCCCGCGCCGTGATCGTGGTGGTCAGTCATGACATGGTGAGCCTGCAAACGGCGCTGGCCGCTCGGGATCTCAATGCCCAGGCCCGCATCGTCATTCGTCTCTTCAATCTCCGCACCGCCAACCTCCTCCGCGATCTCCCGGCCGGGATCACCGCGCTCTCTCTATCAGCCACGGTGGCTCAGGTCTTTACCCTGGCCGCGCGGTGCTCGGCTCTCCGGGGCGCCTTCTCGCTTGGCGGTTCGATCTGGGCCATCGGCAGCCTGACCGTCCCGAACCAGGGCGAGCCTTTGTCGCTGGAACATTGGCGACGGGCGGGGCTGGCCCCCCTGGCCTGCGGTAGCATGGACGGCACGGTACTGCTATGCCCAGCCCCCACCCTGGTTCCGGCACCGGGCAGCCTGGTCCTGGTGGCGGCGGCGCCGGATCGGTTGGAGGCGATCAGTTCCCGTCCGGACACCCTGGCGGAGACGCTGCACAACCCCACTGCCCCACTGCCGAAGCCGGCCCGCCCCGCGGCCGCGCGCCACCGCGGGTTCCGCTCTATGCCGCGCTTCGCGCCCCTGGCCAAAGCGCGGCGCGGTTTCCGCCTCTTCTGGACTCGGACCAACCGGATCTTGCGAGTGGCCCTGATTACCCTGGTTGGTGCGGTCGCCGCCAGCGTCGTGATCTTCTGGCTATTCTACCCATTGTCCCTTCTAGACGCCGTCTATCTCACCACAGAGTTGGTGACGACGGTGGGGCTGGGAGACATCAGCCTCCTGCATTCCGATGACTTGCTCAAGGTTTTTGGCGTGTTTGTCATGCTGGGCGGCGCCGCCATGATGGCCGTGGTCTATGGTTTGCTGGCCGAACTGGTGTTGAGTGCCCGGCTGGAGACCCTGCTGGGGGAGCCGACCGAGGAGATCCGCGATCACTATGTCGTGGCGGGACTGGGCGCGGTCGGCTTCCGGGTGGTCAGCGCCCTCCATGAGGCGGGCGAGCGAGTGGTGGTGATCGAGTCGTCCGAGAGTGGGCGATTCATTCCCCAGATCCGGGCCCTGAGGATCCCCATCATTCACGGCGACGCGGCCCAGGAGGCCACCCTCCAACGGGCAAGGATTGGCCTTGCGCGGGCGTTTATCGCCGCCACCAGTAATGATCTGGTGAACATCGAGGCGGTGCTGACCGCGCGGGCGATGCAGCCGGGCGGCCATGTGGTGCTGCGCGTCTTCGATCCGGCGCTGGCTACCCAGGTGCGGCACGGATTGGGTGTTCCTTCCTCGTTTAGCGCCTCGCAGATTGGCGCCCCGGCGTTTGTCAGCGCCGCGCTCGGGCATGACGTGCCGCAAGTGCTCTCGCTTCCGGTATCCGGTCCATCAGGCGATACGACCCGCCAGGTCGCGCTGACCCATGTGCGGATTGACGCCGGCGACCGTGAGGGCTGGTCGGTGGGTGAGCTAGCGGCCGCCCACGGTGGAGTGCCGTTATTGTTGCTGCCGGTAGGTGAGTCCGGCCAGCCGGAGGTGGCGCCGCCTCCGGATCGGGTGCCGGCGCCCGGCGAGACACTCGTGCTGGCGGCGGCTTTTCCGCCGGACAGGTGATAGGTTCACGGCTGATACACCTCGGCACTGGCGAGCGGCGAGGCGAACCAGCCTCCGGCCACGAGCACCTGACCGGTGGAGAGCAGCGTTTCCGCCTGGCCATCACGAGGTTCGTGCAGCGGGCCGGTCAGCGTCCAGGCGCCCGTCCGCGGATTATACAACTCCGCGCCGGCGAGCGAGGGGTTGGAGAGGTTCGTGGCGTTGCCGGCGACCAGTACCAATCCGCTGGATAAGCGCGCCGCTCCCTCACCTGTCTGGAAATTAATGGCGTGGTGCAAGGAGCCGGTGCGGGTCCAGGATCCCGTATGTGGGTCGTATAACTCCGCCTGGAGTGCGTCCCCGCCTGCGTCGTAGCCGCCCGCCACGAGCACGAGGCCGTTGCGCAGCAGGGTCGCCGAGTGCGAGAAGCGGGGATCATGCATGGCGCCGGTCATGGTCCAGACGCCGGTGCGCGGATTGTACAGTTCCGCGCTGGCGAGTGGGTTTGCATTCGCATAATTGGATCCTCCGGCGGCGCCCCCGGCGACGAGCACCTTGCCATCTGGCAAGAGTGTGGCCGTCTGGCGGGCACGTGCCTGGTGCATGGCGCCGGTCAACGTCCATGTACCCGCGCGCGGATCGTAGAGCTCGGCTTCGGCGAGTGGGCTTGCATTCGATCCTCCGGCGCCTCCGGTGACGAGCACTCGGCCATCGGGCAACAGGGTCGCCGTCTGCAAGGATCGGGACTCGTGCATGGATCCGGTGATTGTCCAGACACTGGTGCGCGGGTTGTAGAGCTCCGCGCCGGTGAGCGGGTTGCCGTCGGTGCTGATGCCGCCGGCAGCGAGCACCTGACCGTCGCGCAACAACGTCGCCGTGAACTGCAAGCGGGGCACATGCATGGCGCTGGTGCTCGCCCAACTGCCGGTGTGGGGATGGTAGAGTTCCGCCGAGGCGGTGGCCACGCACGAGACCGTGCAGCCCCCGGCAACGAGCACCAGTCCGCTGGGCAGCAACGTCGCCGTATGGTAGACGTGGGCCTGGTGCATGGCGCCGGCCATCGTCCATGTGTCGGCGGCGGGGGGCGAGGCGTGAGTAGCAGGCGGCGTGAGGGTCACCAGGGCAGCCACCGCTACGAGGCCAGTATGGAACAGGTATCTGGTTCGCATCGGAGAGATCCTTTCGCTGCTCACGTCTGGCGGTCGTGGGTGTGGGTGATGATATCGCCTGGGAGCGCGAGCGTCTCGCTCGCGCTCCCAGTGCCCCGTATTGCGTATGCTTGCGGCAACGTACCAACAGTACCATCATGGCGCGCATCCCGCCGCCGAGGCCGTGGGCCTGGTGACGGTACACCAGGCCCACGGCCTCGGCCTCAACTCATGGGTTGTAGAGCTCGGCACTGGTGACGGCGGTCGATTGGTCGTTGCCCTGGGAGCCGCCGGCAACGAGCACCTGACCACTGGCCAGCAGCGTCATCGGTTGGGCGTAGAGGAATGCGTCATGGAGGGAGCCGGTCAGGGTCCAGGCACCGGTTTGCGGATCGTAGAGTTCGGCGCTGGCGTGATTGGTGAGTGAGCCGCCGACGACCAGAACCTTGCCGCTGTGGAGCAGCGCCACCGTCTGACCGGTCACGTAGCCACTATCATGAAGCAGGGAACCGGTGGTGGCCCAGCTCCCGGAATGCGGGTGGTAGAGTTCCGCGTTTCTATGATGACCGTTGGCGCTGGGGCCGGCATTGACCAGGACCAGGCCGTTCGGCAGCAGCGTCGCCGCCTGGCCGCTGCCGGCTCGATGCATGGAGCCGGTCAGCGCCCAGGTGCCAGTCTGCGGGTTGTAGAGCTCGGCGCCGGCGAGCGGATGAGTAGCCCCAGCGGCAGTAGCGACGGTCCCGCCGGCGACCAGCACCTGGCCGCTCGGCAGCAGCGCCGCCGTGTGAAAGGCACGCGCCTGGTGCATGGAGCCGGTCAGCGTCCAGTCGCCGGTGCGCGGATCGTAGAGTTCGGCGCTGGCTTGGATGCTGGCGCAGCCATCGGGGCCGCAGTCGGCGGCGGAACCACCGGCGACCAGCACCCGACCTGACGGTAAGAGGGTCGCGGTATGACCCCAACGGGGTTCGTGCATGGAGCCGGTAACGGTCCAGGTGCCGGTTTTCGGATTGTAGAGTTCGGCGCTGGCTGTGAGGCTCGTACAATCACCGCCGTTGCTGTCACAGCCGCCGACGACGAGCACCCGACCGTCGCGTAGCAAGGTCGCGGTATTTTGCCCACGGGCCTGATGCATGGAGCCGGTGATGGTCCAGGTGCCAGTGCTCGGGTGGTACAGTTCGGCGCTGGCGAGCCAACCGTTGGTATTGTCACCGCCGGCCTCAAGCACCTCGCCATTGAGCAAGAGGGTCGCCGTCTGGTAGGAGCGCGCCACGTGCATGGAGCCGGTCATGGTCCAGGCGCCGGAAACGCTGGGCGCGGCGTGGGTCGCCGCCGGAGCGAGGGCCAGCAGGGCAAGGGGCAGCGCGAGGAGGGTACGGAACAGGTGTCTGGTTGTCATTTGGGCGACTCCTTTTCGGCTGACGTGTAGCAGTACACAGGGTCCATTCTGGGCGCCGCGGCCAGATCCCACCAGGATCACTTGCCCGAAAAGTTACTCACACACTTACCCGAAAAGTTGCCGTGAGCCTCCGGCTGAGGTCGGATGGAAGAGACAGGGCCGGCTTAGGCGTGGCCGTCGCATTCGCCTTGAAACCCCGGCATTTATGCCGGGGTTTCAAGATGGTACAACCATGCCTGCCCACTCCCATCCGGCCTCAGCCGTCGTACCCTACCATCCGGCCTCAGCCGGAGGCTTCCGCCTTGCCCTTGACCAAACCCGTTCCTCCCATCCAACGTCACCTGTAGGACGCCGCGGCGGGGCAGGTCTGCCGGTAGGGGGCGCTGCCCAGGTAGGTCTGCCATTCCCGGAGGGTCAAGTTCCGATTAGCGAGCCGGCAGGCGTGCCGCGTCCACGACGCCAGATCCATATCCCAGAGCCATACTGGCCCGGCGGCGCTGCCGGAGGCCAGGAGCGTACCGGCGCGGTTGAAGGCAAGACCGGTGACCGCGGCGCCGTTCAGCAGGGGCGGCCCGATCTGCCGGCGGTAGGCCAGGTTCCACAGGCGGACGGTCCCATCGGCGCTGCCCGATGCCAATACGCTCCCATCCGGGCTGAAGGCCAGGTGCCAGATGTCATCGGTGTGGCCGAGCAATGGCGGCCCTGATGGGCGGCCGAGCGCGAGATCCCAGAGCTGTACGGCGCCGCCATAGCCACCGGAGGCCAGGAGCGTACCGTCGGGGCTAAAGGCCAGGGCGAGCACGGGGCTGGTGTAGCCGCCGAGCGGAGCGCCACGCGGGCGATGCGTGGCGACCGTCCAGAGCTGCGTGCCGCCGCCGAAGCCGCCTGCGGCCAGGGTGGCGCCGTTCGGGCTGAAGGCGAGCGCCGAGGTTTCTCCGTTCTGGCTAGTAAGCGGCGGCCCGAGTTGCCGCCCCCGCGCGATATCCCACAGGCGGATCGTATTGTCCGGGTAGCCGGCCGCCAGGATCGTGCCGTCTGGATTCATCGCCATGCTGGTTAACCCGCCGGCGTTCGCGGTCAGCGGCGGCCCGAGCGCGCGGCGCCTCGCCATGTCCCAGAGCTGAATCGACCCCCCGCCAACCGCGCCGGCCAGCAGTTTGCCGTCCGGACTGAAGGCCAGCGCGATGATACTGCCCCCGCCGGCGACGGAGAGCACGCCGA
>DATBTL010000394.1:0-6733 GCA_036559345.1 Chloroflexota bacterium | reverse complement strand
TCGCTCCGGGTCAGTTGGTACGGGGATTGCCTTCCCAGTCGTGACTTCCCCATGCTCACCGACTGGTACAGCAAGGGCACGTTGCAGTTGGACGAACTGGTCTCGGCCCGGATCAGCTTGAATGAGGTGGAGGAAGCCTTCGGAGCCATGCAGCGGGGCGAGACGCTCCGCTCGGTGATCGTCTTCCCCGAGAATTAGATGAGACCGCGTGGCCTGGATGGGGTGGTACGCCCCCACCCAGGCCACATGCGTGGTGGTTCTATCTGGAGGCTGCGACATCCGCGGGCACGGACGGGTCCGGCCTTCTATTCTTCCGCGATGCCGTATCGCGCCTTGAGTCGCCGCAGTTCGGCCTCCGCCTCCTCCGCCCGCGCGGCCTGTTCCTTCGCACGGGCGGCCTCCTCATCGGCCCGCGCGGCTTCCTCATCGGCCCGCGCGGCCTCCTGGTTCGCCGCTTCCTCGTCCGACAACAAGACGTTCCCCTCATGGTCGAGCACCCGCACTCGGTCGCCGTCCACGAAAAGCCGCAACTCTCCCAGCGCCTTGCTCCGCAAGGTGTTCGGCGCCTCGTTAGCCCACGCCACCCATTGGCCATCCTCATCCCGTCGGTAGCCGAACAGTTTGGATCCCGGCCTGCTTCGCTTGGGGTCGAAGATCGCGTACTCCTGGACGCCCATTCGCTCGTAGAGCAGCGGCTTCTCCTCCGTATCGCGGCGCCGGCTTTCTTCGGTCACCACCTCCAGCACGAAGAGCGGCGGTCCGCCTTCGATCGCTACATTCCAGGAAGTACGCTCGTGATCATCGCTTTCCGCCATCAGCAAGTCGGGTCCAAGATCGAGATCGCGAGAAATGATCCCGCGCGGCATCGTGACCTTTAGCTCCGCGATCAGATACCAACGCAGATCGTGCGCCCGCTTATAGCGCTCCAGGATGGACAATAAGAACGTGCAGACCCGCCATTGGAACTCGGGCGTGGTCATCCAGGGCGCCTCCTCCGTATCATCGGGGGTGGTCAACAAAAGCCACTCGATCTCACTGTTCGCGGCTACGGGCGCTCGATTCATGGGGATGACCCTTCCGCCTGTGGGAGACGCCCGCGGCGTCTCCTATTGCTGACTGTAGTGTAGAGCAGTCCATGCCCTATTGTCAGCCAATCTTTTGGCGAAACCTTTCATTATAGGCTGTCCAGATTCTCCACGATTGCCTCCTGGGTGGTCCGCGCGAGCACGACCACCGCCTCCTCGTCCGGAGATGGGTTGGACTCGAGATGATGCACGAACGGCGGTATATAGACAAAATCGCCCGGGGCGGTCTCAACCCGCGCTTCGCGCCCATTCTCCAGATAGATAAACACTGGGTGACCGGAGACCACGAAGATCCCGGTCTCGGAATGACCATGATGATGGGGCCCCGAGTTGGTGCCCGGCGGCACATGACTCCGGCCCATCCAGAGGGCCCGCGCACCCACGGCGGCACCGGAGATCGCCTCCAGCCTCCTCATCCCGAAGGTCTGCGCGGTAGCGCCGGTCAAGGCATCGGCGGGCACATGGTGTACGCGGTTATTGGGCTCCGTCATGTCCTCTTCTCCTTCCATTCTGATGTAACGGTATCCGATACCGGCAACCTCGTGCGTATGTGATGGCCCGCCGCCCGCCTCAAGCGGTACTCTACACCTATGACACTACCCGCAAGCGAGACCGTGACCGGGGCGGTCGAGCGAATTACCTTCTATAATCCGGAAAACGGCTTCAGCGTGGTGAAGCTGCGGATCCGTGGGCGGCGAGATCCGGTGGCCGTGGTCGGCACCCTCCCCGCCTGTCAGCCAGGTGAGATCCTGGTCCTGGTGGGCCAATGGCATATTGATGCCCGCCACGGAGCCCAGTTTCAACCGACCAGCGCGGTCATCTCCCAGCCCACCGACGCCGAGGGGATCATCCGCTATTTGGGCTCCGGCCTGATCCGCCTGATCGGCCCGGTCCTGGCCCGGCGGATCGTGGGCACCTTCGGCGAGCGGACCCTGGAGGTGCTGGACGCCACTCCCGACCGGGTGCGCGAAGTGCCAGGCATCGGCCGGCGGCGGGCCGAGGCGATCGGGGCCGCCTGGGTGGAGCACCGGGCCCTCCGGGGGATCGTGGCCTTCCTGAGCGCCCATGGCCTGGACACCCGCTATGCGCCCCGCCTCTTGAAAGCCTACGGGGCTGAGGCGCCCCGGATTCTGGCCGCCAATCCCTACCGGCTGGTGGCCGAGGTGCCGGGGCTCGGCTTCGCCGCCGCCGACCGCCTGGGACACGACATCGGGGTTCGCCCAACCTCCCCGGCTCGCCTTCAAGGGGCCGTCCATGCCGCCCTCCTCCGAGCGGCCGAGCAAGGACACACTCGCCAGCGACAAGCCGATCTGGTGACTGGGGCCGCCGCGAGCGCCGGCGCCGACCCGATCTTGATCGAAGCCGCGATTCGGCAACACCTTGCCGCCGGTACCCTGGCTCTTGGGGGGGCGCCCGCTTCGGCGGCGGAGACCGGGCCACTGATCGTAAGCGCGGTGCAGGGAAGCGCCATCCGGGTCTTCGAGCCGCCGCCAATTGCCGCTCTAGGCGACGATTCCCCGATCGGGCTGGGCGGCTTGGTGCGCGCGGAGGAGGATCTGGCGGTTCGGTTGCTTGGCCTGGCGCGCCGGCCTGGTCTGCCGGAGGCCGACATCGACCGCTGGTTGGCGGCCGATCAGGGGGCGCGCGACCTCTCCGAGGAGCAGCGGACAGCGGTGCGCGATGCCGCCCGCTCTGGCTGCTTCGTCCTCACCGGTGGTCCTGGAGTGGGCAAGACCACCACCACCCGCGTGCTCACCCGCTGTCTTGTCGCCCTGGGCGCCTCGGTGGCCCTGGCCGCCCCCACTGGGAAGGCCGCCAAACGGCTCGGGGAAGTAGTCGGCATGCCGGCCCGAACCCTGCATCGGTTGCTGGGAGCCGTGCCCAAAGGCTTTCAGCACGGCCCCCGCGAGCCTCTGCCCTATGACGTGGTAATCGTGGATGAAACCAGCATGCTCGACACCAGCCTGGCCCGTGCCCTGGCCCGCGCCATCGGTCCGCGTGGGCGGCTCATTCTGGTGGGCGACGCCGACCAGTTGCCGAGTGTCGGCGCGGGTCAAGTGCTGCGCGATCTGCTGGCGACCGAGCGCGTACCTTCCGCGCGCCTGACCACGGTGTTCCGCCAGGCGGCCCGGAGCCACATCGTCACCAACGCGCACCGGATCCGCCAGGGGCTGCTCCCTGAGTTTGATCCGCCGGCGGCCCTTTCCGCGGGCGCGGACTGCATTTTTGTCCCCGCCTCGGCGGCTCAGGTCGCGTCGGTCGGAGCGCGCTGGGCGGGTGATCTGCTGCCGCGCGCCCTGGGCGTGCCGTCCGGCGAGGTGCAGGCGTTGGCCCCGCTCACGCGGGTCTGCCAGGCCCTGAACAGCACCCTGCAAGAGCGGCTGAACCCGCCAAGAGGCCAGGCCGAGGCCGCCCACGGCGCCCTGGCCTTGAGGGTGGGCGACCGGGTCATTCAGACCCACAATAACTATGACCTGGGGGTGTTCAACGGCGATACGGGCGTCCTGCTGGCAATCGAGGGAGAGACGCTGACCGTGGACTTTGGCGATGGCCGCCAGGTGGACTACTCGCGGATGGACGCCATCGACCTGGAGCATGCCTATTGCCTGACCGTACACCGGGCCCAGGGCAGCGAATGGGCCGGGGTCGTCCTCCTCGCCTCGTCATCCTTCGGCCCCATGCTCTCCCGCAGTCTCCTCTACACCGGGCTCACCCGAGCCAGGCGGGCCGTGGTGGTGGTTGGGGATACACAAGCGATTGCCAGGGCGGTGGCCGAAACGCGGGACCAGCAGCGATGTACCGGCCTCCCGGAATTGCTGCGGCGATCCGGCGAATAACCGGGCACGGAATCTGATCCGACCGATCCGACCGATTCGACCGATCCGTCCGATGCGGCGCATCCATTCACGGGTGGTGATCACCAAAGTGTGGGACACTGTTGGTATGCAACTTCAATCTATTCCACGCCTCCATCACTTGGGGAATGCGTAACCATGGCCGCAGTTCCGGCTCAGCAATCCAGGGTTGCGTCCACCCAGCAAGCGTATGGGGAAGTGGTCCGGCGCTACCTTGAGTTGCGCGAAGCGCACCCAGGAGTTCTGCTGTTGTTCCGGGTTGGTTCGTTCTACGAGATTTTCTTCGACGACGCGGAACTGGTGTCGAACCTCCTCGGGCTGAAGCTTGGCGAGCGTGCTTCCGGGGGGACCGCCGGTCCCGTGCCCCAGTGTGGTTTTACCCACCACGCCCTGGACAGCTTCCTCTCCCGGCTGCTGAATCATGGCTACCGGGTGGCGGTCTGCGAGGAAGAGGGGGAGAGCGAGGGCAGGGAGCCGCGACGGCGCGAGATTGTGCGAACCCTCACGCCGGGCACGGTCACGGACCCAAAATTGCTCCGCGAGGACCGCCCCTCGTATCTGGTGGCCGTGGCGACAACCGACAAGAGCCGCTCCGGCCTCGCCTGGACCGATTTGGCGGGAGGCGAGTTCAAGGCCGGGGAGTTCTCCCTGGAGGACGTGGCGGCCGAGATCCAGCGGCTCGACCCGGCGGAAATCTTGGTTCCCAGCGACGCGGCCCTGCCCGATGATCTGCTGGCTCGCCGTACGGTGACCTCCGTCGGTTCCAGTTCCCAGGCCGCGACGGACCTGCGGCGCGCCTTTCCCAGTGCCGACCTTGGCGATCTGCCCCGTGCCGAGGCTGCGGCCGGTCTGATCGTGGGCTACCTCGAAGCCACGCAGGCGACCATGGCGGGCGACGGCCTGGAAACTCCTCAGGCGACCGGCGCCGCCGATGGGATGCGCCTGGATGCCGCGACCCAGCGGCATCTAGAGATCGTGGAGACCGAGCGGGCGCGCACGCGCGAGGGAAGCCTGCTGGGGACCATTGACCGGACTTGCACCCCCATGGGGAGGAGAATGCTCCGCCAATGGCTGCTCCATCCCCTCACCGATCTGGGCAAGATTCAGGTGCGGCAACGGCTAATCGGGGAACTGATCGCGTCCGCCCAGCAACGCGACGCCTTGATCGCGCACCTGAAAACGGTGGCCGATCTCGAACGGCTGGCCGGGCGCGCGGCCAGTCGCACCGCCTCGGTGGACGACCTACGAGCGCTGGCCGCCGTGGCCGATGGGCTGCCGGCCCTGGCGGAAATCGTCCGACCCTATCAGTCTCCCTTCCTGCGAGCCCTGGGGAAGATCCGGCCCGGTCTGGCGGAGTTCGCCGAGCAGGCCCGAGCCATCCTCGCCCCGCCCGAATCCGGGGAAACGGTGTTCGCGGCGGCCAGTCCCGCCCTATCCGAGGCTACCCAGCTGAAAAGAGAAGCGCTCACCTGGCAGGCAAGCTATCTTAGCCGCCTCCGCAGGCTGCCGGGGCTCGGGAAGCTCAAGGTGGAGCGGACCGGCGCGCAAGGACTGTTTCTTGAGGTGCCGGTGAACACGCCGGTGCCGAACGACTGGGTTCGCCGCGGCGGCCTACAACGGGTCGAGCGGTATACCACCACCGAACTGAACCAGCATGCTGACGCCCTGGCGGGGGCGGAAGCCACGATCGCCAGCGAAACCGGCGCCTTGGTCACCGTCCTGCGTGAACTCGCCGCCGACACTGCCCTGGAGGCGCGCGACCTGGCCAAGCGTCTGGCCGCCGTGGATGCGCTGCTCTCCCTGGCCCAGATCGCCATCGAGCGGAACTGGACCCAGCCGGTGGTGACCGACGACCTGGTACTGATCATCGAGGGCGGGCGGCACCCAGTGCTGGAAACCGCGGTAGCGGACTTCCAACCGAACGACGCGAAGCTGGAAGGGCGGGCGGCCCGCGATCAAATGATCGTGCTGACCGGCCCGAACATGGCGGGAAAGAGCACCTGGATGCGCCAGGTGGCCCTGATCGTGTTGCTGGCCCAGGCGGGCAGCTATGTGCCGGCCCGGCACGCCCAGGTGGGGATCGTGGATGCCATCTTCACCCGGATTGGGGCCGGCGACGATCTGGCGGGCGGCCACTCCACCTTCATGCTGGAGATGCTGGAAACCGCCTCGGTTCTGAAGGGCGTCACCGATCGGGGGCTGGTCATGCTGGATGAAATAGGGCGGGGGACCAGTACGCACGACGGGATGGCCATTGCCTGGGCCGTGGTCGAGCACCTGGTCCGCGGCCCGGTCCGCCCGCGGGCCATCGCCGCCACTCACTACCACGAACTGGCCGCCCTGCGCGACGTCTATGCCCAGGTCACCCTCCTGCAAGCGATGGTCGAGGAGCGGGCGGAGGGCATCGTATTCCCCCACCGCATCGAGCCAGGGGCCGCCGACCGCAGCTTCGGGATCGAGGTCGCCCGCCTGGCCGGTCTCCCACCCGCCGTGCTGGAACGCGCGCGCGAAGTAGCGGACGCGATCGAGCCGCTCAGCGCCGAGGTGGCGCGGCGGTTGGGTACGGTAACGGGCTCGTGATTCCAGCAAGATGGCAGTAGCTGGAAGCTTGCGCGGATTCGCAAAATGAGGCGAAGAACCCTTATTGGCGCGGACACATTGTAGTACGGCATTGGCAGCCGGAAGGCACCTTTACTCTGGTCAGTCCAACTATCGCAGCCCACTCATGGGCCCTCTTACGCCTGCCCGTTGGAGATGTCCTTGTCTCTCCGGCAGGGAGACTGGAGGCTGCGG
>DATBTL010000393.1:0-16031 GCA_036559345.1 Chloroflexota bacterium | reverse complement strand
CGCCGCGCAGACTATGACCGATGGGGTAATGGCCGGCTGCGCAATCAGGCCCTTGCCGATCGTCGCCGCTACCGCGGTGCCAAAGATGAGCGGTCCCAGCATCTCCATCAGGACGATCAGCAGTAATCCGTGGAGCGGCCGCATGGCGCGGGCGCCCAGCATGGAGGCCATCATATTGCCCGCGTCGTTGATGCCGGAGAGAAAGCTGAAGGTCGACGCGATGGCCAGTAAGGCGGCTAACCAGGCTACGGATGACATAGGCGCGCGGCCCCTCTCCCTCATCGAGTCGCCAAGAGCGCAAACGAACCTCCCTACTATAGCACAAAATTAACCATGAGTAAATAAATATGAAGTGCAGTAAATACTCCTGGGAAATGCTGAGGTTTTAGGCCAGTTCGAACGGCACTCCGGCCTCGTCCGCTAGCCGCGCCAGATCGGCGAGGACGACCGGCAACAAGGGAATCCCGTCCCGTTGGCGCCGCTGGGTCTCCTCGGCTTCCTTCTCGCCGGGGATATAGATACGCTCCCGGCCCGGTACCTTTTTGGCGGAACGGATTTCTTGCAGCAGTTGCTCGCTGTCCGCGATAAACTCTTCCCAGGGTCGGAAGCAGTCGACCCGCATGGCCAGGAAGCAGTGCCCGAGATTGGCCCCGGATGACCCGTACACATGGCGACCCCAGGCGGCGCCGGCCAATGGCCCGCAGAGGAGATCCGCCAGGAGGCCCAATCCATAGCCCTTGTGGCCGCCGAAGGTCTCGCCCGCTCCCCCTACCGGCAAGAGCGCATGTCCGCGCCGTGCGATCAGGCCGGCAATCAAGGTATCCGCGTCCGTCGTGATCGCGCCCTCCGGATCGATCCCCCAACCGGAGGGAATGGGCTTCCCTTCCCGTTGCATCTGCTCGATTCGGCCCCGCGCGGCGGTGCTGGTGGCCATATCGAGGACAAACGGGCAGGGTCCGCCGGTGGGCATGGCGATGGCGAGTGGATTGGTCCCGTACATCGGCTCCGCCGCGAAGGTTGGCGCCACTTGCGGCGAGGCGTTCGTGGTGACCATGCCGATCATCCCATGCTCCAGGGCGAGCATGGCATAGTAGCCGGCGATCCCGAAGTGATTTGACCGCCGGGTCACCACCATCCCCAGGCCAATCCGCTCCGCCTTGGCGATCGCCAGATGCATCGCGGCCAGGGCGGCGGGTTGGCCCAGCCCATTTCCCGCGTCGATCACCGCCGTTGCCGGCCCTTCCAGCACCGTGGTCACGTCGGGTCGCGCGGCGATGGCGCCGTTTTGGATCCCCTTCACGTACCGGCGCAGCCGCGCCACCCCGTGCGAGTCAACCCCTCGGAGATTGGCGGCGATCAGGACGTCGGCGACGACCATCGCGTCATCCGCAGCGGCGCCAACCGCTGTCAGGCATGTGGTGACAAAAGCGTGCAAATCCTCAGCCAGCACCAGAGTCAGGTCATTGGTTGTTGGCATGAACGGGTTCTCCTTTTGTGGCGATGGCGAATAGACGAGTGACCTGCTCGGCCACCTTGACGAGATGGATCGGGGTCGCCGCCAGCGCCTCATCCAACGCGCATGGATATGGGGTCGCGCTGAAGCAGGTCACGCCGTCCGGCAGCACCAGTGCGTCGTCCATGACACTCCCCGCGATAATCACGGCGGCGACCCCGTGATCGGCGGCCATCCCCGCGATCACCAGGGGCAGCTTCCCAAATGCCGTCGTGACATCCAGCCGCCCTTCCCCGGTCAACAGGAGGTCGGCGCCGCGGAGGTGGTCGGGAAATCCGGCCAGCCTCGCGATGAACTCGGCGCCACCGACCGCGCGCCCCCCCGCGAAGGCCGCCAGACCTCCCGCCAGGCCGCCGCCCGCCCCTCGCCAGGGAGTCTCCAGGATCTCGTGGCCACGCCGCTGGGCCAGGTGGCCAACCTGGCGCACCACCTCGGCCAGGAGACTCGCGGTTTCAGGCCGGACTCCCTTTTGCTTGCCATAGACGGTCGCGTTGCCCTGGAGGGGGGTATGCACGTCACCGAGCACGATGAGCTCCACTCCGGCCAGGCGGCTATCAATAGCCGCCAGATCGACTTCGGCCAGAGTGATCAGCCCCGCGGGCGTGGGGTCGAGCGGCGTGCCGGACGGGTCACGGAAGACCGCGCCCAGGGCCGCCAGGGCGCCCACCCCGGCGTCGATCGTCCCGCTGCCCCCGGCGCCAATCAGGATCCGCGTCACCTTGAGGTCGAGCGCGGCCCGGATTAACTCTCCGGTACCGTAGCTGGAGGAGTGGAACGGATCGCGATCGGTGAGCGGAACCAGGCGCAGGCCGCTCGCCTCGGCCATCTCAATCACCGCCGTGCTTCCATCGCGGGAAACCCCGAACCGAGCCATGACGGGGCGCCCGAGCGGGTCGCGCACCGGACGGCTCTTGAGTGAGCCGCCCAACACGCGCATCACCACGGCAAGGGTGCCGTCGCCTCCGTCGGCCAACGGGGCAAGCACCGCCTCCGCGCTGGGGAGGGCCCGCCGCACTCCTTCCGCCATGGCCTCGGCCACCGCGTCGGCCCGCGGGCCCTCGCGGAAGGAGTTGGGCGCTATGATAACCCGCATCGACTCCCGTTCCTACCAGGCAAGCTCAAACACCGCCTCGAGATCGGCCACGTCCATTGTGCGTGGGTTCGCGCTGAGATGCCGGTCATCGGTAGCGGCTATCGCGGCCATGCGGGTCAGATCGGCGCGTTCGACCCCCACGTCGCGCAGGCGGATCGGCAGGCCAACCTCCTGGATCAGGGTCCGCAAGCTGGCCGGCAAATCACCGGTGGAGAAGACCGAGAGGAGGCGATCGTACTTCCTGGAGGTCTCCATGTTAAAGGCCACGATATGAGGAAGCATCAGGGCGTTCGCCGTGCCGTGCGGAATCCCATAGAGCCCGGACAGCGGGTAGCCGCAGGCATGAACGGCCGCCGTGCCCGTGTTGGTGAATGCCTGGCCGGCCAGCAGGGATCCGAGCGCCATGCCCAGGCGCGCGGCGGGATCATCACCGGATTTAACGGCGTCGGTGATATGTTGCTGGATCAGGACAATGGCCTGCCAAGCATACATGTCCGTGATCGGGTTGGCGCGTCTGGCGGTAAATGCCTCGATCGCGTGGGTGAGCGCGTCGAGCCCGCTGCGGGCGGTCAGCGCCGGTGAGCAGGTGACGGTGGCGCGCGGGTCGACGATCGTACAGGCGGGAATGACCTTTGGGTCTTTCACCGCTCGTTTGGTGCCGGCGGCCCGGTCGGTCAGCACCGCGTCCTGGCTCACCTCGCTCCCGCTCCCGGCGGTGGTGGGGATCATCACCGTGGGGAGGCCGGGCAGCGGGACGCGGCCAATCCCAAAATAGCGGTCCACGGGGCCAGGGTTGGCATGGAGCATGGCGATCAACTTCGCCGCGTCCATGGCGCTGCCGCCCCCCATGCCCACGACCACGTCGTATGACACGCCGGCGCCGATCGCCAGGGCCCGCTCCAGTTCGGCAACCCCCGGCTCGGGCGGGATCTGGGCCAGGGCCGCTACCTCGACCGACGCGGCGCGCAAGCTCTCGAGGACGGCGGCAAAGGCTGGGCGCTGGGGCATGCCCGGCGTAGTGACCAGGAAGGCCCGCGTGGCCCCAAGCCGGCGCGCCTGCTCGCCGCATGCCGCCAGCGCGTCCGGCCCAAACAAGATCGACGGCGACGCATAGAGAGTAATCACGACGATACCTCCGGTTCTCTAGGTGGGCTGACCAACACTCGCGGCGGCACACGTTAGGGACGCACTACCCGGGCCGCCGCCTCAATCAAATGCGTGATATCTTCCGACCGTACGTAGCCCATGTGGCCAAGGCGCAACATCTGGTCTTTCCAGATTCCGCGGCCCTGGCTGACCACGACATTATGCTCATCCTCCAGCCGCCGGCGAAGCGCGCTGGCGGACTGCCCCTCCGGGACCAGGATCGCGGTCACGGTGGGCGAGGCATGGGCGGGATCGGCGAAGCCGCGGAAGCCAAGCCGCTCCATGCCCGCCCGGCACGCCTCGGCCAACCGCCGGTGCCGCGCGAAGACGGTATCCCGGCCCTCGGCCGCGATCAGCGCCAGCGCGGCCTCAAGAGCGTACATGGCGGAAATGGCCGGCGTATAGGTCGTGGTTCCCTCGCTGACGGCCTCCGCCATGCGGAGAAAATCGAAGTAGTAGCGACGTACCTTGTTCTCTCTCGCCGCGGCAAGGGCCCGGGCGCCAACCCCGACCAGCGCCAGTCCGGGCGGACTCATCAGCGCCTTCTGGCTCGCCGTGACCACCACGTCGAGCCCCCACTCGTCCATCTCAACCGGCACGGCCCCGACACTGCTCACCCCATCGACCAGGATGAGCGCCTCGCTTTCGGCCCTGACCACCGCCGCCAGCGCCGGCAGCGGGTTCAGGACCCCAGTCGAGGTTTCATTGTGAGTGATCAGCACGGCATCAAGCGGAGCGGCGGCCCGGAGGCGCCGGCGGAGTTCCTCCGGATCGGCCGCCTGCCCCCAGGGGACCGACCAGGGCAGGATCGGGCAATCCAGGCCGCGGGCAATCTCGGCGAAGCGGTCGCCGAAGTAGCCGATTTGTACGGCCAGCACCCGCTTTCCCGGTCCGAGTGTATTGACGAGGGCCGCTTCCAGTCCTCCGGTGCCGGACGCGGTAAAGGGCAGAATGACGTCCGTGCCGAACAGCGGTCGGAGACCAGCGGTCACATTGGCCACGCGGACCCGAAACTCTTCGCTCCGATGGCTGACCATCGGCTGGGCCAATGCCTGTGTTACCTCCGGCGGGAGGGGCGTTGGGCCGGTAAGCCGGAGGTTACGATGCATGAACGCTACTCCCAAAATGCGCGGAGATTGAGTGAGCGCCGCAGGGCCTCGTACTTGGAAAAGCAGTCCAGGACATCGCACACGATCAAGAGCGAGGATGGCTCGCCCGGGCGTTCGCCCCACAGCCCATCGGGATTGGCGGACTCGGCCAGCCAGCGGACCCCACGCTCAATCACGTCCGCTAAGCGGGCATCGACAATGACGCTGTTGGCGAGCAGCAGGGCGCGCGCGGCATCGCAGGTGTGGTCCGTGTGCCCGCCATCCCACGATCCGTCCTTCTCCTGGCTCCCCACCAGCAGATCGACGCCGGCGGCGACGGCTGGGGTCTGCTTCCCTTCGTAGAGCGCCAGCTTCGGCAGGAGATGGGCGGTCGCCCCCAAGGTGCCTTCATGATCGTCGGTATCCGACCAGGAGCCGTCCCCAGACTGGGTCAGCTCAAGGTAGGCCGCCGCCCGCGCCAGGCAGGCGAAGGCGGCGGCGTGGATCTCGCTGGTCGCCGCGCCCCAATCCTCCTTGACGGTATACAACAACAGCCCCATCGACGAGCTGGTGGCGTCCCTTGGACCCCAATTGAGATCGGACCAGGAGCCGTCAGGGTTCTGGCGGGCCACGACATACCGGGCCGCCCGCTCGGCGGCGTCGTGAAAGTCGCCCCGGTGAAGGATCCGATTGGCCCGGATCAGATTCCGGGCGCTAAAGCAGGTGTTGCGGATTCCCCCCCGCGTGCCCAGCGAATGGTCGGCCCACGCTCCATCCGGGTGCTGAGCGCCGGCCAGGGCCGCGAACTCTTCCTCATAGGCCGGCGCCAGGTTGAGCTGCACAATCACCCGCAGGACATGGTTCACCACGTCAAGGGCTCGTGACTTGCCCTGTAGCAGGGACCATGTCGAGCGGACGGGCGTCACGCCGGTGGCAAACTGATCCTCTATTCGCGAGATCGTGACCGGGTTCACAAGCCGCGCGCCTCCATTCCGTCTTCACATGGGTAGCGGTGCAAGGTATCATAATCACACTTGTTACATTTGTCAATAGTAACACCCCGTCACCGTCTGGGCCTCCGACTGTGGTCGGAGGGCAGGGACGAACGACTGCGGTCGGGTGTTTGGCGTCCCTATACCCGGCCTCAGTTTGAGACCCCGTGAGCCCCACAACCGGCCACAGTCGGAGGCCCGGCCACGTCACCAACCGGATCACCCACTACAGGTACGCTTGGATGCGGGAAACAGTTGTAACCCGGTCATGGAGATGCTAGGATCGGAGTAATTGGCTGTAGCGCATGGTACACCGTGCCTCGGCGCCTTGATCCGGACCCGCGGGTCGAGTCTCAAGGAGCCGGGCCGCGATCGGGAGCCGTGCCGTGTAAGGGGTTGGAGGAGCGATGGAGCGTCGCCGTCAATATTACCTTTTGATCTACCAAGTGCCCAGCAAACCAACCGCCGCGCGGGTCGGCATTTGGCGCGAGTTGAAGCGCATTGGCGTGCTCTATTTGCAGCAAAGCGTCTGTATCGTCCCGAGCGTCCGGCCCATGCACGCGCACCTCCTGCGCATCACGGCCCGGATCGATGCCCTGGGGGGCGACTATCATTTGCTGCCGATCCGATCCCTGCCGGCCGAGGAGGAGGCCAAGATCATCAATGGCTTCCTCGAACAGAGAAACGCCCAATACGGGGAGATCATCGAAAATTGCGAGGTGAACTTCAGCAAGGAGATCGAATTCGAGATCTTCCGGCAGAATTTTAGCTACGCGGAAGCCGAGGAAATCCGCCAGGATCTGGACAAAATCCGCCGGTGGTATCAGCGCGTGGTGGAACTCGACTGGTTCGGGGCCTCGCGCCGCGAGGAGGCGCTGGGCTGGATTTCGCGCTGTGAAAAGATGCTGGAGGAGTTTGAGGAGCGGGTCTTCGCCGTGCAGGGTGATGATGAAGCCGGCCGCCATGATGGGATGCCGGCTGTCGCGCTGGGCAGGGAACTGGCCTCCGCGATCCCGCTGCCGCGGGCGAAGGTACGCCGCGTCCGGCGCTCGTGATTCGTCAAGCGGTTCTGCTCTCGGGCCTCCGCCCGCGGTCGGGTGTGCGTAGCAAACGGTCCTTGACCCTCCACTAGTAGCATGTCAACGGCCATTCGCTCCCTGCCGTCGAGAGCGGCCGAGGACAGTGGTCGGCGGTTGGCTCGACCGGGGATAACATCATTGACCGTTAACAGGGACCAAAGAGCGATGGGCGCGTCGGGCCCAGGAGGCGGCACCATGGCGCGCGTGGTCGTGTGGATGCCCGAACACCTCACGGGGGTGGCCCTGCCCCTCCTGGCCGACCTGCTCCCCGCCGCGTCTCTCACCCCGCTCGCGCCGGACGCGGACCGGGACGCAATCGCGGCTGCCCTGGCCGGCGCGGAATACCTGATCGTGAGCGGGGTGGCGATCGGGAAGGAGGTGCTGGCGGGGGCGCCGAACCTCCGGCTGATCCAGAAGTGGGGCGCGGGGGTTGATGGGATCGACCTGGCAGCCGCGGCACGGGCGGGGGTCGCGGTCGCCAACGTCCCTGGCGGGAACGCGGCGGCGGTGGCCGAGCATGTGCTTGCCTTGCTGCTCACCCTCTTTAAGCGGCTCCTCCCCGCCATCACCTCGATGCGCGAGGGAAGATGGGAACAGGCGGAACTCCTCAGCCAAGGGCTCTTTGAGATCGGCGGCAAGACGCTGGGCCTGGTTGGCTTTGGTCATATCGGCCGGGCCATCGCGACGCGCGCCCGTGCCTTCGACATGTCAGTGATCTATTACAAGCGTAATCCCCTGGCACCGGCGGAGGAGCGCGCCCTGGGAGTCTCGTTCCGTCCCCTCCCCCAACTGCTGGCCCAGGCGGACGTGATATGCGTGGCGGCGTCGTTGACCCCCGAGATGATCGGGCTGTTTACCACGGAGCGGTTTCAGGGCATGAAACGGTCGTCCGTCTTCATCAACGTGTCGCGCGGGGCCGCCGTGAACGAGACGGACCTCTATCACGCGCTGACCCACGGCACGATCGCGGGGGCCGCGCTCGATGTGTTCGCGGCCGAGCCCCCCACGTTTCCGCCCCTGCTCCAGCTTCCGAACTGTATCGCCACTCCGCACATCGCCGGGCGGACGCGCGAGGCCATGCGCGCCATCACGGAGCGGTGCGCCCGGAACGTCCTCCGCGTCGCCGATGGCCAGCCGCCCCAACACACGGCCGACACTGGCTCGGTGGCCACCGGCTAGGGGCCTGGAGACCCCATCTTTACCCACAAAAAGCGGCGTGCCAGCGTGATTTGTGGGCAATGATAAGGCCTCTATGCGGCCGTCCTGCTGAGCGGGACGCTTGCGGGCAATCTGCTGTGGGGCTACGTTGGCGACCACGCCGGACACAAGCGGTTGGTCGAAGGGGGTGCTCTGGGGACTGGACTCGGGGCCGGGCTCGCCTCGCTCTCCCAGTTGCCGTTCGCCTGCGCCGGGCCGATCCTCGGGGGTGTCCTCGCGGACCGCCTCGGCATCGGCGTGATCTTCGTCCTCAGTCTGCTCCTTGGCGTAGCGGGGACCTGGCTTGTCCGGCGTTATGTCCTTGATCCGCGCATTGAAGCCGCCGGCCAGGGAACACGCGGGCGAAGCGACGGCATCATTCCAGAGCCATAGAAGTCCGGCCATACCCTGAAGAGGTATCCCACTCGGAAGATTGTGTAACACTTGCGAAATGTAACAAGTGTGTATATACTAGACCTGTAATCCAGTGTGCGCCACGATATGTGGGCCGGGCACTCAGCCCGAACCCGCGGACGATCCGGTAGCGGGACGCGCGTGGCGCGTATGGATCTGATCGAAGGGAAAAAGGAGGAGAATAGATGAGCGGAGCATTCCTTGTCCTGGCCAGTTTTCTGGCCTCAGCGGTTGAGATGGTGGAGGCGCTGACCATCGTGTTGGCCTGCGGTGTTACCCGCGGTTGGCGTTCCTCGCTCATCGGGGTCGGAGTAGCGCTGGTCGCCCTGGCCGCGATCATGGCCGTCCTGGGTCCGGCGCTGACCCTGATCCCGATCAATGCCTTGCGCCTGGTGGTCGGAGCCCTGCTCCTGATCTTCGGGTTGCAGTGGCTGCGCAAGGCCATTATGCGGGCCGGCGGGGTTCAGGCGCTGCGCAACGAGGCCGCTCTGTACCAGAAGGGCCTGGAAGCCGGACGCACCAATGCCAAGACGGTGAAAGCAGGGCTGGATTGGTACGCCTTTACCCTGTGCTTCAAGGGCGTGTTGCTGGAAGGGCTGGAGGTCGCGTTCATCGTGGTCACCTTTGGGGCCACGGCGCATCAGGTGCCGCTGGCCGCGCTGGGCGCCGCGGCGGCCCTCATCCTCGTACTGGTGGCCGGAGTGGCCGTCCACGCGCCGCTCAGCCGCGTCCCCGAGAACTCGCTCAAGTTCGCGGTCGGACTGCTGCTCTCGTCATTCGGCACCTTTTGGGCCTCGGAAGGGGCGGGGGCGACTTGGCCGGGATCGGACCTGTCCATTCTCGGCATCCTGGTGGTCTATAGCGCGGCCGCCTATGTCCTGGTGAACGCCCTGCGGCGGCAGCGCGCCCTGCCAGCCCGCGCGGCGGCGTAAGGAGAAGATCATGACCTATATAGTCGCTTTTGGCCGGTTCTGGTACGACTTCGTGGTGGGGGACGATTGGACCATCGCCGCCGCCGTCATCGGGGCCCTGGCGGTGGTAGCCCTTTTAACCCATGCGCACGTGACCTCATGGTGGCTCCTCCCGGTGGTGGTAATTGTGTTCCTGAGCACAAGCCTCTGGCGGCGCCTGCGCGCGGCGGGGTAAAAGCGGTGGGGGTCCCGGGCCCCCGACCGCGGTCGGAGGCCCACGGTCGGAGGCCCAGCCAGCAGCCGGGTGAACAGACCATGAAGGGGGAATGAGGGGAGGATGGCCGAGATGGAGATCATCGACCGGGTCGCGTCGGAGGTGCTTCGCATGCTGGAACAGGTCAGCACCGCCACGCTCAGCAGTCAACTCCACCGGCGGGGGTACCGGCAACTCGTGATCGGTGGGGTGATGCCGCTGCGGCCCGAGACCCGGATGGCCGGCCAGGCGTTCACCCTCCGGTATATCCCCGCGCGTGAGGATCTGGAGCGCGGGACCGACTTCGATAACCTCACCAACAAGCAGCGGATCGCGGTCGAGCAGGTCGGTCCGGGCGACGTGCTCGTCATCGACGCGCGCGGCGATACGCGCGCCGGTTCGTTGGGGAACATTCTTACCGAGCGGATCAGGCAGCGGGGCGCGGCCGGCATCGTGACCGATGGGGCGTTCCGCGATACCCCCGCGATCCGGGCCATTGACCTGCCCACCTACGCCCGAGGGCAGCATCCTAACATCTCGTTCACCATCCATCATCCGGTGGAGATCAACGGAGCAATCGCCTGCGGCGGGGTCGCCGTGCTGCCCGGCGACGTGATCGTGGGCGATAGCGAGGCCGTGATCGTCATCCCTCGCGCCATCGCCGAGGAAGTGGCCCACGACGCCTTCGCGCAGGAGCGGCGCGAGGAGTTCATCCTCGCCAAGATCAGGAGCGGCAGCAGTATCATCGGCGTCTATCCACCCGATGCCGGCACGTTGAGCGAGTATGAGGGGTGGCAGCGGGACCGGAAGGAGCAAGAACGAGTATGAAGGTCACCAAGATTGAAACCATTCACCTTGGCCGATTCGACCATCCACCGTTCATTTTCGTCCTGGTCCACATCGACAGTGGCCTCGTAGGGCTGGGCCAGGCCCCGGACGCACGGACCGCTCCGGTCGTCCACGATTTGGCGCGGCGTTACGTGCTCGGCGCCGACCCGCTCCACATCGAGTCCTTGTGGAACACCATGTTCGACTTCGCCGCCTATCACGGCTATGCCGGGGCCGAGTTGCGCGCCATCTCGGCCATCGACATCGCCCTGTGGGATATTCTCGGGCAGGTGACGGGCCAACCGATCTATGCCTTGCTGGGCGGCCCAAGCCGCGAGCACATCCGCATCTACAACACCTGCGGCGCCTTTGGCGGCCGCTCCGATTCCGACCTCGCGGTCAGTAACCCCGTGCGTCTGGCCAATGAGTTATTGGAGTCCGGGATCACGTGCATGAAGATCGCGCCGTTCGATGCCTATGCCCGCGAGAGCCATGGCCAATCGATCTCCGCCGCGCAACTCCGTGAAGGGATGGCCGGTATCGAAACGGTGGCCCACGAATTCGGCGACCGCATGGAAGTCATGATCGAGGGGCACGGCCTCTGGAATCTGACCGGCGCGGTCAAAATCGCGCGCGCCCTGGAAGGTCTCCCCATTCATTGGCTGGAGGATCTCCTCTGGCAGGACAACCCCGAGGAGTGGGCCGACCTGCGCGCCAAATCGCCCTTTCCCATCGCGGGCAGCGAACGTTTATTTACGCGCCACCAGATGCGCCGCCTGCTCGAGTTGCATGGCACGGATGTGATGATCGGCGACATCAGCTGGACCGGGGGGATAAGCGAGCTAAAAAAGATGGCGACGATGGCCGAAACCTACGGGATCCCCCTGGCGCCGCACGGCAACTCCGGGCCGGTGAACCTCTACGCGGCGGCCCATGTCCTGCTGAACGTCCCCAATGGCTACATCATGGAAACCACGCGGGTTCTCTACGATCCGTTTTATGCCGAACTGGTCGAGGGCACGCCGATCCTCCGCCAGGGCAATATGTATCTGCCCGAGGGGCCCGGTCTGGGCATTCGCCTCCGGCCCGAGGTCTTGACCCGTGACGACGCGACCATTCAGAGCTCGGACCTGTAGGGTAGAGTGGAGAGACCATGAAGATTGTTGAGATGCGGGTGATCCCGGTGGCGATCGCCGATCCGCCGCTGCGCAGCGCCTTTGGCCTGCACGCGCCCTACGCCCTGCGCACGATCGTGCAACTCAAGACGGACGATGGCGTGACCGGCCTGGGCGAGACCTACGGCGGCGCGATCCCCTTGCGGGATCTCGAGGCGGCGCGGGAGCGCGTGCTGGGCCGGGATCCTTATCAACTGACGAGCATCGAGGCGGCGATCTCCGGAGTGACCAGCGCCGGCGCGGACCGGAGCCGCCCGTGGGAGGCGGCGGTTTCCTCGCCCGTGCAAACCTTCTCGCCCATCGAGGTCGCCTGCTACGACATTATCGGCAAGGCCACCGGCCGGCCCGTCGCGGACCTCCTGGGGGGACGGTATCGCGACCGCGTCCCGTTCTCCGCCTATCTCTTCTATAAGCACGCGGGGATTGGCGGGCAGGATGGACTGGCGGGCGCCTCGACCGCCGCCCAGGAGCGGGATGATTATCTGGCCCGGGAGGCCCTCTCGCCCGAGGGGCTGGTGCGGCAGGCGCGGGACTTCACGCGGCTGTTTGGCTTTAAGAGCCTGAAGCTGAAGGGCGGCGTCCTCGACCCCGACCAGGAGGCGGCGACGATCCGGGCCCTGCGCGAGGCTTTTGGGCCCGACGTGCCGCTCCGCCATGACCCGAACGCCGCCTGGAGTGTCGAGACGGCGGTGAGGGTCGGGCACACCCTTGAGGGGACGCTGGAATACTACGAGGATCCCACGGATGGGAAGGCCAACATGGCGGCGGTCGCCAAGCAGGTGTCGATGCCACTGGCGACCAACATGTGTACGGTCTCCTGGGCGGACATCCCGGAAACCCTGGAACGCGGTTCGATCCGCATTCTCCTCTCCGATCACCACTTCTGGGGCGGTCTGGCCGAAACGGTCAAACTGGCGCGGCTGTGCCGGGTCTTCGGCTGGGGCGTCTCAATGCACTCCAACTCGCACCTCGGGATCAGCCTGATGGCCATGGCCCATGTGGCGGCGGCGATCCCAAACCTCACCTATGCCTGTGACACCCACTACCCCTGGCAGGTGGATGAAGTGATCGTCGGGGGCAAGCGGCGCTTCACCGACGGATCGATCGTCATCGACGATACGCCGGGGCTGGGAGTGGAACTGGATGAGGACGCGCTCGCGCGCCTGCACGAGCGGTATCTCCGCGCCGGCCTGGCCAAGCGGGATGACGTGGCCGAAATGCAAAAGATTCAGCCTGGCTGGAAGCCCGTCCGCTGGTAGCCCGCCTAGTCCAGCTTGACGCATCGGTCCCACCAGGGGATCGCAAGGGAAGGAAGACTGATGGCACTGCCGCCACAACAACTACGGGCCCAGCTTCGAGGGCTCCTGTCTTTTCCAGTCACGCCCTTTACCGCCGAGGGCGACATCGATCTGCCGCGGTATCGCGAGCACCTGCGTTACATGGTCGAGGGGGAGCCGGACGCCCTGTTTGTCTGTGGCGGCACTGGAGAGTTCTTTTCGCTCCGCCCGGATGAATACCAGGCCCTGGTGCGGACGGCGGTGGAGGAAGTCGGGGGCGAGGTGCCGGTGGTCGCCGCGACCGGCTACGGCACCAGGCTGGCCGTGGAATTCGCCCAGGTAGCGGAACGCGAGGGGGCGGATGGCCTGCTGGTCCTGCCCCCCTATCTGTTGCAGGCCGAGCAAGAAGGGTTGTATGAGCACTATAGGGCGGTGGCCGCCGCGACCGCCCTGGGGACGATCATCTATCAGCGGGACAACGCGATCTTCGCTCCGGCCACCATGCGCCGGCTGGCCGAGTTGCCGACCGTGATCGGCTTCAAGGACGGGCATGGGGACATGGAGCGCCTGATCCGGATCAGCCTGGCGGTGGGCGATCGGCTGGTCATGATCAATGGGATGCCCACGGCGGAGATGTCGGCCCGCGCCTTCTTCGGGGCCGGGGTAGCCGCCTATTCGTCTGCCGTGTTCAACTTCGTGCCGGAGATTGCCCGAGCCTTCTATACCGCGATCAGCAACGGAGACCAGGCGCGGGTCGAGATCTTGCTGGAAGGGTTCTACCGTCCCTTTGCCGACCTTCGCGACCGGGTGAAGGGCTATGCGATTTCGCTGATCAAGGCGGGACTGAAGATCCAGGGCCGGCCGGTGGGCCTGGCACGTTCGCCGTTGCTCAACCCGACCGCCGAACACGAGGCGGAACTCCGTGCCATTATCAGCCGCGGCCTGTCGCTGCCGGGCGTGGAACCGACCCATCACGCGACCTGATATTCCGGTCCTCCACGCGGTTGTGGGCAGTGCTGTGCACGGGGATCGATGCCTGCACCGAAGCGTCCGCACCGTATAGGAAGTATAATGGGTCTGTGGCTTCTGATAACGCGGTCAAGTAGGGCTCAGACAGGTCCGAAGACGGCGGCGGTCAGGTACAAGCTGCCGAGTTGCTAATGGTCTATCGATCATATGAGTTGGTGGATTTCTGATGCCCATTAGCCCGACCGTGAAGGCGTAGCATTGTCAGCGTGACGACCGCCAGGGGGAGTGAGACAGGATGAAACTGCCACGCAGGACCTATACGGCTTACAGCATCGGCCTTGCTGTAGTCTGGGCTGTCGTTCTGGCGGTGGTTGCGGCGACGGGCAGCAGCGACAAACTGCACAACGTGATCTTGATTTTCCTTGGGTTTGCGATCAGTTGGTGCTCGGGCACGATCGCCAGGGTCGTCTACCCGCCGCCTGCAAAATGGCGGCGGCCGGTGGATGTAGCGTCCTGAGATCTGGGTCTTGCTCGTGCGCTGACTCCCTGGGCTTCAGTGGACCATCCCAACGGAGCGGCCGGCCAGGTGATCCCCCGCGACGCGCGTCGATCCAACATGCTCGATCAGGCAGCTTTTGAGCCCCCACCGGTTGCGACTCGACCGTGGAGCGCACGAACCACCGGTGGTTTTCTGGTCAGAAGAATGCCTGGTCGGAAGCGTAGCTGCCCCTACGGCGCGGAGGAGGTCGTGATCGGTGAGGCGCTGATCGCGCCGCCACAGACCTGCTGAAGCGTGGCTGGTACCACGACTGGAGTGTAACCGTCCGGCGGCGTCACCAGCAGATATTTGGTCGTCGGACAACTCTGGCCCGGCGTCGGGAGATGGGTCCATCCCAGGGCGAAGTAGGCGGTCTTCCCAGTCGCGAGAACCACATACCGCTTGGGTCGATTGGCGAAGAAGAAGCCGCCACCCCAGGTCAGGTGGGTGCCGATGTCCTGTCCACCCGCGTTGATCAGTTGAATGCCGGGATAGCCGTACAGATAGCAAGACGCTTGTGCCACCGACGTGACGCTGAAGACCACATCCAGGTGGCCGGTGGCGCCTTGCCCATCATGCGGCACCAGCGCGATGTAGAGTTCTCCGGGCTGGCAGCGCGGGATCGCCGCCGCCCGGGGATCCGCATGGCTGGGGAGCACGGTGGCGCCGACCGTTCCCAGTAACAACGTCCCGGTGCCCAGGACACGCATGAGTCTCTGTATCATCTGCTCTTCTCCTTGTTTCTCCCACTGATTTCCGCCATGGGCGGGTGATCTCCGCCCGCGTGGACCGCCGTGACATGGCTTCTCGTACCATGCTACCGCATGACCACGTGCCCGAGGTACCGGGACCAAACCTCGTCAGATGATGGGGGCTCTCCCGCAGTCCCGATGATGCGGAGTGAGCAGTAGACCGCGAATACAGAGAAGACTGCACAATACCTCGTTGCCTCGAAAGTCCACATGCTCATACCCCTGTTATTCCCCCACCTCCAGCCCCTGCACATCGATCATGGTAGGTCCACGATGTGTATTTGTGCCGCGTCGGCCAGCGGGTATAGAATGGAGGGTACCCACAGAGGCTAGACGGGGACTGAGAGGTGACGGTATGCTTCTCGAGGATATCCGCACGCTCTTCGCCTACAACACGTGGGCCAATGGCCGCGTCCTCGATGCGGCCGCTCGCGTCCCCTCCGAGACCTTCATCACCGCGGCGCTCGGCCCCTGTAACCTGCATGACACGCTGCGGCATATCCTGGTTGCCGAGGTGTTCTGGCGCTCCGAATGGCAAGGTGTCGAGGATGCCTCAAAGAAGTTACCCGGCGTATTCCCAACGGTGGATGCGCTGCGGGCCCGGTGGCGCGAGGAAGACGAGCGCCTCGCTGCCTTTCTTGAGACGATCCGTGATGAGGATCCGCGCCGCTTGATGACGTCCCCACCCGACCCACCTGAAACGCTCGGGCACCAGTTGCAGCATGTCGTCCGTCATGGGACGCAGCACCGCAGCGAAGCGGCCTTGCTGTTGACGGATCTTGGACAGTCGCCAGGGTGGATGGACT
>DATBTL010000392.1:0-3235 GCA_036559345.1 Chloroflexota bacterium | reverse complement strand
GGGCGTCCGCGCCCCGCGGGTCTGGAGACCCGCGTCCCTGGCTTGCAATCGCCGCGCCGATCCGTCGCGATCACGTTTAGCGGATTGCGCTACACTGGGTCCGAGCCCCCACACCGCGCGCCGCCCTGGGAAAGATACCGCCATGTCCTCCAATCCGTCCCTCTCTACCGTGCTGGCCGCCTGGTCGTTCGACCTGAACGTGGTCCTTGGAGTGGCGCTGACCGCCCTGATCTACCTGGCCGGTCTGCGAGAACTGAGCCGGCGCGGCCGCCTTCGCCGCTCGGTTGGGCCGCACCATGTGCTGCTGTTCGCCCTGGGCCTGCTGTCCATCGTCCTGGCCCTGGAGTCGCCCGTCGACGTCCTGAGCAGCCGGCTGCTCACCGCGCACATGGTGCAGCACATGCTCTTGCTGTTTCTGGCGCCGCCGCTCCTCCTCCTGGGGAAGCCGATCCCGGTGCTGGTGGTAGGCGCCCCCCGCCCGATCGTCCGCTGGTTGGCCCGCGGCCATGCGCGCCGGGGGTGGTTCCGCGGGCTTACCCGCCTGCTCACTACCCCGTATTTCGCCTGGCTGGCCTTTATCGGGAACATGCTGATCTGGCATCTGCCCGCCTGCTACGACGCGGCGCTGCGGAATGACGGGGTGCATCACCTGGAGCACCTGTGCTTTCTGGTCACCGGGCTCATGTTCTGGTGGGTGATCGTGCAGCCGTATCCTGGGCGCCCGCGCCTGGCCCATGGATGGCGCGTACTCTATATCCTGGTCTCCATGGTACCGGGCACCGCGCTGGGGATGCTGTTTATCTTTGCCGGCAGCTCGATCTATCCCTTTTACGCGGCGCTGCCCCGGATGTGGGACATGTCGGTGGTGACCGATCAGTCGTTCGCGGGAACGATCATGATGGTTGTCGGCGATTTCATCCTGATCTGCGCCGCGATTCCGCTTTTTGCCGGGATGATGGAGCGGCTGGAGGAAATGGAGCTGGCTCGCTTCGCCCGCTCCCACCCGCGCGATTGATCCGGTCTTCGCCATTCGGACCTGAGAGAAAGGACGTTCGCGCGGCGGAACGGCCGGTAGCAAGCAGTGGAGGTCCACACGAGCCGTCTCCCGAGATGAGGCGGCCCCACCTGTCCCGAACACGTACCCGCCGCGAGCGGCTCAACTGGGCCAGTTCCCTCCATCCACGTTGAGGCACTGCTGCGTCACGTAGTTGGATTCCGACGAGGCCAGGAAGACCGCCGCGCCCGTGATATCCTCTGGCGTCTCGATCCGCCCAAGCGGAATGGACGCGGTGAAAGTGCGCTTGGGCTCGCCGACTTCCATATTCAGCAGTTTGGCGAATTGTTTGTCCACCTCATCCCAGAACGGCGTATCGACGATCCCAGGCGCCAGGGCGTTCACGTTGATTTTGTGGGGAGCCAGGGCCAGCGCGATCGATTGATTCATGCTGATCACGCAGGCTTTACTGGCGCAATAAGCCAGCACGAGCGCCTCGCCGCGGCGTCCCGCTTGTGAGGCTAGATTAATGATCTTTCCACCTCGCCCTTGATCGATCATTACCCGCGCCGCTGCCTGGGCACACCAGAGCAGGCCCTTGCAATTGATGTCGAACATGAAGTTCCAGTCCGCCTCGGTGGTCTCCAGGAAGGGGATGATCTTTCCCACCCCAGCATTATTGACCAGGATATCCAGGCCGCCAAACTCCCGAACCGCCGTATCGACCATCAGCCTCACCTGGGTCCGGTCCCGCACATCCACCGCCACCGCTGTCGCCGTGCCGCCGGTGGCCAAGATTGCCTCCGCGGCCGCTTGAGCCCCGTCGCCGTTGAGGTCGGCGACCACTACCCGAGCACCCTCTTGGGCATAGCGGGCGGCGATGGCCCGCCCCATCCCGCTTGCCGCACCCGTTACGATTGCCACCTTATCTTGCAGCCGTCCCATGGTTGTCTCCTTTATCCGATGTCAACGCGGTATTTCTCGATCGTGGCCAGGTTCAGGGTGACCCCCAGGCCGGGCCGCGACGGCACGGCCACGAAACCTCGCCTATCAATGGCGATCGGTTCGTTAAACAACTCGTCACGGAGGGGATTGGGATTCCGATCGAACTCCAGCAGCCGTCCGTTGGGCAGCGAGGCAATGAAGTGAAGGTTCGCCACCAGGCTGACCGCCGAGGAGAAGACATGCGGGATACAGGGGAGACGGTAGGCATGCGCCAGGGCGGCGATTCGCCGGCACTCCGTGATCCCGCCGGACCAGGTCACATCGGGCTGCACGATGTCCACCGCGCCGCCCGCGATCAGGTCGCGAAACCCGTAGACCGCTGTTTCAGTCTCGTACCCAGCGATCGGCACATCGAGAGTCCGCGCCACCAGGGCGCTTCCGATCAGGTCGTCGGAGCCGACCGGCTCCTCGAACCAGAAGATATCGTCCTTCTCCATCTCCCGCATCATGGAAACGGCGGTAGGGGCGGTCCAGGCATTGTTGGCATCGACCATAAGTTTGACCTCGGGCCCGATTGCTTGCCGTACCGCATGCACCCGCCGGAGATCCTCGGCCAGGGAGACAGTCGCGAAATCGGACTCCGGCATGTCGCGCAACGGGTTCAGGAGCGCTTCGGGGTTCCGCCCGATCTTGATTTTCACGTAGGAGAAGCCCTCCTCCACGTAACCCGCCATCTCGGTGGCCAGGGCGGCGGCATCCTTCCCCTCGGCGTAGAAACCAGCGCTGGCGTAGGCTTGTACCTCGTCGCGGTAGGCGCCCAGGATGCGGTAGAGGGGGGTGCGAGTGGCCTGCCCTATGATGTCCCACAGGGCGATATCCACCCCACTGATCGCCATGAGCAGGGCGCCGCGGCGGCCATGCTGATGAGTGGTGACGAAGAGCCGCTGCCAGAGCCGTTCAACCAGGAAGGGATCCTGGCCAAGGAGCAGGGGGCGCAACTCATCGCGCACGATCGCGGCGGTGACCGAGAGAGGCCCACCATAGGCGGCGGCCTCGCCCAGCCCAGTGATACCTTCGTCGGTGTGGACCTGGACCAGCAGCGCGTTCCTGGCCGGCATGTAGTGGATCGCGTCGGCCATCGGGACAGGGCACGGGTACGTAAGGGCGATCACGGAGACGTCGGTAATTTTCATGGCCACGGCGACCTCCTCGCCTGGATACCGCAGGCGTACTACTACTGTACCAGCCCGGACAGGCTGCCAACCGAGGCGCTGGCCTCCGACTGTCGCGGGACGA
>DATBTL010000391.1:0-9327 GCA_036559345.1 Chloroflexota bacterium | reverse complement strand
GTGGATAGCGCCCCGCTCGTCCGCTCCGAGGTCACCCTGGAGAACACCTCCACGCACCCGCTCCAGGTAGCCTTGCGCGCGATCACCCGCCCACTCCTCGAAGGAGCGCGGCTCACCCTGCCGCTGGCCGGAGGCCCGGTGGAAGGGCAGACCCGCGACGAGTTTCCCGATTGGCTAGAGCCCTATCTGCGCGAGCCCGAACGGCTGGCCGAGGGCTGGATGGCCTTCCACACTCCCGGTGTCTCCGGCCAGGTGGGGCTGGGCGGCGGCCTCTGCTGGGCGAACATGGCCGAACAAGCGCCCGCCGACTGGCGGGGCTTCGCCGTGGTGACGCCAGTCAGAACCCTGGCCCCTGGCGGCCAGCTGATCCTGGATCCCACGTACCTGATCGCCGGCCCGGTCGACGCGGCGCTGGTCCGCGGCCATTGGCGCCGCCTTTTCGGGGCCGCCGCCCCGCAAGAGATGCTGGCGCCGCAGCCGCCGCTCTCGGTGCGCGTGACTCCGCCGGTGCTGGTGGCGCGCGAGGGCGCGGCCCACGGCGAGGTGGTCCTGATCAACCATAACAGCGCCAGCGAAGTGGGCACGGTGGATGTGGCCTGTCCCGGCTGGGAGGCACTGCTGGACGGGAGTCACATGCGCAGCGATGAGAGCGCGCCCTCCCACCAGCACCTCAACCTTCAGGCGCGCCCTGGGGCCGAGCAGACCTTCCTCCATGGCGGCGCCATCACCTACCGAGGCCGGTTGGCCGACGTGGGCAGCCGGTTCACCGTTCTGGCCCTGGCCACCGGAGCCGAGATCCGAGTGGACGAGGACGAGCACCAGGGTTCGCGGCGCCTTCGCGTACATAATGGGCGCCTCCAATTCTCGGTTACCCCCGATTACGCGGCGGCGATTACCGAGTTAGCCCTGGATGGGGCCGCGCAACTGGCCCTGGCCGATTCGTTCCCCCAGCCGGGCGCCTTCTCCTGGACCAGCCCGTGGTACGGCGGCATCCATCCGGCGGTCCGCCGCTGGCGACCCGGCGATCAGGCGTTCCTCCTCGATGCCGGAGCCCTCCACGCGGCGCGGAGCCAGGCCACGATCATCAGCCGAGCCGGGGCATCGGGGGTGAACTGGCAGGGGGTGCGGGTGGTGACCGAGAGCAACCAGGACGGGTACGGCGGCTTGACCCAGGCAGTGGAGTACCTGACCCTGCCGGGGGCGCCGTTGCTGGCCGTGGTGCTGGAACTGAGCAACGGCACCACCGCGCCCTTCCCCGTGCAGGAGGTGCTCAGTGTATTCCTGCGCCCGTGGGGAGTGGAGAATGGCGACGTGCTCTATAGTCAGGGCGAGGATCTGGTGCGCCGGCACGCCGCCGAACATAGCTTCAACGCTCCAGAGGCCCATTGGGCCGCCGTGTCGGTCCCGCTCGGACCGGATCGCGAGGGCGTGGTGGCCCTGGTGCAGGGGACAGCCGGACTGGGGGTGGTGACCGGGGTGCAGTTCGCCCGCATGGGTCCACATCTGTTCGGGGCCTTGCGTACCCCGGTTGCCCCGCGTGGGGTGCGGCGGACGGTCCGCTACCTGGTGTTCGCGGACGGGGTGCGCGACGCCCTGCGCTACCGGGCCCTGGACGGTCTGGGTGAGCTTCCATGAGCGCGATCACGGTGCGAAAACACGACTGGCATGGTCGCTTCCGCTACGCCTGGTCGGGACGCCTGGTCGATCGGACCGCGGATCATCTGACGATCGAGGCGATCTGGAACGGGCCCGGCGAGCCGCGAGTGGGAGAGATCACCTTCACCATGGGCGACCGCTTCCTCGAATACTATTACCCCGGCAAGGGCTACGCGATCTGGCAAATCGAAACGGCGGACGGGAACCTTAAGGGCTGGTATTGCAACATCAGCACTCCGGTGGAGGAGCGTGAGGGCACCCTCAGCTTCCGCGACTTGCTGCTCGATCTCCTGGTCTACCCCGACGGGCGAATGGCCGTGCTCGATCGCGAGGAGTTCGAGGCAGCGCAAAGCGAGGGGCTGGACCCGCGAGAGGGAGCGGCGGCCGAGTCGGCGCTGGCCGAGGTGCGGGCTAATGCGCGGATGGGCGCGGCCCCCTTCCGCTATGCGGGCGCGCCCATCACGGGGTTGAGCTAGGTGGTACCGCTCCCGCCCATCACCCACTCATCGCGCCGCGACCGTCTGATCCTATGGCTCTGGAAACGGCTTCCCTTCAAGGGGGGAACCAAGCTGCTGATCGCCTGGTTCTTCAATATTCGCTACGCGGTGGGGGTCGCGGCGGTGATCACCAACGAGGCGGGTGAGGTGCTGTTGCTCCGCCACACCTATCGCCAGGACCATTACCAATGGGGTCTGCCGGGCGGCTGGGTCAAGGGCCGCGAAAGCATGGAGCGGGCCCTGATGCGCGAGCTTGCGGAGGAAACCGGCTGGCGAATCACGATCACCCGCTTGGTCGCGGTCTACAGTGGGTACGCGCTGCCCCGGATGACCGTGATCTTCCACGCCCGCATTATGGGCGGCGAGTTCCGCCCCAGCGACGAGGTATCCGAGTACCGATTCGTCCCGCCCGACGATCTGGGCCGCGTGCTCCCGGCCGAGCAGATGGCGGTACGGCAGGCGTTGGAATTACTATAAACCCACCGGACTGCTCTCGCGCTAAGCGAGAGCAGTCCGGTGGGTTGGTGTACAGGATCAAGCAAGCGCAATGCCTGTAGCGCAAATTGTGCAGCGACTTGCCGCACAATTTGCTTATACCAGATTGAAACCCCGGCGTTTACGCCGGGGAGGCTCATCTGCTCTGCTAGCGCGGCCTTCAGGCCGCTTGCTTGCCGCCCAGAAACACAGATGGCACAGATGTGAACAGATGACACAGATTGCTCCCGCGGGTCAGCGGTCGCGCTGGGTTCCTACGGTCTGCCCTATACGCACCGCAACAATTTTATGGATGACTTTGGCGTCTGGGTACAGCGGCGCGGCCCGGCTGAGAAGCGGGAAGATCCTTTTCTGACCCCTTCTATCCCCAGTGTTGAGGATCCAGGTGTCGTCTAACCTGTACGGTGCTGTCGCTCTCCTCCGCCTCGACCTGGGCGATCGCCTCTGGCGTAAGGAGGCCGCGCCGCATGAAATCATCCCAGACTTGCCCAGCCGGCAGAAGCGGGCCTTGCTCGGCGCGGAGCCAGCGATCGTAAGCGGGGCCCTAGGCTACGGCCTCGGCCAGCACTACCTCTAGCGGGCGACCTGTATCCTCCGCCAGTGCCCGCACCTGAGCATGCCGATCATCGGGTAGGGTAATCATCGTACTCATGATGTCCTACAATCCCAACTCCCTTCAGTGTAGCCCTGGCGAAAGTCCAGCAAGCGCAATTCCTACCCGAGAATAGTACATGAGCCGCTCCCTCCGCGCCTCGGTGCTTCTGGACGGACCTACCCCAATAGTCACGGGAATCGCCCAGCCGGCAGAACTACGAAGCGAACCGGGCCCGCGCCCGCCCGAAGGCGGCGATGAACGGCTCGACCAGGTCCGGGTCGAACTGGGAGCCGGCGCTCTGGCGCAGGCGGGCCGCGACTTCCTCCCAGGCGAGGCCCTGGCGATAGGGGCGGTCAAGAAGCATGGCGGAGGCGGCATCCGCTACCTGCATGATCCGGCCCAGAATCGGGGTCTCCAGGCCGGCGATCGCATGAGGATACCCTTTCCCGTCCCACCGCTCGTGATGGTAGGCCACGGCATCCACCACCTCCGCGTCGTTGAGCACCCCGCGGATGATCGCCACCCCGTAGGAGACGTGACGCTTGATCGCCGCGTATTCCTCAATGGCCAGGGCCCCCGGCTTCCGCAGCACCCGATCCGGCACCCCGATCTTCCCCACGTCGTGCAGGAGGCCGGCTACCGCGATCACCCGCCGCTGCTCGGTCGGGAGGCACAGTTCATCCACCAACAACAGGGCAAGCTGGGTCACATGCTCGGAGTGCTCGCGAGTGTAGCGATCCTTGGCGTCGACCGCCGAGACCAGCCCCTCAAGAACCCCGAAGGGACTATCCCCCAGGAGGTCCGCCGCGTCGCGCAGTTGTAGATCCTGCCAATGGGATGGCGAGCCGCCGCGTGATCGGGTGATCACCCGCCGCGTGGAGCGCCGTTTGGCGGCATACATCTCATTATCGGCCACCGCAATCATCTCCTGGCGAGTGGCGCCCTGTCGGGGATAACAGGCCAGACCAATGGACACGGAGATCGGGATGACCGCCCCGGAGGCGGCCAAATGAGGGCGGCCTTGGACCGCCTCGCCGAGCCGCCGCGCCACCGCCATCGCCTCGCGCGCCGATGCGTGGCGGAGGAGGACCGCCATCTCGTCGCCCCCGTACCGGCCCGCCACGTCGCCTTCACGGCAGGCGGCGCGGACAATGCCCGCCACGGCGGTCAGCACCGCGTCGCCCACCGGGTGACCGTAGGTGTCGTTGAAGAGCTTGAAGTTGTCGATGTCAATTAACAGCAAGGCGAAGGGATCGCCCGCCGCCACCGCGTGGTCAATGTACTCCAGGAGCGTACTGTGATTGAGGAGGCCGGTGAGCGCGTCCTGCTCGGCCCGAGCGGACGCGCAGGCATACAATCCCGCGTTCCCCAGAGCCACCGCTGCCTGGGAGGCAATGGACGTACAGAGGGGGATGACTTCCGGGCCCAGAGTATGGGGCCGTTCCCACTGAATCTCCAGGAGTCCCACCGACTCACCCCGTACCACCACTGGGATGATCAACTCTTCTTGCAAGTCGTGGGCGAGGAGATAGGCATCCTCCTCGGCGGGCAGGGTGGGGTCGCCGAGGATGCCGCGGAACGGCGCGCCCGACCGGAGGGCCTGCTCGAGGACGGGATACACGTCGAAGGCACCGACCATGCGTCCGGGCTCGACCGGCGCCCGTCCTGGCCCCACCTGTTGCGCCACCACGTTAAAGCCGCGCCGATTGCGGTCGGCGTGGCCGAAGGTGACCCGCGCCGCATCCAGGGTGGCAACCAGGCGAGCCGCCAATTCGCGGAGAATCTGATCGCTGTCGAGGGTGGAATTGAGGGCCTGGGCGCTTTCGAGCAGGAGCGCCAGACGCGCGCGCTCCGCCCGCTCCTGTTCGCGCAGGCTCATGTTGCTGACCACGGTGGAAACCTGACCGGCCAGGGCGAGCAAGGGCCCGGCCTGTTCTATAAGCAAGGGCGCGCCACTCGGCTGGTTGTCCACCACGATCAGGCCGCTGAACGCATCATTGGAGCGCAAAGCCACCAGCAGGCAATGAGACGGTGGGCCGGGAAGGCGGGCCGGAATCGCTTCCTCGGGATCGAAAAGCCAGCAGGCAACCTCGCCCCGCGCCAGGCGGTCCAGGCCGGGGGCCGCGGGCAGGGCGCCAGCCGGTCCCAGGACAATTGGGACCATGGTGAGCGGCTCATAGCCCCGCCGATCGATGGCGCGCCGCGGCTCCAGCAGCGTGCCAGCGTGATCTATGAGCCAGATACCTACGCGCTCGTAGCCCATGCCGTCGCGGACCCCCTCCGAGACCACATCCAGTACGGCATCAAGGGTGGCGGCGGTATTGATCCGCTGGCCCATCTCGCGGAGCCACTCCAGCTCGGTGACTCGGCGCGCCAGATAGCGGCTCTGCGCCTCGTGGTCGGCCCACAACTGGGCCCGGCTGATCGCCAGCGCCGCTTGCGAGGAGAACGCGATCAGGGGAACGGCATCTTCCTCGGTGATCGGCTGGTTGCCGAGCAGGTTGTCCACCGAAAGGAAGCCAACCAGATCGCCATCATGGCGCAGGGCGATCACGAGTTGCTGGCCCATTCTTCCATCGAGTGGTGCTCGGTGTTCGGCCGGCGTGATCGCCCAACGGTCCGGACAGTAATAAAAGGCATGGCCCTGCAAGAGATGATGGAGATCGGGAGAATGGATGGGCAGATCCAGATCATCGAGAAAGATCACGTCTCCACGATCAGGGGTTGGAGTGCCCTGGTCATCGGTGCCACGCATCTCGCTTGCGGCCAGCCTGCCCTCGCGCGGGCCGATCAGGAAAAGGGCGGCCCGGTCGTAGTGCAGACCCTCGCGTACGCTCGAATAGATAGCATCGAGCACACTATCGAGGTCGTGCATGGTGCCCAGAAGGCTGGCGGCGTCTTTAAGCCAGGCCAGGTGCTTCACCTGATGCCGCAGGTCGGCATCCAGGTCGTGGATTCGGCGGGCGCGACTCTCCAGAAGGGTGACGTTTTCCAGCGAGGAGGCAAAACTATTGGCGAACGCCAACAAAGGCAGGGCGTCAGTTGCCGCGATCGGGCGTCCCGTGACCAGGTTATCGACCGAGATGTAGCCTATGACTCGGTCCATGGTGCGGAGGGCCACCAGGAGATTCTGCCGTGGCCGGCCATCAAGATACTTACGATAGGATAGGGTGGCGGCGATCTCGTCCTCATCCAGGAGGACATAACCGGGACCGCTGGCCTGCATCCGCGGATCCGCGAGCAGGCGAGTGTGGTAGTTATCCTCTTTCAGGGGAGTCTCGCGATCGTTGCGGAAATGCCTCGTACCGTCGGCGTTGGTGCCGATATGGCACTCTATCACCTGGCGCTCGGCATCGATCAGTTGCAGACCGACCCGATCGTAGCCCAACCCCTCGCGAATCGAGTCATAGGCCATGTCCAGCAGGGTGGCCCTGCTTGGGCAGCCCACCATGCGATTGGTGGTGTTCAGCAGCCAGGCGAAGATCTGGCGGAGGGCGCCGACGCGCGAATCGGAGGGCACAGGCCGGGTACCCGCCGCGGCGACGCGGTCGCTCATCGGAGTCATATGAACACCCTGATTCACCCTCACAAGACATAGAGCACCGATGGAGATGCGCTTCCCCTAATCTACTCCTTCGGCAGGTGACCCGGGTTCTTGAGGGCTTGAGGGTGTTTTAGGCCACGCCCTCGAACTCCGCCGCGTCGAGCGAGGGTCCGCTTGCGTGCCGGTGTGCCGCCGTGAAGACGAAACGGTTGGAGATCGCGAAATTCACCGTGAAGGCTGCCACGATCCCCGCCGCGTCGGCGGGCAAATAGTGCAGGCCCAACTTGAGCAAGACGGAAAACGCGGCCACGTTCACCGCCAGGCCAGTAAGGGAGGTTGCCTGAGCTTTCAAGGCCCTGATCGGCCAATCCCACCCCCGCACATGGGTTTGCTCGTGATAGGTGAAACGCTGATTGGCGTAGAAGTTAATCAGGCTGCTGGGTTCGAAAGCGCAGATCCAGGCCGGGATGATCGGCATATGGAGCCAGCCGTGGAAAAACCAGAGCAGCGCGATATTGATCGGGATGCCCACTCCACCCACCAGGGCGTAGCGCACCACGCGCAGCCGGAGCACGGCCCCCAGAAAGGAGGTTGGGCTGGTGGTCGTGGAGGCCACTGTGACTCCTCGTGGTGGTTGCGGATCAAAGGGGAAAGACTCTGGCCGCCATGGTAGCATGGCTGTCCGGCAGGCCGCAATCACCCGACCGGGTGGTCGATCTGGGCTCGATGGAGGTTGCCCTCACCGCGGGCCAGAAGTTCCATGGCGGCGCGGCGCGCGGTCTCGCCCACCGGCGCCCCGCCCAGCATGGCGGCGATCTCCTCCACCCGTTCCGACCCGCTGAGCGGGGTCACCACGGTGCGGGTCCTCTCGCCGGTCATCTCCTTCTCGATGCGCAGATGCTCGTGCCCCAAAGCGGCCACCTGGGGTAGATGGGTGATGCAGAGCACCTGATGGGTTTGGGCCAGAGCCCGCAGCTTCTCGCCCACCACCTGGCCGCTCCGCCCCCCTACTCCCGTATCCACCTCGTCGAAAATCAAGGTGGGGGTACGATCCACCGCGGACAAGATGGTCTTGAGGGCCAGCATCAGGCGCGATGCCTCGCCGCCCGAGGCGATGCGGGCCAGCGGCTTCAGCGCCTCGCCGGGGTTCGCGGAGATCAGGAACTCCACCCGATCCAGCCCGGTCTCGTCCACCGCGTAGGCGCCATCTACCTCGGGGACGGGCACCCCATCCGCGTCCTCGCGCCACTCGATGGCAATCGAGAAGCGGGCCCGCGCCATATTGAGATCGGCCAACTGCTCCTCAACCCGCCGGGCCAGATCCTCGGCGGCCTGGCGGCGGGCAGCGGAAAGGGCGGCGCCGGCTTGCCCGATCCGGGCGCGGAGTTGGTTCACCTCGGCCGCCAACTCCTCCAGCCGATCCTCGGCCCCCAGCAGATCCGCCTGTTCCACCGCCGCCGCCCGGCCAAAGGCGATCACCTCGGCGATAGAAGCGCCGTATTTCCGCTTCAGCGTGTGCAGGAGGGTCGATCGCTCCTCCAGCGCCGTCAGGCGGGCCGGGTTCGCCTCTATATCGTCCGCGTAGCGGGTCAGATCGCGGCCCGCTTCCTCCAGGGTATAGAGGGCGGATTGCACCCCTTCCAGCAGCGCCGTCTGACTGGGATCAATGCGGACCAACTCAGCCAGGGACTGCGCGGCGCGGTTGAGGAGATCCTGCGCCCCCGGCAGGCCATCCTCTCCCTCCATCAGGAGGGATCGGGCGGCGGCGGCCAGTCCGGCCAGCCGGTCCGCGTTGGCCAAGACCAGCCGCTCGGCGTCCAGTTCCGCCTCCTCGTCGGGCAGCAGGTTCGCCGCCTCAATCTCCTCTATTTGATAGCGGAGCAGATCCAGACGACGGGCGGCATCGCGCCGGTTCTCGCGCAGGCGCTCCCCTTCGGCCCGCAAGGCGCGCAGCTCGCGCACCAGGGCGGCCACCGACTGCCGGGCATCGAAAGTGCCGCCATAGCGATCGAGCAAATCCACATGGCCGGCCACCTTGAACAGCGAGAGATGTTCGCTCTGGCCGTGGATATCAACCAGCAGATCGCCCAGCGCCGCCAGCACCGAGACCGGCACCGCCCGCCCATTGACGCGGGCGGTACTCCGTCCGGCGGCGCTGATCTCGCGGGCCAGAATCAGCGTCCCCTCCTCCTCATCCGCAGCCAGATCGTACTCGGCGAGCGCGTCCCGCACCGCGGCCGCCAGATCGGGAGCGTCGAGGCTCACGATCGCCTCCACGCGCGCGGCCCGGCAGCCCGAGCGGACCACGTCGGCGCTGGCCCGTCCCCCCAGGACAGCGCTGACCGCGTCAATCAGGATCGACTTCCCGGCCCCGGTTTCACCGGTAAGCACGGTGAAGCCAGGCTCCAGGCGAATGGTAAGCTGGTCGATGATTGCGAAATCGGTGATCGTAAGCTCAAGGAGCATACAGTCATTCTACAGGGTGCGGGGGAAGATCTTTGCCGGCGCGTCGGAAAGGATGCTGGCTGAGGCGCTGGGCC
>DATBTL010000390.1:0-36367 GCA_036559345.1 Chloroflexota bacterium | reverse complement strand
GATACAACGGTACCTGGGTCTGGCCAATCCGCACCGTCTGGCCGGAGCCGTGATCGGAAATTGCCGCCAGATTGATTAAATGCACCGAGGTCACCTGTGAAGCGGGAATAGCCAGAGTCCGTCCTCCATCCCGCACCACCAGCGTATGAACGATGGAGAGGGTGAGGGGAACCTGCAAGGTTATCACCGTCCCCCCCTGCGAACGGCTGCCGATCGTCACCGCGCCGCCCATGCGGATGCAACTCTCGCGCACGATCTCCATCCCCATACCGCGCCCACTCAACTCGGTCACCATATCGGCGGTGCTGAAGCCAGGGCGGAATACCAGTTCCATCTGCTCGCGGGCGCTCAGGGTCCGCGCCTGCGCGGCCGAGAGGATCCCGCGCTCAATCGCCTTGGCGGTGATCCGTTCCGGGTCGATGCCGCGCCCGTCATCGCTGACCGTGATCACTACCTGATTCCCTTCCACCACGGCGGTAACGGTAATGATGCCCTGACGTGGCTTACCCTGGTCTCGACGCTCTTCCGGCGCCTCGATTCCATGATCCACCGCGTTGCGCAGCAGGTGCATCAAAGGCTCGAACAAGCGATCACAGACCTGTTTGTCCAGGGCTACGTCATGCCCCTCCATGGTCCATCGCACCTCGCGCCCAGTCGCCGCGGCAGCTGATCGCACCACTTGATCGAGGCGCACCCGAAGCTGACTCAGCGGGAGCAGGCGCATGCTCATCAGTGATGCCTGCAGATCAGTGTCCAGGCGAGTCTCCAGAGCGGCAAGGGTCCGCTTGCTGTTAATCCCGTCCATGGTTTCCCGCGTGAGCGCCTGCTGATCGGCTACCGCCTCGTGCAGTTGGAGCAGGAGTTGTTTGATCGGGCCATAGGTCTCCAGTCCCAGCCCATCGGGATCCTCCTCGGCGCCACTGTCCAGCCCCTGGCCGGCAATCTGGTACTGGAGGTTCATGGCGATCAGCTGGAGCCGTTGCACGTTGTGCGTCAGCTCGGTCACCGTGGTGCTCAGGGACTCTACCAAGGCATGGGAGGTGGCCCGATTGGCAACGATCTCGGTGGCTTTGGCCACCACGTTCTCCACCTTGCCGATATCGATTGCCAGGCGGTTGTTGGTGGGCGAAACGGTAGCGAGGGTGGGCCGGCGCAGCAGGGCGGGCCGCTGATTGAGGCGCACGGGGGCCGGCTCGGCCGGCCTGGGCGGGGGTGGAGCGGCGGGCACGGCGGTCGGCCGCAGGCGGGCTCCGCGGAGGCGGGTGGTCAGCGCGCGAACGCTCTCATCGGAGCCCAGTCCGTCGGCTGGACGGGCGACCGAGGCGCGGAGCGCGGTCTCCGCCTCGAACAGCAAGGCTACCAGTGGGGAAGCCAGCGAATCTAGCCCCCCAACGAGCGGGCCAATCAAGTCCTCGCATCCGTGCGCCAACTCCGTGATCGCCGCGAGGCCGCACATGCGGGCGCTGCCCTTCATCGTGTGTACGGTGCGCCTCGCCTCGATCAGCGCGCTCTCGGAAGGACCGCGTTCAAGGGTTTCCAGCGAGGCATGCAGGATGTCCAACATCTCCACTGCCTCTTCCTTGAACACCTCCAGCAGCTGCGCGGCCAACCCCGCGTGGCTGGCAGGGTCCAGACGCTTGGTCTGGGTGCTTTCGCGCTTCTCTTCCCGTGATTCAGGTGTGAGGCGGGGAAGCGTATCGTCCTCCCGGTCGAGCGGGAAATCGTCGGCCGGCTCGACGCCCGCCACGGATGGGGCCGAGGGATAGGACACCGAACCCAGCTGAGACGGCCCGGAATCATCCGCCGGATCGTGGGGTGCGATGGCCGGCAAAAAGCCCGAGTACAGGGGTGGATGGGCAGGACCGGGAACCGACACCGAGTCAATGGGCGCCGACCGAAAATCGCCCGAGCACGGCGGGACCACCGGCTCCAATACTTCCGTCTGATGGATCAGGGGGCTCCCCGATTCCGTGGCCCACGTCCGATCTCGCGGAGACTCCGAGGTTGGCGGGTCGGTTTCCGGGAGCGCCCAGGCAGCCAACATCTCCTCGTCATTCGGCCAGGGAGGAAACGCATCGGCCGGTTCGGGAAGCGTCTCGACCGTGGTTGGGGCGGGTGAGGAAAGGAAAGGCGGCGGGGCTGGGGGCAGGGGATCCGGGACGGAAAGCCGCACCCGCTTGAGGTTCGTCGCCTGGCCCAGGGTCCGCGGAGGCTCCCACGGGGCCTGGGCGGCGGCCTTCTCCCGGCTCAGGAGTCCGCTGGGGGTTCCACGGCGAGTGGTGGCCGAAGGCGGCGCCGCTTCCGAGGGGTGATCGCTCATTCTCGCGGCTCCTTGCCTACCGCTTCCGGCCCATGATAGGGCGGCGTGACCTGCCAGCGGGGGACAGGAGTGGGGCGGCTCAGGAAGGGAGGAGGAATTTCCCTCGGCGCTTCCACGGGCATACTGCTCTCTTGAATGGCGCGCGCGTCACCCAGCATGCTGATCGCGGCCTGGCGCAATTCGCCCGTGGAGACCGTATACGACCGCAGGGTCAAGCCAAGCTGATCGTTCGACTCGCCAATTTGCTGGGAAAGACGGCGCATCTGGCGGGCAATCTCAGCCAGCGGCGCGCTCATCCGCATCCTGGTCGCCTCCAGGCTGGTGTTACTGGCCAGGGCCCGTAGCTGCCGGGCCAGGGCGCTCAGATGCAAGACAATGTGCTCCACCTCCTGAACCTGTTCATCCAGTTGCAGCGCCCGCTGACTTACGTAATCGGTGGTCTCCATCAAGCGTTGCAGTGCCTGATCGCGCGGAATCGCCAGATCCTCGGGATGGATGGGCGCCGGAGCGCGGAAACGATCGGGATGCATGTAGATATATCCCCTAGCTGACTTTGAGCGTGGCCACGGAGTCGTTCAACTCCTCGGTGAGTCGGCGCAGGTGGGCGGCAGCCTCGGCGGAGGCTGCGGTATTCATGGAGGTCTGCACCGACACCTGATTGAGCGCGCCGATCTCCTCCGCCACGTTGGCGGCCATTCGGGCCTGTTGCTCGCTGGCGCTGGCGATAAAAACATTGAGGTCGGCCAGGCGCTGCACCACATGGTTGATGGTGCCGAAGTTTTCCCCGGCCAGATTCACCGCCCGCGCCACCGTGGCGGCCTCGCCCGTCACATCCTCGATCGCCGCCACCACGCGCGATGTCTCTCGCTGAGTGTTCTCGATCACGCTCTGGATCTGGCGGAGCGCCACCTGAGACTGCTGGGCAAGCTGCTCGATGGAGTCGGCCACGGTGCGGAATACACCACTGCTCTCGGAATAGCGCGCGGCCTCGATCGAGGCATTCCCCGCGATCAGATGTAACTCCTCCGTGTTCCTCTGCACCAGCAGCAACGCGTTCCCCATCAGCTGCGCGCTCTCGCCCAGGCTCTTCACCTGGCGAACCGCCTTCTTCGACGTATCCGACGTGCGCTTGGCCGCCTCGCGGGCATAGGTGACAGCCCGGTTGCCGCTATCCACCGCCACGACCGCCTCGGCGGCCACGCCGGTGGCGGCACGGGTGCGCTCACTCACCGCCTGGGCGGAGGTAGCCATCTCGGCGATTGCCTCCGCTCCCGTGGTCAACTGCGCGGCCTGCCGCTGAGATTCCTGGGAGACCCGAAGCACGGTGACCGCCATGGCCGAGGTGCCGCTAGAGACGGCGCTGGCCGTGGCCTGGATTCCCTTCACCGTGGCATTGAAGCGTTCGAGGAGAATATTCACCGAGTCGGCTACGGCGCCCAGCGATCCCTCGCTCAGGGTGGGGCGGATCGTCAGATCACCACTGGCCGCTTCGGCCAGCTCGGTGAACAATTGGATGATCCCGTTCTCCAACTCGGCCCGCTGATTATCCAGATTGGTGACCAGGCTCTGCATTCTAGCACTCAGCAGATCCACGGTAGCGGCAATCTGCCCTACCTCATCACCCTGGGTCAAGTCCAGGCGGAGATCGAAATCGCCCCGCCGCAGCATGCCCATGGCCCGCGCCAGCCGAACCAGCGGCTGGGTAAGCTGATGGCTGGCATAGATCGCGGCGGTGATGGTGAGAAGTGCAATCACCACAAGGCCCGAATGGGGCGTGGCGCCGCTGAAGAGCGCCGGCAGCAGCAGGCCCGCGAGCAGTAAGGGCATCAGGGCAAGCCCACTCATCACCAGCCCCAGTTTGAGCCGGATCGGCCAGTCGCGCGGGTGGTAGCGCGCGGCGGGCGGCATATACATCTGGCCGCGCGGTGGCTCCTCGCCAGATCGCCAGCGTCCGGTCTGGGTCGCGTCGTGCTGCGTCATGACTGCATTGCCCTTCCGTCAGGTGAAGCGGTTCAGGTGAGATGGGCCGGGGCCCCAAGCGCCTCGGCCACGTACTGGATGATGGCCGCTCCGTCGAGCACGGTGACCGGCCGATTCTCCAGCCAGGCGGCGGCGCCGGAAAACTGCCGGGTTCCCGCCGGATCGGAGGGCTCTCCCGGCCTGAGATACCTCACGCCAACCTCCTGGTCTACGAGCAGGCCCAGTTGGGCCGCGCCGTGTTGAATAAAGATAAGTCTCGTGCCATCGGCGATCTCGGAACGGCCCTCCTGTAGGAGGTACCCCAGGTCGACCACCATCTGTACCGTACCCCGCACGTTGAGCAAGCCCAGGCACCACTCGGGCAAATCGGGCGCCGCGCTCACGGGGCGATACCGCTGGAGCCAGGGCAGGAGAGTGGCGGAGCCGCGCTGTTCCAACGCATAGAGATACCCGCGCACTCCGAAGACGAGTGCGGCGAATACCCTGCCGTTCATGTTTTCCGCCATGGCGCCCCAACCTTCGCACCGATTGCCGCCATTGTACGCGCCACACATCTGGCGCGAAATGGGCAATTCAGGCTAGCCTGCCTGGATGGCCCGGAGGAGCCCCGCGCGATCGGCGATTTTCCGCCCGGTCGGGTGCTTGACAGGATACGGACTTCGGCCCTAACGTTGCAGATGTTTCCATTGTGCCGGCCCATGCCGGCATCCGCACACAAGGGACGACTTCATGATCGACGCGGCGCGGGTTGGCGGATCGACACCATCATATACCCATACGCTGGCGGTGCTTGGCCAGTATTGCAACCAGCAACACGCCCGCTCGATTACCCTGGCTCAGGTAGACACGGGATTCCTGCTCCATTTTTTCCCCAAGGGACAATGGCGGAAGCCGATTTCGATTGATGTCCATAACGCCGATCTCCTTGAGTTGACCGGGGTGGTGGCCGGGACGACCGGCGACCGAAACGGTGTCCTGTTCCGCGGCGGCGATAACGTGGACCGGAAGCACCCATTGCTGCCGATGGGCTATGAAGTGGTGTTGCGGGCCGTGGGCATCAAACTGGATCGGCGCCGGGCGGTCAGCGTGACGATTTGCGATACGGGACAACATCTCTATGTCAATTACTGGGTAGACAAGGCCACCTTCTTAATCCGCGACGGACGCCGGCAGGCGGTGTCGAATACCCAGGTGGAAATCTATGACATGGCCGGAATCCAGCGGATGCTCCAGGAAGCGAACGAGGACTTCGCGCGGGAATCAGCCCGATACGAACAGTCGATGCGGATCAATCAGTATGACCACATCACCACCCTCGCCGCCGCCTTTCTGTTGGAAAGCGACGGGAAATACCGTGACGCCGAGGCACTCTATGGCCGCATCGCGGCGCAAGTGCCCCGCCATCCCGAGGCCCACTACCATGTGGCCCGGATGGCGCTGACCCGCGGCGAACGCCGCGCCGCGCTGGCGGAAGTGCGCAAGGCCATCGAGATCATGCCCGACGCGGCGGCGCCGCACGACCTCCATGGAAGAATTCTGCGGCAAGGCAACAAGCTGAAGGAGGCGGTGACGGCCTTCGAGCGGGCCGTATCCCTGGACGAGGAAAACGGCATCCACCATTATCATCTTGCCCTGGCCTACGAGGCGCAGGGCCGGAGCGACGAGGCGATGGTGCAGATGGCGCTCAGTACGGGGCAGGAACTCGCGCCCGATTGGGAAATGGTGCGGGAAGAGATAGCCGTGGAGCAGGCCGCGCTGCTCACCGCCGCCGCCAAACCAGAGCGGCAACTTTCCCCCGAACACGCGGTCCCGGCGCCCACTCACGCGCTATCCGCCAACTCCGCGAGCGCGGCGCCCCCGTGGGAGACGGAATCCGCGCTTACGGGAGATAGGGAATCGCCCAGCGGGCCTCTTCCCAAACTCACCACCTTCGACGAAGAAGGGTTGGCCGACGATTGGATTGATGTCCAGGCGACGTCCGACGAGCAGCAGGCATTGCTCAGGCCCATGACCCTCGAGCAGCGTTTACGCGCGGCGGGCGCCCTCCCTACCACGCAGGCGGAGATTCCGGCGCCGCCGACCCCACTCGCTCCCCCGGCGGCCTCGACGTTAACATCGATTTCGGATGACTGGTCCTTCGCCACGTCACCCTTGATTTCCACCGATCCCAGCGGCGATCTGCGGATCGAGCCGCCCACGGCCGGTGAGTTACAGGCCCTGGGCGCCCCCGCGCCCGCCGCGTCTGAACTCCCATCCCTTGCCACTCGCGTCTTCCCCGCCGATCAGGCGGCGAATAAACCGGAACCGGAAGAGCCGCATTCTGGACTTTCAGCCCGCGTGGGCCCAGCGGGCGGCCACGCCGTCCCGCCCGCTCCGCAACCCTCGTTCCCCAGCCAGCCATCGTCCGTGCCAACCGGATCCTCGAACACCGTGGAACTTGCCACGGAGATTTTGCTGATCCAGCGGGCTCTGGAGGGCGAGCCGAACCGGGCCGACCTCCATCGGAAGCTCGGCTTCTTGTTGGCGCGACAGGGCAAAACGGCCGAGGCGGCGACGGAGTTCCGCAAGGCGCTGCAAGCCAGCCGAACGAATCTCTAGCCCTTTATCGCTCGGGCATCGGTGGGAGGCGACGCGACATGGCCCTTTTCGGTGGGACGCTTTCCTCCCGCCTGTTCGTTGGGCAATTTGGCCATGGGCAACTCTCGCACATGCACCTCGGGACGCGTCTCCTCCAGGAATACGCAATCCTCGACGTGCCGCGACACACACACATCTCCCACGTAGCCCATATCCAGATGTACGCCGCGGAGCCGGCAGCGGAAGTCGGCGCTGCGCATCTGCATGGCCCGGGTAACCGCCGCGTTCCGTCCGTTTCCTTCCACCACCTCGCCCGAGCTATAAAGCTGGAGGTAGGCGCAAATCCGCTTGGAGGACGCGGGCGCGGGCCGTACCGGGCGGGCGCGATCGATCTCCAGCCGCTCGTTGGGCCGGGGGCGCATCCGTTCGGTCAGGACCACACATTCCGTACAGTCTCCGACTTTCTGGCAGCACGGCTTGAAACCAGGCCGGCGCAGCGCCCACAAGGTCCAGCAATCCTGCTGGACAAAATAGGCGTAGCACTCCTCGCAGTTGAAATGCAGACCGGGCACCTGACGCACGATTTCCCAGCAATGTCGTGGACGCAGGGCGGGCCGATCTCCAGGTCCGGCGGGGGCGCCCCCTAGGACGTCATTCCGCGCGTCGTCATCCCGCTCCATGGATAGATACCTTCCAGGGGTTTTTTGCTCGTTGCTGTTACGCCATTATACGGTATCGCGATACCCTGTACAGGCTGCCTGGGGACTGCTAAGTACCTCCTGGGGCGCCGCTGGGTTCGAGCCCATGATACAGGTATGCGGGCAAGGAGAAACAGATTGTCAACACTTCGAGTGTCCGGCACCGAACTGTACTACGATGAACGAGGTCAGGGTATGCCCATTCTCTGGCTGCAAGGGCTGGGGGCCGACCACTCGGCGTGGGGTCCGCAACTGGCTCGTTTCTCTTCCCGCTTCCAGTGTCTGGCGCCCGATAACCGGGGAGCGGGGCGCACCGCCCCGGGCGGCCCGATCAGTTTGCGCGTCATGGCCGAGGACGCGGCGGCGCTGCTGGCAACCCGCGCCGGCGATCAGCCCGCGCATGTGGTAGGGCTTTCCATGGGCGCCTCAATCGCCATGGAACTGGCGCGGCTGGCCCCAGAGCGGGTGCGGAGCCTGATCCTCGTCTCGGCCAGCGCCACCATCGAGCCGCGCTTGCGCGAACTGATGCTGGCCTGGCGCGCCATCTACCCTCGGGTGTCGCCGGATGTGTTTCAGCGCCAGGCGAATCTCTGGCTGTTCTCCTGGCGCTTCTTCGAGCGCCCGAACGCGGTGGCGGCGGTGATCCGCTACGCCGAACGCGCGGCCGTGCCCGCCGCATGGTTCACGGCCCAACTCGACGCGGCGGTCTCCCACGATGCCGCGGCTTGGTTGCCCGAACTCAGGGTGCCCTCCCTGGTAATCACCGGCGAGGAGGACATCATGGTGCCCCCGCGGATGGGCCAGTCCCTGGCCGATCTGCTCTCCGATTCCCGCTTCATCGTCATTCCCCAGGCTGGGCACTCGGTAAACCTTGAACAGCAAGCCCCCTTCCACCAGGCGATCACCCGGTTCCTGGATGAGCACTGATCGCCCCTTGCCTCGTGCCCTACCGCTCGTGCATCCTACCTGCATGACTTCTTCCACCGCCACTACCACCCGCGCCCTCTCCCGGGAGGCGCTGGTCAATCTCGCGACCGCCTTTACCCGCAAGGGAAAAAACATCTATCTGGTAGGTGGGATCGTCCGTGACTGGCTACTGGGCCGCCCCTCCTCCGACTACGACTTCACCACCAACGCCCTCCCCGAGGAATCCAAGCGCATCCTGGCCACGGTCAGCGGCAACGTGTATCAGCCGGGCGAGAAGTACGGCACGATCAGCGCCACGGTCGAAGGACACGAACTGCAAGTCACCACCTTCCGCGGCGAGCACTACACGGGCGGCTCCCGCTGGCCCGAGGTGCGGTATGGGGTAAGCCTGGAAGAAGATCTAGCCCGGCGCGACTTCACCATGAACGCTCTCGCCCTCCGCCTTGACTCGGACGATCCGCCAGACCCAGCCAACCCCGACAGATTAACCCATACGCTGATCGATTGTTTCGGAGGCCGGAGCGACCTGGAGGAGCGGATCATCCGCGCCGTGGGCGACCCGGCGGCTCGATTCGCCGAGGATCCCCTCCGTGTGCTGCGCGCCGTCCGGCAGGCCACCCAACTTGAGTTCGCTATCGAGCCCGCCACCGCCGAGGCGATCCGCGCGCGGGCCCCCGCCCTGGCCGGGATTAGCCGCGAGCGGGTGGGGCAGGAGATGGAGAAACTTCTCCTCGCTCCGCGTCCCTCCTTCGGGATTCGGATGCTGGCCGATCTGGGCCTGCTTCCCTATACCGTGCCCGAACTCTTGCCAATGGTGGAGATGCAGGGGCGCCCTGGCCGCCGCCACAAAGATATCTTCGACCATGTGATGCAAGTGCTGGATCGGACCCCACCCACCCGCGAACTGCGGTGGGCGGGCCTTCTGCACGACGTAGCCAAGCCGGAAACCATGCGGGTGACCAACGGCGAAGTCCATTTCTTCGGTCACGAAGTGAAGGGGGCGGCCCAGGCCGAACGCATCCTCAGCCGGCTGAAGTACGATCACGAGTTGATCCAGTCAGTCACCCTGTTGGTGGCCCAACACATGCGGATCAACACCTATAGCGATTGGACCGATGGGGCCGTCCGCCGCTTCATGCGCGACGCCGGCCCTCATTTGCCGGCCCTGTTCGAACTCTCGCGGGCCGATATTACCAGTCAGCGAGTCGAGCGTGTGCGGGCGGTGCTGGCCACCGTCGATGGCCTGGAGGAACGGTGTCGCCAACTCGACGCCCAGGCGGAGATCGCCAAAATGCATAGCCCGCTCGATGGCGCGGACCTGATGGCGATGACCGGCTGTCCACCCGGGCGCTGGATTGCCCGCGTCAAGGATTTCCTCCTCGACCTGGTGCTGGACGGCGAACTGGATATGGAGGATAAGATGAAAGGCGAGGCGTTGGCCCGCGCCTTCCTGGCCATCCGCTATGCCTGGCCAGCCGCCGAAGAGGAAGAGGTGAGCACCCATGCCTCTTGATGGCGGACTAGCCGAGGCCCTGGCCTTGCTCGGCAAGGTGCTGGAGGCCGAGATCCAAGCCGGCTGCAAAAACCGGGCGACCGCCAGAGGCATCCATGCCTTTTTCACCCAGCGGTTCGCCGATTGCGGCTTGAGCGATGAGGAACAAATCCGGGCGCGGCGTGTGCTGGAATACCTCCAACGCTATGAAGCGGCCACGATGGAGGACCGGCCCGAGATCGCCCGCCTGATCGTCCGCCGCCTCGACGCCACCCTGGCCCAGACCGGTACCGCCGCATCAACCGAGACGCGGCGCGTGCGGGAGACACCGATGCGCCCGGCCGAGGCCGCCCCGTCGATTCCAGCCGAACAGAGTCGGCGAGCGGAGTCTCAAACCCCAACGTCACCCCGAATCCCTCCGTCGAGTGAGTGGGCGGAGGAGCCACGGCCGGCCGCGGACGATCCCGGCCCTGCCGTCCAGCCTCAGCCGGAGGCGCTGGAACCGGTCGCCGCCCTGGAGCAGTCACCCGCCGCCAAGCTTCCTCAGGCGGCATCGCTGGATATCCCGGCCGCCGAGGCCCTTGGCAGCGCGGCGCGGGAGCGGCAACGGCTGGAGCAATTGGGGCTCACCACCCTCCGCTCGGTGGTCGAATACTGGCCGCGCGACCACTATGACTACAGCGCGCCGGTACGGATCAACCGGATGTACGCCGATCTGCAAGTGACCCTGGTGGGCACCCTTCGTTCGGTGGACACCCGGCGCACCGCCAACCGGAACCTGCAAATTATCGAAGCCAAAATCTCCGACCCAACCGGCCTGATGAGCGTCACCTGGTTTAATCAACCCTACCTCCTCAAGACACTCAAGCCGCGTGAGGGTGAACAGATCGCGGTAAGCGGCAAGGTGGAGTTGAAGAACGGGCGGCTGCAACTTGCCCCCCGTGACGTGGAATTCCCCGCCGACGAGGAAGCCGGCACCAACACCATGAGCGTGATTCCCATCTACCCTTCCAGCGAGGGCATCGCTCAACGTTGGCTGCGCAAATTGGTCCGTCGGGCCTTATCCGCCGGAGCGGCGCTAATCACCGACCCACTTCCCCAGGAGATCCGTACCCGCTTCGGGCTCCCCGACCGGCGCGCCGCCGTGCTCCAGTATCACTTCCCCGAGAGCCTGGAGGAGCGGGACCGAGCCCGGAACCGGCTGGCCCTTGATGAGTTGCTGTTGATCCAATTGGGAATGCTCCAACGAAAACACGAGTGGCAGGAGGAAGGCGAGGGACGGAGCATCACCGCCGATCCCGAGTTGCTGGGCCAATTCCGGGCCGGTCTCCCTTTCACCCTGACCGCCGCTCAGGATACGGCGTTGGCCGAGATCCTGACCGACATGGGCCGCTCCACCCCGATGAGCCGCCTCTTGCAAGGCGATGTGGGCTCGGGGAAAACCGTGGTGGCCGCCGCCGCCCTTCTGCTCTGCGCCCGCGCCGGGATGCAAGGTACGATCATGGCTCCCACCGAGATCCTGGCCGAACAGCATGGCCGTACCCTCCGTGCTCTTCTGGAGCCGCATGGAGTCTCGGTCACTCTGCTCACCGGTAGCCTGACCAAGGCTCAACGGGCGCGGGCATACCTGGACGCGGTGGAAGGGCGGGTGCAAATCCTGGTTGGCACCCACGCCCTGATTCAGAATGACTTCAAATTCAACAACCTGGGGCTGGCCATCGTCGACGAGCAGCATCGCTTTGGCGTGGCGCAGCGGGCCGCCCTCAAGGGGAAGGGCTTCAATCCTCACTTGCTGGTGATGACCGCGACCCCCATCCCCCGCACCCTGACTCTGACCATTTTCGGCGACCTTGATGTCTCGATCATCGGCGAACGGCCGCCCAACCGCCAGCCGGTGGAGACGCGGTGGGCCCCGGTGGAACGGCAGGCATTCGACCTGATCCGCGAGCAAATCCAGGCCGGACGCCAGGCATATATCATCTGCCCCCTGGTCGAGGAATCCGAGGCCATCGAGGCCAAGGCGGCGGTAGCAGAGGGGAAGCGCCTGCAAGACGAGGTGTTCCCCGAATTACGCCTGGAGGTGCTGCACGGGAAGCTGCGCCCGCAAGACAAGGACGCGATCCTGGGCCGTTTCCGCGATGGAGAGATCGACATCTTGGTCGCCACCTCGGTGGTGGAAGTAGGGATCGACGTCCCCAACGCTACCGTGATGGTCGTACAGGATGCCCAGCGCTTCGGGCTGGCCCAACTGCACCAGTTCCGAGGCCGGGTAGGGCGGGGAGCCGAGAAGTCCTATTGCCTGCTCTTGGCCGATCCCACCAACCCGATCGCCCGTGAGCGCCTGCAGGCGCTCTGCGCCACCGATGATGGCTTTAAGTTGGCGGAGGAGGATCTCAGGCTCCGCGGACCGGGGGAGTTCTGGGGCACTCGGCAGAGCGGCCTTCCCGCCCTCCAGGTGGCGCAGGTCACCGACATCCGTACCCTGGACCTGGCCCGCCACATCGCCGAGAACATCCTGGCCGACGACCCCACGTTGGACGCGCCGGAGCACGCGGCCCTCGCGGAGGGTTTGCGCCAGTTCTGGCAGCAAGCGGCGGCTCCGAGTTAGTCCCTATTTCCCTCCGGCGCGGCACCCGCGTGGTACACTTATTCCCTGGCGACGCCAGCCGAAGGTCTCTGGGAGCAACCATGGCCGTCAACATCCGCGACACGACCCCGCCGGGTACCGTTTCCACCTTCCTGCCCAACGAGAGGGAGACCCAGATCTTGGGTGGGACCCAGGCCCACTACGCGGTCGGCGAGAACCTGGCCAAGGGCTTCCGTACCCGCGCCAGCCAGCTCGGCGTGCTCTGGCTGGTCCGCACCGAAACCGATCTCCACTACCCACGGGCCGATGGGAGCACCGGCGTCTTCTATCCCGATGTCTTCGTCACCGCCGACGCGGCACTGCACGACAGCATTGCCTACAACGTCCGCTCGGTGGGCAAACCGCCCATGCTGGTGGTCGAGGTGCTTTCCAACAAGACGGCCAAGAAGGACATCGGACCCAAGCGGGCCGCCTACGCCGAGCTGGGGGTGACCGAGTACGTGACCTTCGACCCGCGCCCGCGGAAGCAGTTGGACCTGCACGGCTATCGGCTGGAGAGCCCGGGCGTCTATCGCGAGATCGCGCCGGAGGAGAGCGGACTCTGGCTGGCCACCGTGGGCTTGTGGGTAAGGGCCGAGCCGTCCAGCAACCCCTTCCGCGGTCCGCTGCTCCGGCTGATCACCCGTGAGGGAGAGCGGCTCCTGCATATCGACGAGGAGACGGAGGCGAGGCGCGCGGCGGAAGCGGAGCGGGACGGGGAGCGCTGGGTGCGGCTGACCGCCGAACGGGCGCGGCTGACCGCCGACCTGGCACGAGCAGAAGCTGATCAGGCACGAGCTTCCGCCGAGCAGCGGCTTGAGACTGAGCGGCGAGCCCACGAGTTGGCCGATGACGAGATCGTGCGTCTGCGCGCCTTGCTGGAGGAAACCAGACGCGATCCTTCGGATCGCGGTTGATCAGAGCCGCCTGGTCACGAGACGCCGCCCGAGCCTCCACGAATCAGTTCAGCGCCGATCCGTTCCGCCTGCAGGCGGCGCCGCTCCTGGAACTCGCCCCGAGCGCGTGTGATCTGAGCCACCAAGTCGGGGTCCGCCGTTCGCGGATGGCCACCCGCGAACGGCGGTTCTGGATCATATTCAATGAGCAACTGGATCTCGCGCGCCACCACGTCGCCACACAGTTCCGCCGCCAGGACCAGGCCAAAGTCAATCCCGGCCGTCACGCCGCCTCCGGTAATCCGGTTGCGGTCAATCACCACCCGCTCGTTCACCGGGATAGCCCCCAGAGGGGTCAGGAGGTCCAGCGAGAGCCAGTGGGTGGTCGCGCGGTAGCCACGGAGGAGGCCGGCCGCCCCCAACAGGAGAGCGCCGGTGCAGACAGCGGAGACGTAGCGGACCATCTGCCCGCGTTCCTGGAGAAAGCGGATCAGCGGTTCGTGTTCCATCATCGCCACCTGCCCCGGTCCACCAGGCACACAAAGTACATCCAGGGGCGGCGCCTCGGCAAAGGTGGTGGTTGCGATTACAGCTAGCCCCTTCTCGGAGGCGACAGGGCCCTTTGCCTCGGCGATTAGATGTACCGTTGCTCCCGGCAGCCGGGAAAATACCTCATAAGGACCTGAGAGGTCTAGCTGAGTGAAGCCGGGATAGAGGACGAGTCCAATTGAGATTGGTGGTACGGGGTCGGGTCGCATGGAAACCTCAGCGCTCCACCAAACTTCGCGTGAGCGCGACGATGGTGACGAAGCGCTGGAATAGAGTCAGGGTGTTCGTGTCCTCAAGCACGACCTGCCGGGTACCGTTCCGGGTGACCCCGCTGATCCAGGTGGCCATCGCCGCCATGTCGGCGGTGAGAAAGGTTAGTTCCAGTTCAGTGGGACTGGCGAACCGCGGCGCCTCCATGGCGCCGATCCGCTCGACCGCCCGCTTGGCACCCGCGTGGATGCGCGTACATGCCTCCTCCGGATGAAGGTTATGGGCCGCGAAACGGCTGATTGATTGCTTGACCACCACTCGCTCACCATGAGGGGAAATGCCCTCCGCCTCCCTGGCGGTGGCCTCATCGCCGCTCACCAGGGCAATCGGGACCGCGTAGTGTCCGGCTACCAGCGCGTTGAGACCCGATTCGCCCACGATCTGGCCGTCCAGCCGGGCCTCCCAGATGGCGCTCGGATTGTAGCTATGCGAAAGAATGGCCGGGTCGGCTCCAATTGACCCATGATACCCGATGAAGAAAATCGCCTGGGCCGAGGCGTCCAGGCCCTCCATCATGTAGAGCGGCTTGTGGCGGCCACTGATCAGGGCAGCCCGCCCGTGTAGCTCGCGGGGCGTGAGATTCCGCATCGTGTTGTGGGAGTCGTTCACCACGAACTCGGTAGCCCCAGCCGCTAGGGCCCCGTCGATGGCGGCGTTTACCTCGTCCATCAGCAGGCCGCGCCCGTATTGATACTCCGGCCCGTCACCCAGAACCTGGGCCCAGTCCACGATCCCGCTCACCCCCTCGAAGTCGGTGGATATGTAGATCTTCATCACGGCTCTCCTCACACTTGCTCAACCAATAGTACCCAGATATCGCACCGTAGTTTGACAGGGTGGGCCTGTCTGCTGTTATATAACACCATCACAGTAGGCGAAGGGAAGGGGTGGCGCGGATGTGGCGGATTCGAATCGACCGGACCTTGCCGATTTCGATCTCGGCCCAACTCAAGGGCCAGATTGAGTTCGGCATCATATCTGGCGCGATCCTGCCGGGCGCTCGCCTCCCCTCGGTTCGCGAATTGGCGGCCGGGGAGGGAATCGCGCACGTCACCGTCAGCCACGTGTATCGGGAACTTACCCGTGAAGGGCTGATCCGGGTGCGGCCGGGGCATGGTACCTTCGTGGCCGGGGAGGGAACGGGGAATCGCACCGATTTGACCATCCTCCAGCGGCTGGTGGATGGGATGGTCGGCCAGGCCATGGCCCAGGGTTTTACCCCGGCCCAGATCAACCGCATGCTGGCCGCGCGCCTGGCGACCGGGCAGCGACGCCGGCCCCGGATCGCCATGGTCGGCTTGTTCAGTCGAGCCACCCAGGTTTACGCCCACGACCTCGCGGAGGGACTGGCCGACCTCGGGGCGGAGGTCTTCCCCTGTACCTTGGAAGCCTTGAAGACCGGCGATATCGATCTGAGCGAACGGGTGGCGAGGGCGGACGTCGTGTGTACGATGGCCACCAAGGTCCGTGAAGTGCAGGCGTTGCTTGGCCCCTATCATCCACCCGTGCTCCGTCTCTCCTTCGTGGCCCACCCGGAGACCCTGGCCCATTTGCGCGCCCTCCCCTTAACGGCCCGATTGGGGATTATCAGTACCTTCGCCGAGTTTGTCCCCACGATGCTGGCGGGGATCCGAGAACACTCGGGCTACCCTGGCAATCCGCTGTGCGCGGTCCTGGACGATCCCGCCCTGGCCAGAAGCGTGGTGCGGAACGCCTCGGTGCTCATCTACGCAAGCGGCAGCGAAGCCGTATTGGCGGACCTGCCGCCCTCGACGGCGGCCATTGAATACCTACACACTCCCGAGCCCGCCAGCATCGAGCCGGTACGGGCACTCCTTGAGCGGTTATTTCCTCAGGATGGTTTCCTGGGAAGGGAGGTGAGCGCCCGTCAAGCCGGCGGAACGCCGGTGGCTCTCCGTCTCGGTATCGCAAAATAACCTTCTAGCGAATGGAGCATTGTTACCGTGGCCTTTTTCAATCGCGTTTCCTCTCCCCGCCGCCTCCTCACCCTGGCCATGTTGGCGCCCATGGCTTTTGGCGGCATCGCTTCGTCAAATCATGCCGCCCGCGCCGCCTCCGGTCCCACCAGCGCCAATATGCTGACCATTGGTTGGAACATCGAGACCAAGACCCTGGATCCCGCCGGCAACTCGCAGAATCCTGACATCTGGGTGCAGGTTGAAATGTTCGACCGGCTGCTCCAGGTAAGTAAGGACGGCAAATCGCTGCAGCCGGACCTGGCAACCAGTTGGAACATCAGCAAGGACGGCAAGACCTACACTTTCCACCTCCGGCCCAACATCACCTTCCAGGACGGCAGCAAGATTACCGCCTCGGATGTCGCGTTCGATATTACGCGGGCCGCCAAGCCGGCGGCAGCCTGGAGTTGGACCCTCACCGAGGTGAAGGATGTCCAGGCGCCCGATCCGAGCACGGTGATCGTTCACCTCAAGTACCCCTGGAGCCCCTTCCTGTCCGATGTTTCGCTGTTCGACACCGGCGTTTACCCCGAGGCGTACTTCAAGAAGGTCGGCGCCAGCAAGATGGGCAAGGATCCGGTGGGCTCCGGGCCATATATGTTTGACTCCTGGGTCCGCGGGCAATACGTGCGTCTAAAGAAGGATCCCACCTACTGGAACGCCGCCCAGTATCCCATGCAATATGTGGAGTACGAGCTGATCCCGAACGATACCACCCGTCTGCTCAACGTGGAGTCAGGCCAGCTGGACGTCGATAATCTCCTTGCGGACAACCTGATCCCCCAGGTCCAGCATAGCTCCACCGCTCAGGTTCAGATCAACCCTTCCACCGAGACCAACTACCTGGCCTTCAACACCAAGGTCAAGCCGTTTCAAGATGTCAAGGTTCGCGAGGCCATTAGCTATGCGATCAACCGCGCCGCGATCATCAAGGCGGTGCTCCAGGGCCATGGCACTCCCGCCAATTCCTTCATGCCGGCTGGAGCGATCGATTACAACCCCGCGAACCCAGGACCATCCTATAACCCCACCCTGGCCAAAAAGCTGCTCTCGCAGTCATCGGTACCTCATGGCTTTACCATGAACATGCAGACCCAGGCCGGCTTGCTCACCGACCAGCAGACCGGGGTTCTGGTTCAGTCCGAGCTGAAGGCGATTGGGATTACGGTCAACATCCAACCGACCGATCCCACCACCCTGTTCAATAACCAGCAAGTCGGCAAGTATACCTTCTGTACAAATCTCTGGACCAACGACATTCCCGATCCCGACGAACTGGTGTCCTTCACCGCGGGCTACCACACCAGTTCCTACAACTTCTTTACCTGGTACAAAAACCCAATGCTCGCCGGCCTGGCCAGCCAGGCTGAGCACGAAACGGATCCCGCCACGCGGAAGAGTCTGTACTACCAGATCCAGAAAATCTGGGCGCAAGACCAATGGACCATCGCCATGTATTACAATCCCTTCGTCAACGCGGCGAATAACCATGTCCATGGCTTCTCCGAGAACCCGCTCGGCTACTTCAACCTCCAGGGCGTGACTAAGTCGTAGAACCGTTGGGAGGCGATGGGCGGGCCAGAATAGCCCGCCCATCGCCAGGAATGGGGCAGACCCGTAATGACCGATCTAGCCGTCATCTTCCCCGCCTCCGGCCACCGGCGCCAGGGGCTCCTGACTTTCGACCACCCATTGCTGGCGGACGACCGCTGGCCGTACGTCACGATCAGCGGCGCTCACGACGGTCCTACGCTCTGCCTGACCGCCGGGATCCACGGGGCGGAATACCCGCCTATCGACGCGGTCATCCGCTTCGCGCGTGATCTCGATCCGGCCCGGCTCCGCGGGCGCGTGCTGGCGATGCCGGTGGTGAACCTCCCCGCCTTTCTCGCCAGGACGCCGTTTCTCTGCCCAAGGGATGGCAAGAACCTCAACCGGGTGTTTCCCGGCGACCCGTCCGGCACCTATAGCCAGGCTCTCGCCCATCATCTGGTGGAGGGCCTGTACCGCCCATCCGATGCCTTGCTGGATCTCCACTGCGGGGACATGGTGGAGGATCTGGCCCCATTCAGCATTATTCACGAGGTCGGCCAATCGGAGACGGATCGCAAATCGATGGACCTGGCTCTTGCCTATGGGCTCCCTCACCTGATCCCCGTGGTCGATTCCGGCGGCCTTACGGGCACCACGATCAGCGCCGCCGCCCGGATCGGCGTGCCCGGAGTGGTCCCCGAGGTGGGAGGAATTGGCCAACTCCAGCGCGAGGCCGTGGAGCAACACCTGGCAGGACTACATCGGGCGCTTTTATCGCTGGGGATGCTTGAGGGAGACTATGTTCCCCCGCCGCGGCCGGCCCTCTACCGCGAGTTCCGCTGGCTCCGCACCTCACGCGGCGGTTTCTTCCGCAAGACCGTGTCGGCCGGGGATACCGTACACTCAGGGGCCAGTATCGGTTCGCTGGTCGATCTGTGGGGGGAACCGATCAACGACCTTCATAGCCCGGTGGACGGGGTGGTGCTCTTTATCACCACCAGCCCCGCGATGGCCGAGGATGGCCTGATCGCGGGCATAGGAGTGGTGTAGGAGTTCCTGGCATGGTCATAGAGTTTACGGGCAAGACGGCCATCGTTACGGGGGCCGCGCACGGGCTGGGGCAAGAGATTGCCCTTTCCCTCGCGCGCGCCGGCGCCGTGGTCTATGGCGCCGATCTGCTGGCCGAGGAAGTGCGTGAGACTGGGCGGCGGGCCGAGGATGAGGGGCTGCGATTCACTCCGGTGGTGACCGACGTTACCGACGAGGCGCAAGTCCGAACCCTGGCGAGCCGGATGCTGACCCAGCATGGACATATCGATGTCCTGGTCAATTGCGCCGGCGGGGTGTTGGGGCAGGTGGCGGTCCCGATCGAGGAGGTGGAGAGCGATGCATGGGAGCGGATCTTCCAGGTGAACCTTTTCGGCGCTTTCTACCTGACTCGCGCCGTGGTGCCGGCCATGAAGGCGGCCCACTACGGAAGGATCGTCAATATTTCCTCGGGGGCGGGGCGGACGGTGAGCCTGACCGGAATCCAGGCCTACGCCGGCGCGAAGGCCGGTCAGATCGGCTTTACCCGCCAGACCGCCCACGAACTCGGCCAGTGGGGGATCACGGTCAACAATGTGGCCCCAGGGTTTGTCCGGAGCAATCCATCCACCGAACGGCAATGGGAGTCATATGGCGAGGAAGGGCAGCGCCGCCTGCTGGAGGGAATACCACTCCGGCGGCTGGGAACCTCCCAGGACATTGCCAACGCCGTCCTGTTCCTGGCCTCCGATGCCGCCGCCTGGATCACCGGCCAGACCTTGAGCGTGGACGGCGGCTCAACTCTAATATGAGTTGTCACCATGGCGCGCGCATGGTGTGTACATAGTTCCGATCCATCATACTTCGACGCTACCATTGAAATGCCCAAAAAAACGCGCCACTGGCACAGCACTTGGCGGAAGGTCGATGTGTGCCCCAACAGTCGGTTTCCGTCGACTTCCCACGCGCATCGTAGAGCCTCCGTACCCTATCATTCCCCCGATTGATCGGAGCGGTCGGGGTCGGTGGTCGAGTGCTCACCCCGGTGGGGGCCTCCGGTGGGAAGCTGCCATCCGTACCGAATCGCCATGACGCGGAGCCCGAAGCAGAGCACCGCGCCGGCGACCGCCACCCCGGTAGACGGGAACCGCGGCCTGGCGCCGATCACCACCGTGACCGCGCCGACCAGAGCGGCGACGGCGTACAGATCGGAGCGCAACACCGTGGGGATCTCCCCCACGAGCAAGTCGCGCGTCATGCCCCCGCCGATTCCGGTCAACATGCCGAGCAGCGCCGCCGCGACGGGGTTGAGGTGAAAGGCGAGCGCCTTCTGCGCGCCGGAGACCGCGAAGAGCGCCAGCCCGGCGGCGTCGAACACCAGCACCGGGCTGTGCAGACGGTTGATCAGCGGATGCCAGTAGAAGGTGATCAGACCGGCAAGGACAGAGATAGCGACGTAGCGCCAGTCGCTGATGGCCGCCGGCGGCACCGCGCCGATCAGCACATCGCGGGCGATCCCGCCGGCGTTGCCCGCCGCGAAGGACAGCACGAGGACCCCGAAGAGATCGAGCTTGTGCCCGACTCCAGTGAGCGCCCCGCTCAGCGCGAAGACGAAGGTTCCGGCCAGATCGAGTATCAGCAGCAGCGTATCCACCTCGCGCTCCCCGCTCTCTTCGTTCCAAAGCCCAAGCAGGGCGACGCCATCTCCGCGTCACTGCCGCCCAAGGCGCTCCGGGTGACCGCCGACCCCTTACGCCGAGAACCAGGCCCCGGCGGCCGTGACCAACGCCTCCACACCCGTTTCCAGGGTGGGATGCAAGACTGGAGCGAAGCGCGGGTTGTGATTGGTCGGCAACTCGCCGAGCCGGTTCACTGCTTTGGCTTTGGCGTACACGTCGGGATCAGTCCCGCCGACGAACCAGAATACCGATGGCGCGTGCCACTCGGCGCCGAACGACCCGAAGTCCTCACTTGCCGAGGTCGGTCCTGTTTCCCGCACCCGGCCCGCGGGAAAGTGCCGGCGGAATGCGTCGGCGACGCGCGTGGTTGCCCGCGGGTCATTGCGCACCAGCGCATAGCGGTCCAGCGGCGTGATCTCCGGTGGCTTAGGGGCGCCCGACGCCTCCGCTTCGGCCTTGACGATCCGCTCGATCGCCGCGAGCACGCGCGTGCGTACCCCCTCGTCGAAGGTGCGGACGTTGAGCTTGAGCAGGGCCTCGTCTGGGATGACGTTCTCCTTGGTGCCAGCCTGCAGCGCCCCGATGGTCAGCACGGCGGCGTCGGTCGCCGCGAGCTCGCGCGAGACGATGGTCTGCAGCCGCAGCACCGTCGCCGCGGCCATCACCACCGGATCGATGCTGGCCTGCGGCATCGAGCCGTGCGCCCCGCGCCCAAACAGGCGGATCTGCAGGCTATCGGCGGCGGAGGTGATAACTCCCTCGCGGGCGCCGAGGACGCCGGCGGGGCCGACCATGACATGCTGGCCGAGCACGACCGCGGGTTTGGGGAAGCGCTTGAAGAGCCCATCGTCGATCATGGCCTGGGCGCCCTGCGCCGTCTCTTCCGCCGGTTGGAAGACAGCCAGCAGCGTGCCATGCCACGCCTCGCGCGCCCGAGCGAACAGGGTGGTCGCGCCCACCAACCAGGTCACATGCATGTCATGGCCGCAGGCATGCATCACTGGCACGGTAGTCCCGTCCCGGTCGGTGGCCGTGATCGTGCTGGCATAGGGCAGGCCGGTCGCTTCCCGCACCGGCAGCGCGTCCATATCGGCGCGCAGCATCACCGTGGGCCCGTCGCCGTTGCGTAGCAGCCCAACCACGCCCGTCGTGCCGACGCCCGTCGTCACGTCATAGCCGGCGGCACGCAGCCGATCCGCCGCCAGCCCTGCCGTGCGGGTCTCCTGCATCGAGAGCTCGGGATGTGCGTGAATGTCGGTGTAGAGCGTCTCCAGGTCCGGCAGCAGGTCGTCGAGGTGCCTCAGGACGGTTTCCGCCGATTTCGATTCTGTTTTATCCATGGGGTTCGTACTCCTTGCGGCGCGGCCCAGGGCCGGCCCTATTCGCACACGCAACCATCTCATGGCGCGTGTGCTCGCGCGGTACCTATCGCCGCTCGCGGTCGGGGACAGGCCGTGGGGCGCGGTAGACGGCGCCATCCTTCATGACGAAATCGACCGTCGCGGTCGCGCCGATGTCGGCGATAGGATCGCCGGACATGGCGACGATATCGGCGACCTTGCCGGGAGCGAGCACGCCGAGGTCTTCACGGCCGAGCAACTCCGCGGCGACGCTGGTGGCTGCCTTCAGCGCGCGGATGGGACGCAGCCCCGCCTTGACCAAAGCCTGGAATTCAAGGATGCCGTGGCTGAACGGAAACATCCCGCAATCCGTGCCAAAGGCAATCTTCACCTGGCTGGCAGCCAGCAATTGCTGCGACGCGAGGATCTGCTCGTTGTCGCGCCGGAATTTCCATACCGCTTGGTCGGGCAGCGTGCCGGCGTGCAGGTCGTGCAGATCCTCCTGCGTCATCTGCATCGTGGGCACGACGAATGTACCCGCGCGCTCGGCCATCTCGATCCCTTCGGCGTCGATGAGGTAGGCGTGCTCAAGACTGCGTACCCCCAAACGCAGCGCCTGCTTGCAGCCGGCGGCAGCCCCCGTGTGCACGGCGACCGGCAGGCCAAGCTGGCGGGCAGTCGATGTCAACGTCTCCATCTCGTCGTCGAACCACGTTACCCGCGCTGGATCATCGCCCCGGCTGAAATAGCCACCGGTGTTCGTGGTCTTGATCCAGTCGCTGCCGAAGGTATGCTCGCGGCGCACCAGCGCCTTGATGCTTCCGGGATCATCGCCAATCGCGGAGACTGGCAGCATCCAGCGAGAGGCGTAGAAGCCACGCAGGTCGCCGTGACCCGCGCTCGCGCTGAGGATGTGCGCCGCGACCACCAGCCGTGGGCCGTCCACGAGCCCCGCGTTGAGCGCGTTGCGCAGGTCGATCGTCGGCCAGTCCGGATCGACACTGCCGAGGTCGCGCAAGGTCGTGAAGCCGTAGGTCATGTAGTGGCGGGCCAGGCTCAGGGCCTTGAGCGCCTTGCTCGCCGCGGACTCCAGCGTCTGCCGCGCCAGGTGAGCGGCATCCATGGTCAAGTGGACATGGGTATCGATGAAGCCAGGGCTAACCGTCCGATCGGAGAGGTCGATCACCTGTGCGCCGGGCGGCCGATCCACCGTTCGCGCGACCTGCGTAATCCGCTTGTCCTCGATCAGGATCTCCATGGGCCCCATCAGGGTGTCGGAGACCCCGTCGAACACCCGGCCGCACATCAGGACAACGGCACTCATCATAGAGTCTCCTTGTGCCTCCAGCCCCTTCTCGCCCTCATCCAGCACAGTGGGTTAATCGTACAAATCGGTTCCAATAATCGTCAAAGGCCGCGTCCGGGCATTCGGTCAGTGCTCTCATGCCGGCAGGCGGACAAGGCACTCGCCATCCACGGCCGCGATGCGGCGGCGATGTCGTCGAACGAGGCGTGACGCAGCGATCCGTCATACAGATTGAACTCCCCCGCGTCGAGATCGGCGCCCGCGCGTCGAGCCGGTCGAGGTGGCCGAAGTTCACGAAGCCGATGCCGCTCGGGCCGGTCGAGGTGACCGCGGCCGTGGCGATCCACGTCGTGACGTGGCCAACGCCGTCCTCTTTCTGGCCTCCGATGCCGCCGCCTGGATTACCGGCCAGACCTTGAGCGTGGACGGCAGTTCGACGCTGATCTAGCGTAGCTATGGCTGCTTGAGGTCATTCAGCCGGCGGCGCAACTCCGCCAACTCCGCCTCCTTTGCCGCTAACTCCGCGTCCTTGCGCGCTAACTCCGCCTCTTTCGCCGCTAACTCCAGACCGATTTCGCCCTCGTGTAGTTGGCGTCCGTACCTGGCGCTGTACACATCGGCCATTGCATCGAACACGCCGAAACCAATCGGGATTTGCGCGCTCCACCATATCCCATCGGCTCCCGCCGCCCAGGGTTGGTATTCGCCATCCACCAATCGCCAGGCCCTCACGGGAGTGGCGAGGTACAGGCCAAGTGGATCAAGCAAGAGATACTCCTGGACGCCGGCACGAGCGTAGCTCCAGCCCTTTCCTCGGGTCATATCGAGATCCTTGCGATGCGTGGACTGACTGGCTACCTCGATGATCAGAGCGGGTGGCCCTTCTTCCAGGATCGAAAAACCTCGCCGATCCGGATCCATGGGTTTCTTGTAGATGAAAACGTCCGGCATGGTGGTGTAGGAGCTGCCGTCGGGGCGACGAAAGCCCGACAGGATGGTTTGACTGAGTGCCTGCCAGGGGACGGGCTGCCCTGGTCCCGCTTCGATCCGGGCAAGCTCGTTCGCGCCGACGCGCATCGTGATGATCGTCATCTGGTGGCGATCGGTGCCCACTACGCTCTCCTCGGTGTCGTCGGGTGGCCAGCAGGCGTCTTGCCGTGCTGGATAGGCTGCCGCGATGTGTGCCATATGATCGGCTCCTTGAGGTGATCCGGCGCGAACCCGTCAGGAACTCCAGCATACCATACGCGGAGTTCTCTCCACGTATCGTTCGGTTAGAACCCATCCCCCAGCGCCGTCCGCGCCGCGTGATACCCGCACATCCCGTGAACCCCCGGTCCCGGAGGGGTAGACGCGGAGCATAGGTAGAGACCCTGCGAGGGAGTGCGATACGGGGTGAAACCGAGGGTGGGCCGAAAAAAGAGCTGTCGGAGGTCCGACACGCCGGCGGTAATGTCGCCCCCGATCAGGTTGGGGTTACTCCGTTCCAGATCCGCGGGCGCCATGACGTGGCGGGCCAGAATCAGTGCCTGGAAACCGGGCGCGAACCGCTCGACCATCGCTTCAATGCGCTGAGTCATGTCGACGGCCGAACCGCGGGGAACGTGACAGTAGGCCCAGGCGACCTGCGCCCCCGCCGGGGCCCGCGATGGGTCGAAGAGGGTAGGCTGTCCCAGCAACACGTATGGCCGCTCGCTCACCTCGCCGCGCCAGGATGCGCGCTCGGCGGCGGCGATCTCCCCCAACGTACCCCCGAGGTGGACAGTTCCCGCCCGCTTGCATTCCTGGGCCGTCCAGGGAATGGGGCCGGAGAGCGCCCAGTCGAGCTTGAACACCCCCGGACCATGCCGGAAGGCACGGAGGGCGCGCAGGTAGCGCTCGGGGAAGCGCCTGGCAGCCAGTCGAGCCAGATCGCGGGGGGCGGTGTCGCAGAGAATAACCCGGGCGACCGGCAACTGATCGAGATCCTCCACCGAGTGATCCACGACGATCTCGCCGCCGAGCCGGCGCAGGTAGGAAGCCATCGCATCGGAAAGCGCCTGGGCCCCACCCTTGGGGAACGGCCAGCCGACCCGGTGGGCAAGCGCGGCCAGGACCAGCCCGACCGCCGCCGTGGGCGGACTTTCCAGCGGGAGGCAGGCGTGAGCGCTCAGTCCGCCCAGGAGGGCGCGGGCGCCCGGTGTGCGGAAGAGGAACATCGCCAGGGGGCCGGCGGGCCAGACCGCGCGAGTTCCGAAGCGGGCGACGGACACGGGATGCCGTGGCAGGCGAAGCGGCCCGAGAATGGCGGGGACGATTTGGTCCCAGTCTCGGACCACGGGCCCCATGAGCCGGAGATAGGGCGCTCCATCCACCCCCAAGCCGGCAGCCGTCGTCCGGAGCGAGCGTTCGAGGATCGCCACCGTGCCATCGTCCAGGGGATGGGCCAGGGGCGCCTCGGGATGGACCCAGTGCAGGCCATGTTCATCCAGCGGCAAGCGGCGGAAGAAGGGAGAGCCAACCGCGAAGGGATGAACCGCCGAGCCAAGATCGTGGACGAAGCCGGGAAGGGTGAGGGCACCTGAACGCACCGCCCCTCCGATGGTCGGTTGCCCCTCCACCACCAGAACGGACCGGCCCGCCCGGGCCAGGGTGATCGCGGCCGCCAACCCGTTTGGACCGGAGCCCACCACGACCGCGTCATACCGGGCCACGAACCACCTCCGGATTCCAGGCCACCACGTCGAGCCGGCGCGCGAAGTGGAGGAGCGGGGCCACGGATGGCAAAACGATCCGGATCGGAGCGATCATGGTGTTCCGCTCAAGCTCTACCTCGGCTGGTTGCAGGGGCCACGGGGCATGATCGATCTCGCCGCGCCAGGCTTTCCCGCGGCGATTCGCGGCATAGAGGCAGTAGCGAGCGGTCAGCCAGTCCTCCAGGGTGCCTGGCCGCGCGAACGCCGGTGGCCCGATGGGGTGATAGGATGCACCGAACGCGGCGGGCGGGGCAAGGCGGTGAGTTCGGAGACTGGAGTAGCGGATATTCCGGCCATCCATGAGGCAGCGCATACGGGCGTCATAGTAGGGCAGATGGAAAGCCAGACGAGCGGCCCGGACCGCCGGGCCGTTGGCCGCGTCCAGACTGAAGAACCAGACCCCTGGCTTGCCGCCGATCGTGACGTAGGTGCGGACGTTCAGTTCGCAAAAGGCCGAGAGGCCGGGCATGGGAGGGACGAGCCTTGCGGTCACACCGCACATCTGGAACGGCACAATCCCGATCCAGGCGGCTCCATCGAAGGTGTCAAGGTGCAACGGGGCGGGAATGAGCGGGCGGAGCACCTGGGGCGGGAGCGGCCAATGCATGAACAGCAGATTATGCCACTGCATCCTCATGATCCAGGGCCGCGTGGGCACCGGCCAGGGACGGCGCCCCCCTGACCTGGAGTGGTTCTCTCCGCCGCTCACTGTCCAAGACCATAGATGACCGCGTTCTCCACCTGAAAGACGGGCCGATAGTGGAGGCGCAGGAACGGTGCCAAGCCGGCGGCGGGCGGATTCGCGGGCTTGATGAGCACGACATAGGACGGCGGGTTTCCTCGTAGCCCGGGCAACACACTGGCGCCGCTGCCGGGAACCACGGGCCGGTAAAAGGCCGAGAGGAAGCGCGTCGCGTGTTCGTACCCCGAAAGGTAGTAGATCCACGGAGCGTTACCCCACACATAGAGGCGATTGGGAGGCCGGGGATGCCTTTTCAGATACTCCGCGACCGCGATGTTCCGCTCCACCCGAGGGTCGATCCGATTGCCGTACGCGGCATCATCCAGGCCGCCGGTCTGATGTAGCCAGAAATAGGCGTAGTAGGCCAGGGTGTCGCTCCCAGGCGCCGGATGCCCACCGCCGAGACGGAGGGCTACGAATGAGGTGAGCGGGACAAGGATGGCCCAGGCCGCCACCAGCCCAACTACCGTCCGTCGATAGGCGCTCGCCGATGACCGAGTGCCCACATCCGGCCGCGGCCCAGAGGAGTGAGCAGGTTGGCTCACATGCCCGGTTGTCCCCGTGACGAGATCGCCTGGGAGCGCATCTGGCTCACCCCCCTTCAACCTTGTTCCACGAAACCTGCCCACTCCTCTGGGCTGCGCCCCGCCCGCCACCGCCTTCTCCCGGACCAGCCCATCCAGCAGCAGCACCACACAGATGGCGGCTGGGACGACCGCTGGCAAGAAGTAGTGCGGGTAGGTGCGCCCGCTGACCAGCGCCCCCAGAAGCGCCAGTCCCAGCCACCAGGCGGCGCCGGCGCCAAAAGGAAGGCCGGCGCGGCGCCCGCGCCAGGCAATCACGGCTCCGGCCCCCAGCGCGGCCAGTGGGGCCAACACGGTAAACAGTCCAACGATCGGCGAATGCAGGCTCTGCCCGGTGGAGACGTAGCCGCGATTGTAGCCGATGGTGGCATAAAGGGCGTCTCCTACCAGCCCCTGACCGGCCAGCCACCCGGTGACCACCCCGAGAGGAATCACGGCCCCTAGAAGAAGAGCGGCCAGCCGCGCAATCCGTCTTTTGTGGAAAATGACCACCAGGGCCGCCGCCAGCCCGTCCGCTCCCGCCGGTAGCTTGAACAATACGCCAATCCCAAAAGCAATACCGGCAAACATGAGGGCCGGCCCGGAGGCAGGGAAGCGCGGACTATCGTCCGCCCTCGCGCGCACGGCGCTCCACACCAGGGCCATGCCGATAGCGGAAGCGGCGGCGACAAAAATCTCGGCGTTTGCCTCGGTGCCGTCGATCAAGGGCAGATCCAATCCGATTCCGGCCACGATAACCGCCAGACGAGCGGCGCCGATCCCGCATTCCGCCGCCATCAGGCGGTACAGGGCGGCCAGGGCAATCACCGAGGCGGCCAGGGCCAGCAGTCGCATGCTGGTGATGACGTGTCCGGCCCCCCCCAGACGCTCCGCCGTCGCGTTCACGAGATAGATCGCCGGCGGCTTGTTTTCCCAGACCTGCCGATAGAGTTTCTCCCCATGCAGCAGGGCTCGCCCGACCATTGCGTAGACGCCTTCATCATTCAGCCAGGGAGGCTCTCCCAGGCCGGGAAGGCGCCAGAGGGTGCAGAACCCGATCGGCCCCCACGGAGCCAGACGCTCGGCGAGCCTCCCACCGCTCAGGCGACCCACCCGCCGCTCAGGAAGACAATCGTGTTGAAAATCAGGAGGGGAACGGACAGGGCGCAGGAGATCAGGAAGCGCTTCCGCGTACCGGACAAAAAGATAATCAGCGGGAACGCGGTGGCCAGGAACCGGGGTAGGGAGATCAGGGGAGAAGGAACGCCGTCGAGGAGGGCCGGGGTGCTCAGAACCTCGAGCCAGAACAGCCAGAGATAGCATGAGTAGCGGACAGGGAGGGCACGGGTGGCTGGAACGGAAATGGCCAGAAAGATCACCCCCCATAGCGTGTCGGTCAAGGCATGTACGTCGGAGCCGCCAAGGTTGGGAAAGTGCGCGAAAGGCTGAGTGAACGCCCCGATCAGGGCCTGCCACGGCCAGGCCCAGCCGCGATGCCAGGATCGCTGACTGGCGCTGAAGGCAAACGGCTGGCCAAAGCGTAGCCACAGGAAGATCATGTAGGCCAGTACGCCGGCCGGAATCAGGGCCCCGGCGGCCAGAGCCTCCGGCGCCCGGCGGAAGCGGGCCAGGGCACCACGCGCCAACGCACGGGGATGGAGGGAGAGCGTTGGTCCCCCGCGCTCCCACCACGCCACCAGAAATGGCCCCACGAGCAAGATGCCGAGTGGGCGGGCCGCCCCGGCCAGACCGCCCCAAAGACCGGCCATCCACCATTGCCGCAGCCGCAGATGGTAGCAGCAGCGGAGGAGACACAGGAGGAAGAGACTTTCGCTATAGCCCCCGAAAAAGAACAGGCTGGTGGGAAAGAGAGCCAGCATCCACACGGACCGCCTGGCCCAACGGTGGCCAAAGTCAAGGACCACCAGTTGGTACAAGGTACAGGCCGCCGCGAAAAAGCAGAGATTGCTCAGCACCAGAGCGCCGGCGCCCGGCGACCACGGCCAGACGGCCAGAAGCAGATGCAGGGCCAAGGGATAGAGGGGAAAGAAGGCCAGGCTGACGTGATTATGCAGATCGGGAGCCGCGCTATAGCCGTCGGTGGCTACCCGAAGGTACCAGAGCGCATCCCAGCGATCCCAATAGCCCGCGAGCGTCTCGCTCACCGGCACGGTGGCACCCGGGACCGATCGGAGGCCATTGAGCGCCATGACCACGGCGGTAACGATCAGAAGGAGAACCCGGCTGGCCGCGAACGGAACCAGCGTCTCGCGCATCGCGAGCGCCGGATGTATCGCGCGCTCCAGAGCGGTGGTGTGGGCAGCCGGCCTTGTAGTGGATTGCGCGACGATCGCCAAAGGCTGCCCCCAGTTCATCTGGCGTTCATATACTAACCTCTCTGAAGGTAGCGGTGGGTGGGTTATCAGTCAAAAGGATTAAAGGATTCGCGTCCCTGGACTTCGTCCGGCCTCGCTGCCTACACTTGGAAGGAAGGTTAGGCGGGAGGAGATCACCGACCAATGGATGAACCCTATCTGGTGCTGGCTGATGGCACGGTGTTTCCCGGACAGGGATTCGGGGCGCCGGCGGAGTGCGAGGGCGAGGTGGTATTCACCACCGGGATGGTTGGGTACCCCGAGAGCCTGACTGATCCCTCCTATCGAGGCCAGATTCTCGTCTTTACCTACCCACTGATCGGGAACTACGGCATTCCAGAGTTGGACGTGGTGAACGGGATCCCCACTCGCTTCGAATCGAACGCGATTCAGGTCCGCGGGGTGGTAGTGGCGCGTTACTGCGCGGGGCCCAGTCACCACGAATCAGCCGGCAGCCTGGGCGACTGGCTGGCCGCCTCGGGCATCCCGGGAATCGAGGGCGTGGATACCCGCTCGCTCACCCAACATCTGCGGTCCGATGGGGTGGTGCAGGGGCGAATCGTCCATGCCGCGAGCGTCTCCGCCGCGCGGGCCCGCGCCACTGCCGGCCAATTTCCCCTGGATATTCTGGCCGAGGTGTCGGTAAGTGAGCCCCGCGTCCTCTATCCGGCGGCCGGGCGGATCGGTCCCACCGTAGCGGTATTGGACTGCGGAGTGAAGAACAATATTCTGCGCGCCTTGCTGGCGCGCGGCGCCACCGTGGTACAGCTTCCCTGGGATGCCGAACCCGAGGCGGGAGGGAAGTCGATCGATGGGGTGCTGATCTCCAACGGACCGGGTGACCCCAAGGATGCCGGCCCCACGGTGGCCACCGTGCGCCGCCTCCTCGAACGTGAAGTCCCCACCTTTGGCATTTGCTATGGGAACCAGATTCTTGCCCTCGCGGCGGGGGCCGAAACGTTCAAGCTGAAATGGGGTCACCGGGGCCAGAACCAACCATGCGTGAACCTTGATTCAGGCCGTTGCTATATCACCAGCCAGAACCACGGCTACTCCGTGAACGAGGATACCCTGCCGAGCGGCTGGGAACCCTGGTTCCGCAATGCCAATGACCAGACGAACGAGGGGATTCGCCACCGCGAGAAACCGTTCAGCGCGGTGCAGTTCCATCCCGAGGCGCATCCAGGCCCCGAGGACATGGGGTTTTTGATCGACGATTTCCTGGCTTCTCTCGGACGATAGTCCGAAGAGCTACCGGGCCGAAACTGGGCTGATCCCCCGGCGTAAGTAGAGCACGATGCCGTCATCTTTGCCAACCAGTCGCCAGGCTGGGTCACGCTCGATGGCCGCTATAGCTGCCTGGCGCTTGGCTTCGGTGGGAGACTGCTCTTTGAGGTCGAACAGGAGCGCCTGGACCTGCTGATAGCCGGTGAAGAAGTGGGTGACCCAGACGCGCTCGGTCAGATGTGCCCCCATCTGGTTATCCACCGCCAGCGACGCGCTCGCCGGCACCATGGCGGCTAGGCGGGCCATGGCCCGCTCCCGTGGAGCCCAGGTGTACTGGGAACTGGTCCACTCGCGTTCCCCCGGCAGCGGACCGACCAGCCAGCCGCTCCCCACCACCAGAATCAAGACGAGAGCCGTCACGGGCAGCCGCGCTCGTGGGCGGAGCCTGAGCAAGCCAAACACCGTACCCGCGAACAGCAGCGGGAGCAGCGGCGCCGCGTAATGGTAATGATAGTCGTATTGCAACGGATAACTGCTCAGGATGGTATACAGGGTGGTGGGCACGATGAGGAGCACCGACCAGCCGCCGATCAGAGGCAACCCCAGAAGGGGCGCCATGAGGAGGGCGAAATACTCCACCTTGGTCAAGGTCAGGAAATGGCCCAGGTAGGCCAGATTCAGCCGCCCATGCTCGATCATCCCGCCTTGATAGCGGCTGATGAACAGATACGGCCCGCCGCGGATATGGGGCACGGCCACGTAGACCACCACCGCGATCCAGCCCAGGCCCAACCCGATCAATCCGGCGCCCAATCGCCTTTTCCCCTGGCTCAAGGCGGCAAAAGCGCCAAAAGCGGCTACGATCAGGCCAATTTCCTCTTTGAACAGCAAGGCGCCGCAGAGCAGCGCCACGGCGGCCCTGGGCCGATCGGCATCCAGCCGCTCCACCGCCCAGGCGAGAAGAGGGACCGCCATGGCGATTTCGTGGAAATCGAAGAGATTCGCGTAGGACAGCGAGGGGGTGGCCAGATAGGCGACCGCGAGGAGGAGGGCGATCCGCTCGTCGTCCAGGCGACGGGCCGCCAGCAGATAGATCGGCACCGCGGCCAGGGCAAGGGCCAGGGTCTGCGCCACCAGGAGCGTGTAGACGGACGGCGCCGCCCAATAGAGGGGGGCCAATACCGCCAAGCCGGGACTGAAATGCTGGCCCAGGAAATTATGGGAGGTTTGTACGTAGGGATCGAGAGTGTCCCAGAACCAATGGCCGTGGGCCGTGTTCCAGATCACCTGATCAAAGATGCCCAGATCGATCAGCGATGAGTGATAGGTGGCATGCTTGAGGATGCTGAGGGTGCCGAGTAGTCCGGCATAGAGAACCAGGGCCGCCGCCAGCAGGTAGCGGCAGCGAACGGGAGCCGCCTCATCTGATCTGCCGTGCCGCACCCTGAGGATCATAGCCAGTCGGCACCTCCACGGCAAACGCGGCTAATCCTTACCCACATTTTCGCTCCAGGGGGAAGGATGGAGTTCGCGTCCGGGACGGGGCGCCCTGAAGCACAGAAAAACACAGAGGGAATGGATGACACAGAGTGCGGCTCCGGTTCGCGCGGCGGTGATTGCAGGCAGGGCTTCCGCGGGGTTAGTAGCGTAGACATCCCTATCCCACCGCCTTACTCACCCTTCTCCCAGGGTAGGCATCTGTGTTTTCCATTCCCTCTGTGCTTCTGTGCTTCAGGAAGGGCGCGGAGCAGGTGCATCTCTCACCCTCCCATCCCCACGCCGCCTGTATCCTATGAACGGTATAATTTGGTCGCGCGGGGCGCGGCATTGAGAAGTGAGGGCACACGCGATGGACTGGTATCCGATCAAGCTGACCGCGCACATTCGCACCTACGCCTTCGGAGAGCGCCTGATTCCGGAACGGTTGGGCAAGCCCGATCTCCCGGCGGGCGTGGTGGCCGAAACCTGGGAGATCAGCGACTATCGCGAAACCACGGGAAGCGTACGGAACGGCGTCCTGGCCGGACGGACCTTGCACCAACTGGTGGAGCAGTATCCGGATGAACTGGTGGGCCAGAATTGGCACGGTCCCCACTTCCCGCTCCTGGCGAAGTTCCTTGATGCATCGCACATGCTACCCGTCCACTTGCATGCCGACGACGAGACCGCCCGCCGCCTTCACAACGCACCCAACGGGAAGACCGAGGCATGGCACATCCTCTGGGCCGCGCCAGGCGCCACTATCCTGGCCGGGGTCAAGCCGGGGCTCACGCGGGCCGATCTGTTCGCCGCCTTCAAGGCCGAGGACTACGACTCCGTGATGTTCCGCCATCCCATTCAGGCAGGTGATACCGTGTACGTGCCTGGCGGGGTCATCCATTCCTTTGGACCCGACACGTTGATTTTTGAAATCCAGCAGACCTCGGATCTGGTCCAGTCAGTGATGCCCGGTGACCTTTACGGCAATCTCTACCCCGAGACCGAGTGGGACGCACGGATCAATGCCGCCCTGGACGAGCTGCGTACCGACTTTTTGCCGCGGCCCCAGGCTGGCCTGGCCTTGCCGGCGATCAGGGCTAACCGCTACGCCATCGGCTGCGCCGGCCCCCATTTCGCGCTCGAACGCTGGGCCATCCGTGAGCCGCATCTGGAGCCACTGGACGGCCGGCGCTGTTTGACCCTCAGCAATGTCGGCGATCCCCTGACCATTGCCTACTCCGGCGGATCGGAGATCCTGGCGCGCGGGGAATCATGCCTTCTCCCGGCGGCACTGGGAGAGACTCGCCTTACTCCCAGCGCCGGTGGAGAATCCAGTCTGATCGTCTGCTATGTCCCGGACCTGACCCGCGACATCACCGATCGGCTTGCCGCGGCGGGGCACGCCGCGGAAGCAATTCGTGATCTGGGTGAACTTGGGTGATTTAGGTGGGAAACGGCAGCGCGATCTTGTCGTGGCTCACGATCCCCTCGGCGAAACGACCCAGGCGAATCTCATCACGGGGCAACTCGCTGACCGTCCCGGTATCCACCAGTTCCGCCATCTTCATGCCGAGGGCCGGACCCCACATCATCCCGTGACCACCGGCGGCCAGGGTGTAGAAGCCGGGGCGCGGTTGGTCAATGATCGGCAAATGATCTGGGGTGAAGTCAATCGAGCCGGCCCAGGATCGGCAAATCGGCTGCCCCTTGATCGCCGGGAGGGTGGACTCCCAGTGAGGGCGAACAGTGTGGTAGAAGTCCCAGTCGAAGGCGATCTGGAAACGCTCCGATAGATCGGGCTGCTCGTTCGGGTTGCTCAGGCCAAGCAACACCCCTTGCTCTTCCGGACGGAAGTAGTAGCCCTGGCTCAGGGCGAAGAACATGGGGAACCGGAGGGGCAAACCGCCGGATGTCTGGGGGAAGGTAACGATCTCATGCCGCGCGGCGGAGACCGGCACATCGATATCCAGCATGGCCCCGACCCGCTTCGCGCCGCGCGGCCCCCCCGCGTTCACCACCTTTTCCGTCTCGAACACACCCTGAGGGGTGGAAAGCGAGTAGTGCCCGCCGGTCACGTCCAGGCGCTCGACCGGGCACATCTCGAACGCGGTCACCGCCCCGGTGCCTAAAGCAGCCATGGTGATGTTACGGGCCACGATGGGAGGATGCACGTAGCCGTCGTTCTCGGTGTAGGTGCCGCCAAGGTAGCCGTCCCAGTTCAGATACGGGAACCGGCGCTTGCCCTCCTGGGCGTCCACCCACTCGTTCTCAATCCCGCAACTCCGGCGCAACTCCACGAGCTCAAGGAAGGCGGCCTTCTCGGCGGCTGTCTCGGCCAGCACGTAGTACCCGGTCTCGGTAAAGCCACTGTCGAGGCCGATTTCGGCGCCAAGACCAAGGTAGAGATCACGGGCCCACTTGCCCAGTTTGACCGCCGTCTCCGAGCCCCCCTGCTGGCGCACGACCCCCGCCGACCGGGTGGTGGCGCCGAAGCCGAGCCAATAGCGCTCCAGAACCGCGATGTTCCGTACCCCGCGTTTGGCAAGCTGGTGCGCGGTCCAGAGCCCGAGATTCCCACCGCCGATCACCACCACGTCGAAGGCTGCCATCCCCGTTCCCCCTTGTCGCGTCATTGCCATCTCCACCCGATCGTCATCAACGTTCAGGGTAGCGGGGAGGGCCGCGGGGAGGCAACCATTGCCGGGTGAACCGCTTGTGCTCCATATCCGATGGGGCTTATAGGTTCTCGATCTTCACCGGTTCAATCTGGTCGGCTGGGGTAAAATCGAACACCCGGGCATAAAAGTAAAACTCAGCCTCCAGGGACCGGATAATATTCTCGGCCCGGCGAAAGCCATGCTGCTCACCAGGGAAGGGGATGTAGGCGACCGGTATCCCCTTGGCCCGCACGGCCTCGAACATGCTTTCCGCCTGATCGGGCGGCACGACCTTGTCCTCCAGCCCCTGGAAGAGGATCAGCGGGCAGGAAATGCGGTCGGCGAAGTGAATGGGGGATCGCTGATAGTAGAGATCTCGCTGCTCGGGATAGGGGCCGATCATCCGGTCGAGATAGCGCGACTCAAACTTGTGCGTGTCCTTGGCCAGCGCCTCGGCGTCGCTGACCCCAAAGTAACTGGCTCCGGCCTTGAAGGTATCGCGGAAGGTGAGGGCGCACAGCGTGGTGTAGCCGCCGGCGCTCCCACCATCAATCACCATCCGATTACCATCCACCACGCCCTTGCGGGCCAGGTACAGCGGCGCGTTCGCGCAGTCATCCACGTCCACCACGCCCCACTGCCCATTCAGGCGTTGGCGGTAGGGCCGCCCGTAGCCAGTGCTCCCGCCGTAGTTTACGTCCAGGATAGCGAAACCGCGGCTGGTCCAATACTGGGTTTCAAGACTGAACGCGGCGTTGGTGGCCCCAGTGGGGCCGCCGTGCGAGTGGATCAGCACCGGTGGCCGCTCGCCGTCCGGGGCATGGAAATCGCGGTTGGTGGGAGGGTACAGAATGGCATGTGCGGTCAGACCATGCTCGGTGGGAAATTCCACCGCCTCCGGGACCGAGAGGTACCCCGCGTCGACCGGAATCACCTGGGAGACCCGCACCACCTCGACCGCGCCGGAAGCCAGATCGACACGGATGATCGCCGAAGGCGCGGTGGCCGACGCGGCGATGCAGAGGGCATGAGTCGCGGTCGCCTGCACGTCCGCGAAGACGTCATACGAGGTTGCCAGCGGGGTGAGCGAGCCCGAACCAAGATCCAGCAGGGCCAGATACTCCTTGCCCCGGCTGGTATAAGAGCAGACGATCCGCTGGGGGCCGGCAAAGGCATAGGTGGACATGCCGAACACCCACTGCGGCAGACCAAACTCGGCCTCCATCGGGCAGATCGGGACCGCCTGGTCATTCTCCAGGCGATAGAGATTCCACCAGCCGGTGCGGTCGGAGACAAAATACAGCACCCCATCGGGCGACCATCTGGGCTGGAAGATCGACTCCTCGGCCCCGCCCGCGACCTGCCGGGATCCGGTCAGGGAACCATCATCG
>DATBTL010000389.1:0-11640 GCA_036559345.1 Chloroflexota bacterium | reverse complement strand
GTCTCCGACGCCCTATGTGCCATGGACCCGCGCATCTTTACCGATGAACCGATGGGTCGCCCCACCCAGGTAAGTGCTGCCACCTAAACGCCTGGGCCGCGGGCGAAGATGTGGTACGCTCCTGCTCAGGGACCGCTCATTCCGCGGGGCATACCTGGATTATGTGATCCATATTGTACCACCATCGCAGCCGCCGGAAGACGCCGCCTGGGAGCGCGAGCATCTCCCTGTCACATCCGCGATCCAGTTTTCTGGATCCCCTATTGCCCAAATGCGTATCTTATTTCATGCTAGCGAAGATGAAATTTGCTGCATTTGACAATACTAATCATACCAGTTTAATATATCGTTCATTCGATCTGGATATACCAATCTAGTGCCGGAGTGAAGACGGTCATAATGCCAACGGCACGCCGTATGCTGAACGAGGCGGCATACCAGGCGATAAAGCGCCGAATCATCAATCTCGACATGCCGCCTGGCATGCCATTTACCGAAGGACAACTTGCGGCGGAACTGTCCTTGAGCAAGACGCCCGTCCGTGATGCACTCGGGTGGCTGCAGCGCGAAGGGCTGGTTGAGTTACCGGCGCGATGTCGCTATCGTGTGGCCCCGGTTACGCTCAATGACGTGCGTGATTGGTTCTCGTTACGCATTCTCCTCGAAGGCGAGGCCGCACGCCTGGCAGCGCAAGGTACCGACGCCGGTCAATTGCAAGCCCTCGTTGAGCTAAGCAAAATCGGCTACGATCCGCGGGATCCCGCCAGCATTACCCAGTTTCTCAGCGCGAACACTCGGTTCCATGCGATTATTGCCAGAGCCGGAGGGAACAAGCGCCTTGCCGCGGCACTCGAACAGGTGCTCGACCATATGGAGCGGCTGTATTACCTGGGCCTCGCGCTCACCTCGCGCTCTGACGAAATTGTGCGGGAGCACCAGGATCTCGTCAGGGCAATTATGCGGGGCGATGAGGGACTTGCCCGCGAGGTCGTAGTCGCGCATACCCACGCATCGCAGATCATGGTGATCGACAGCCTACTCTCCAACAAGGAGCTTCTCTCGACAAACTTGACCACTCCCGCACGCAAGATGTCGGGCCTCATGCTCGCGCGGGTGGGTCCTGACCTATGACCACCCAGCAGCGATCTCAACTCATATACCCCTATGAGTAGAGGTGGGTCTTCGGAAGGGACACGGGGAAAGGATGGCGGTAGATGCCCCGGTTGGGGGATGGAGAAGAAGGCGTACGGGGTCACACCCCATGCCACATCGCGGGAGAGCAACTGATGGCAGCGAGTTGGCCCGAGCACGGTGTCGCGGCGAAGCCCGCGACAGGTGGAACAACATTGACGAGCATGTCTCATCGCACCCGGCTGGAAGCAGCGTTCAAGGGCCTTCCGGTTGATCGTCCGCCCGTCAGCTTCTGGCAGCACTTTCCCGGCCGGGATCACACGGTTGATCTTCTGGTAGCGGCGACCGTCGATTTCCAGCGGCGTTTTGACCTTGATCTGGTCAAGTTGATGCCAACCGGCATGTACTCCGTCCTCGACTATGGAGTGGAGGTTGAGCCTTCAACTGATGATCTCGGCACCACGCGGTATGTTACGGGGCCCGTCAAGAGTCCCGCTGACCTGGCGCGGTTGCCGGTTGTCTCGCCCGAGGGCGGCGTGCTCGGGGAACAGGTGGCGGTGGTTAAGGGGGTGCGCGCCGCCCTCGGCCCCGATACGCCGATCATTCAGACCCTTTTCTCCCCGCTTGCCACGGCGGCGAAGCTGGTCGGTGGCACGTTGAGTCCGCCATTCCTCGCCGACGAGCATGCCCTTCATCGAGCGCTGAATCGCCTGGCGGATGATGCGATTGCCTTCGGGCAGGCGTGCCTGCGAAACGGCGCCGATGGGTTCTTCTTCGCCACGCAACTGGCCAATGCCGCCTTTCCGCGGGACCTCTATGAGCGGTTCGGCGTCCCCTACGACATGAAGGTGCTGGAAGCGCTCCGGCGTGACTCCTGGGGCATCGTCCTCCATCTGCATGGCGGGGATCCGGATTTCGCGCTGGCCGATCGCTATCCTATCGACGCGGTGAACTGGGAGGACCGGGACACGCCTCCCTCGCTTGGTGACGCGCTGGATCGGACCATTCGTTGTTTGGTGGGCGGCGTGGGCCGCAACCATCCCCTGGTGTCCTCGGATGCCGAGGCTGTCGCGGCGCAGGTACGGGAGTCTATCGCGCGGACCGGAGGCAGGCGGTTAATCGTGGCCCCGGGATGCGTGGTGCCCATCAGCGCGCCGGAGCGTAATCTACTGGCCTTACGGGCCGCGGTGTAAGCGGGAATCGGGAGTTTCGCGTGGTGATTTCGATGCACCTCTTCGTGCTGTCAATCGGTTTCGGCCTGGTTACCGCGTCCGTGCTGGCCCTGAGCGCCGTGGGATTGACGCTGCAATTTGGGATCACGAACTACGCCAATTTCGCGTATGGTGATTTTCTCACCCTGGGAGCCTATCTCACCTGGACCTTCAACGGCGCGCTGGGCTGGAACATTTGGCTATCGCTCGTCATGGGCAGCCTGCTGGTGGGAGTGGTTGCCCTGGTGATCAGTCAGGTCATTCTCGACCCCTTCGCGCGGCGAGGAGGGCCGGTGGTGTACATCCTGATCATCACCTTTGGCCTCTCGCTTATCATGTCCAACAGCATCCTGGCGATTTGGGGCGCGGAGTATAAGGAATACAATGTTGGGCTGGAGTCGCCGGTCAACGTGGGCCCGCTGAGTCTTACCGCTAACCAACTCGGGATCATCGGGATCGCGGTGGCGATGATGATCGCCATCCACCTGCTGCTGACCCGGACAAAGGTAGGCAAGGCCATGCGCGCGATGTCCGATGATACGAGCCTGGCGGCCGTGAGCGGCATCCCCACCGAACGGATCACCGCCCTTGTCTGGATCATCTCCGGCGTGCTTGCCGGGCTGGGCGGCGGCGTCCTGGCCCTCAACGTGGTGACTTTTGATTCCAGCCTCGGGGTTACCTTTCTCTTTGTCATCTTCGCGGCGGTGATTCTAGGCGGCATAGGCAAACCCTATGGGGCGATGCTTGGCGCCCTGGTGATCGGCCTCGCCGTCGAGGTCTCGGCCGCTTTTTTCCCATCGCAATATAAACTGGACACCGCCTTCGTGATCCTCGTGCTGATCTTGCTCTTCCGGCCGCAGGGGCTGCTTGGCGTAGTGGGAAAGGCATAGGGCGATGACATCCAGCACCGGCTACTACATTGCCAACCTTGCCGCCTATTTCCTTATTTACTGCACGTTCACCCTCGGCCTGAACATCTCGTTCGGCATGACCGGCATTCTGGATTTCGCCTTCGTCACCTTCATGGCCACCGGCGCCTACTTCGCGGGCGTGACCGCGCTGGGGCCATCGACGCCAGGTTCGGAAATCTACTATATTCTGGGGCTTAACTGGCCGTTCCCCCTCGATCTGCTCGTGGGGGCCGCCGCGGCGGGGTTGCTTGGCGGCCTGGTCGGCCTCCTGGCCGTCCGGCGGCTGCGCAGTGACTACCTGGCCATCGTCATGGTCGCGGTGTGGACCATTGCCTGGAATCTGGTGTCCAATTTTTCCAACCTGTTCGATGGTACCCAGGGGATCGTCGGCGTTCCGCAACCTCTCTCCACAACCTTCAATACCGACCCCAATTCCTACGTCTACGTGTTTATCCCGCTCGCCGCGGTCGTGATCGTGATCTTATTGGTCATCGCCTACTGTATAGAGCGTTCGCCCTTTGGCCGCGCGCTGCGGGCCGTGCGCGCGGATCCGGATGTCGCCTCGACCTTCGGAAAGCCGACCTTCCGCCTGCGCTTGACCTCGGTCATCCTCGCCTGCGCCTACGCGGGTATCGGCGGCGCGTTGACGATTGAGTTCATTGGGGCGATGAATACCAGTGGTTGGGCGATCATCGAGACCGTCATCGTCTTTACCGCGCTTCTGGTCGGCGGGCGGGGAAACATCTTTGGCGCCATTCTGGGGGCGCTGCTGGTACGCATCGTGATCATTGAGGGCACCGGGCTGCTGCCTCAGGTACCCGGCCATCCCGAGCTGCTTGGCGCCTTCCGCAACATCGCGATTGGCGCCGTGGTGATCCTGGTCATTTACTTCCGTCCACAGGGGGTGCTGCCCGAGCGGAGGCGCCTCTACTTCGAACAGCCGGCGCGCGATCGGGAAGCGAGGAAGAGCATCCATGCAATCAGCAAGTGAGCCGCCTATCCTGCACGTTGAGCATATCTCCCATGCATTCGGTGGGGTGCAGGCCGTACAGGATTGCACCTTCAGCGTGCCCGCGGGATCCATCAGTGGGCTTATTGGCCCCAATGGCGCCGGAAAGACCACCGCCATCAATGTGGTGGGTGGGGCGCTGAAGCTCCAGCATGGACAGGTGCGGTACTCGGGGATGGATACCAGCGGCTGGTCACCTGCCCAGATGGCGCGGCAAGGATTATTAAGGACCTTTCAGCTTTCGCGGGAGTTCGCGCGTTTGACCGTGCTGGAGAATGTACTGGTGGCCGCCACGGGCCAGATCGATGAAACGCTCTGGGGCGCGCTCTTCCGGCGCCGTGCCATCAAGGCGCGGGAACGCACGTTGGTGGACCAGGCGCGACAGATATTATCGAACTTTGGCCTGGACGCGCTGCGCAACGATTGGGCCGAAACCCTGAGCGGGGGCCAGAAACGGCTGCTGGAACTGGCTCGCGCGGTGATGGCGCGCCCGAAGCTCTTGCTCCTTGACGAGCCCATGGCGGGTGTCAATCCGGCGCTGATCGATCGCATTGAGGGGCACATTCGCGAATTGCGCGATCAGGGCCTGACCCTGCTCCTGGTGGAGCACAATCTGAACGTGGTGGAACGGCTGTGCGATCTGGTCATCGTCATGGCGGAAGGCCGCACGCTGGCCGAAGGGACGCTGGCGGACCATCGGGCGAACCCGGAGGTGGTGCGAGCCTATCTCGGCAGCAGCGGTACCGTGGGCGGCGCACGAGTATGAGCCTCCTGGTCGTGGAAGGGCTCACCGCCGGATATAACCGGCTCCCCGTCGCCTCCGATGTCTCGCTGCGGGCGGAGGCGGGCTCGGTGACCGCGTTGATTGGGCCGAATGGCGCGGGAAAGTCAACCATCCTCAAGGCGATCTTCGGCGTCTTACGTCCCATGGGGGGCAGCGTGGCGCTGGCCGGGCGCACCCTCACCGGCTGGCCCGCCTACCGCGTCGCGCAAGCCGGCATGGGCTACGTGCCGCAAGTCAACAACGTCTTTCCCACCCTTTCGGTGGCGGAAAACCTGGAGATGGGAGCCTACATCAAAACCGGTGATATTCGGTCGCGCATGAGCGAGGTCTTCGACATGTTCCCTGACCTGAAGCAGGCTGCCCGGCGCCAGGCGGGCGAACTGAGCGGTGGCCAGCGTAATATGCTGGGTATGGCGCGGGCGCTGATGCTCGATCCACGGGTTCTGCTTCTGGACGAGCCGACCGCTGGGCTGGCGCCCATGTATGTTGAGCGGATCTGGGATCGGGTGCGCGCGATCGCCGCCACCGGCACCGGCGTGGTGGTGGTCGAACAGAACGTGGATCTCGCGCTCACTCACGCGGATTGGGCGTATGTCCTGATCGCGGGACGGAACAGTCTGGATGGACCGGCGGGCCAGGTCATGCGGAAGGATCTGGCCTCGATTTTTCTGGGCCAAGCGCCGGAGGTGGCGGATTTGGCGCCCATCTTGGAGCGCTAGAGAGGAGCTAGTACGAGGAACCGGCCCAATGAGTCCGGAGTGTGGCGGATAATGGGCAGCGAATCTTATGATGTACCCTGGGTAGGGTATCAGCGGAACGGAGAAAATATGCGCGCGCAATTGATGCGATCACGTGGAGTACGTTGGGGCGCCGCCCTCGGTTTGGTGGCGGCGATGGCGGCCGGTGGGGGGGCGCGGGCGGGAACGCCCGCGCACGGGGCGGCCCAGGGATCCGTCCTGATGGCCGAGCTGTTCCCCATGACCGGCCAGATCTCGTTCGTCGGCAGCGCCTTGCTTCACGGCGCGACCGTGGGGCAGTACGAAGTGAATCACAATGGCGGCATCATGGGGATGAAGCTCACTGCTGAGTTGCAAGATGATGCCGGTGATACGGTGGACGCCGTGCCTGCCTGGCATGCGCTTGAGCTCCACAACCCGGCGTTCGAGGTCGGTCCGACGGTATTCACCGCGGCCTCGGTGATCCGGTTGTATGATCCTACGCACTTGGTCGACTTTCTGGTGGCGGGCGCGACCGCCTACGATCACATGCAATACCCGTATGTTTTTCGCGTGACGGTCTCGGATTCCACCATGGCCAGAGGCATGGCCGCGTACGCGATGCATAAGCATCTGAATCGCGCGGCACTGATCTTCACCAATGGCGCCAATTCACAGACCATCGCCACGCCACTGATCAAGGCATATGAAGCGCATGGCGGTCATGTTGTCGCCAACGTGTCAATCGTGCCGCAGCAGAGCTCGTATCGCACCGAGATCGAGCAGGTCTTCGCCCAGCACCCTGATGCCATCTTCTGGCAGAGCGATCCGCAGACCGCGGGCACGTTGTTCCATAACATGGAGCAGCTTGGCATGCTCAACGTCCCGATCATCGGCACGGACAATGGGGCGAGCAGCACGATTGCCCAGGCAATGGGGATGAGCTACGCCACGAAGTACCTCACGGGTATGGCGGGCGCGGCCCCGAACGGTCCGGCATGGAGTCATTTCGTGCAAGACTACGCGAGTGTCTACAAGACCAAGCAGCCGCTTGATCTCGCGGACAACATGTACGACGCCGTCATCATTTCCGCGCTGGCGATGACGGCGGCGCACTCCACCAATCCCACCGTCTGGGTCCATAAGATTATCACCGTCTCGAATCCGCCGGGAACCGCGTGCTATACCTATGCGACATGCGTGGCGCTGTTGAAGTCGGGCAAGAAGATAAACTTTGAGGGGTCATCTGGTCCGGAGGATTTCGACCAGTATCACAACGTCTACGGCGGCTGGGAGGTCGTGCAATTTGATATGGCACAGAATCTTCATACGCTCTATTCGGAGAGCGCGAGCCTGATCGGGAATTACTGAGGCCGGTTTGTTGGGTCACGTCCTTCTTCGTTGAAGGGCGCTTCAGAACTCGGCGCATGGCGGAATCGACGATGCGCCGAGTTCTGATGCTGCTCAGGGTCTCGCGATCTCGCGTCCCCGTTGCGCTAGACCGTGCCAGGTCTGTATACTGTCAACCATTCGCGGGACATTTTCGGGGCGCCGTGAGGACGGGATGGGCAACCGTTCGCTTCGACGCGGAGGGAGTGCATATGGACGAGCATGGCATACCGATGCGCGAGCGCTTGACCCGTGCAAATCTCCTTGGCGTATGGGCGGCGATCGCTACCCCTTTCGATGAGGATGATCGCTTCGACGAGGCCATCTTCCGCGAGAACCTGCGCCGCCTTCATGCTGGCGGCGTCCATGGCATCTACACGACCGACAGCGACGGCGAGTTTTACGCGATAGAACTCGATGAGTTCAAGCGGATCATTGATGTCTTCGCCGATGAGACGCAGCGACTCGGCGTGCCCACCCAGGTTGGCGTGACCTGGTGCAATACACGCGGGATGGTGGATCGGGTCCGCTACGCCGCGGATCACGGCATCCTGGGCGCCCACGTGGGCCATCCCTTCTTCATGCCCATGACTCCCGAATCGTATGCCGCGTTCTGGCAAGATATACAGGGGGCGGTGCCGGAGTGGTTCGCGCTCGTCCACTACAACACCCCACGGGTGCATAACTATCAATATGGGGCCGACTATGCCAGGCTGGCCCAGGAAGTGCCGAACCTCATCGGGACCAAGCATGTTGGGTCGGACGTGAGCGAGTTCCTCACTCTCAGGGCCCGCGCGCCGGAGCTGAGCCACTTTACGGGCGAGCATGCCATGACCCCGTATATGTTTTTCGGAGCGCGCGGCGTCTACTCTTGGTTCGCGAACTTCAACGCGCCCTATATGGCGCGGTGGTACGAGGATCTCATGGCGGGCCACTGGGAAGAGGCCCGCCGGCGACAGGAGCGTATGCATGCCCTGATCATGGCCTGCGACCTCCTCCGCGGATCGGGGAATCTGCATGGCATTGTGGGCAAGGCGCTCTCGGCCGCCTCGCCCTTCTTGGTGCCGGCGAATCGTACCCGGCGCCCGTATCTCGCGATTCCCCATGACACGGTTCAGCGATTCCGCCGGATGATGGAGGAGCAGTTCCCGGACCTCCTGTGGCAGGGCTAGGCGTACGCCGCCACGACGCGCGCCATAGGACAGTTGACTGTAGACGAACAACCGCCCGCCCGGTACACTGAATCCAAGCAGTTGAAGGTAGTGACAGGGAAACGATGGACATACCTCGCATCGATATCGTGCAATCGGAAGCGTTGTGGGAGCGGGTAGTCGCGGCCTTACGCCGGGCGATCATCGTGGGCGAGTTAGAGCCTGGATCCCATCTGAAGGAACCGCTGCTGGCCCAACGTTTCGGGGTGAGCCGGCTGCCGATTCGCGAGGCGATCGCTCAGCTTGAACACGAGGGGCTGGTCCGCATCGAGCCACGCCGCGGGGCCTTCGTGATCGGGGTCACGGAGCAGGACATCGCTGATATTTATGGGTGCCGCTTGATGCTGGAGTTGGCGGGGATTCGCCGCACCGCCCGGGTGATCGGCGCCGAGTCCCTGGCGGAATTGGAAGCGCTAGTGGTGGAGATGGATGTGGCGGTGGCCCACGAGCAACCGCAACTCTTTGCCGCCTTTGATACCTCTTTCCATCGCCGGCTGATCAATCTTTCCGGCAACCGGGCCCTGGTCAATGCCTGGGAGCCGGTCGCGCCGCTGATCGAAACCATCCTCAGCATTTCCGAGGCGAGCATGGCCAGCATCGACTTGCCGGGCGCGGTGGACGGCCACCGCAAGATTATCAGCGCCCTGGCGGCGCATGACGCGGACGCCGCCGAGGCCATCCTGCGCGATCATCTTACCAGTGGGGAGGGCCTCGTCTACGCCGTCCTCCGCGCGGTCCATACAAGCCGCGAAGCGGTTCCGCAGCGCTAACTGATCCTTGGTCCTCCCTCGGATCGCGGCCCTCCGCCCTTCACTGCCGGACCGACGGAGGAGTGACTACGAGAGAACTCGGTGGTCAGCCAAGCAGGCGGAAGAGCGGCACCCTCAGTTCACGCCCCAGTTCCTGGAGTGATGCCGCGACCCCGCCATGCAATGGGAGGCCCGTGCGAAGGTGGCGCTCCCTGGCCTCGAACTCGGGCTCGCCGGCTACCCTGACCCGATCCGTACCCGGCGCGCATGGGGCGGCGTGCAGATCGTCAATGTAGGCGTCCATGGCAGCCTTGAACTCATCCACGGCGCCAAAGGCGGCCAGGTCAATGGCCGCGACAAAGTGACCAATCCCGGCACCCTCTCCGCTCGCCATCGCCTCGCGCACATGGAGGCTGACCTGCGCCCCGGCCAATACGCCGGCGAGGATATCGACCATGGCCGCCAGTCCGTATCCCTTATGCCCAGCCTCCAGACCGCCCAGGGGGAGCAGCCCGCCGGTCATGTCACCGAAGGCCCGTCCGAGCACCTCGGCGGCATTGGTCGCCGATTGTCCCTGGGCATCGACCGCCCAGCCCTCAGGCAAGGGCGTATGGCGCCGAACCTTCACCTCTACCTTGCCAATCGGGACCACGCTGGTGGCCATATCGAGCATAAAAGGCTGATGCCGGCCGGCCGGCGCCGCGAAGGCGAGCGGGTTCGTGCCGAGTAGCGAGGTGCGGCCCCCGGTGGGTACCACCAGGGCCCCGGCCGTGGTGCAGCACACGCCGATCATGTCGTGGGCGGCGGCCAATTGAGGGTAGTAGCCCGCGATCCCATGGTGGTTGCTGTTCCGCACCGTGGCCATGCAGGTGCCGGCCTCCCGCGCCTTGGCAATGCACCGATCCATGGCGCGTTTGGTCGCCGGTTGACCCAGCCCGTTCTGGGCGTCGAGCACCAGGGTGGCGGCTGTTTCGCGCACCGTGACCAGCGTGCCGCGGGCAGCGATCGCCCCAGTCTGAACCGGCCGCGCATACTGCTCCTCCAGCCGGGCCACTCCGTGCGATTCGTGCCCGGTCAGGTCCGCGGTCACCAGGACATCGGCGGCGATCGCCGCGTCCTCCTCCTCCGTGCCCACGGCCTCCAGCACGGCGGCCACGAAACGCCGCAGCGAGTCGGCGTCAACCAATACATCGTCCATCCGTCCTCCATATACAGTGCCGCTCACGGTCGGCAGCCGGTAATGCGGCTGATAGTCGGGGCTTCCCCCATGAAAGCTCCGCGGCGAACCCTTCCGCCGCTGGCCGGCTACGCGATAAGCCAGGCGTATGGCTGCTCGATCGAGCGTTTGATCTGTTGCAGAAACCGGGCGGCGGGCCCCCCGTCCACCACGCGGTGATCGAAGGTCAGACTCAAGGTTAGCATCTTCCGCACCGCGAGTTCCTCGGTCTCCTCATCGATCACGACCTGACGGGCGACGATGCGACCAACCCCCAGGATGGCGCATTCGGGGAGATTGATGATCGGCGTAAAGGCATCAATCTCGTACATGCCAAGGTTGGTGATGCTAAAGGTGCTGCCGCCCAGTTGATCGGGTTTCGATTTTCCGGCCCGCGCCGCCGCGATCAGTTCCCCCGATTCCTCGGCAATCGTTTGGATCGACTTCAAGTGGGCGTCGCGCACGACCGGCACCAGCAAGCCCTGTTCCGTGTCCACCGCGATCCCGATGTGTACGGCCTCGTGTTGTATGATCGCGTCGCCGATGAGCGTGCTGTTCATCCAGGGATGCTCCAGCAAGACGAGAGCCGTCAGGCGGGCGAGCAAATCGGTATAGGATGGGGCCGGTCGGTTGGATCCGGCCAGGGAACGCTTGATGCGTCCGCGCAGAGCCGCCAGTTCCGTCGCGTCGGCTTCGGTGGTCAGAGTGACCGGCGCCGCGGTATGGGCGCTCTGGGCCATCCGCTCGCCAATGATCCGCCGCATCCGGCTGAGCGGTTGCGATCGTCCGCCGTCCGGAACCTGGTCGGCAGCCGGGCGGACGGCGGCGTCAATATCCGCCCGCGTGATCCGCTTGTCCGGCATCTGGGTGGCCAGTTCATCCAGATCGACTCCTTGTTGCCGCGCGACCCGGCGCGCGACCGGGCTCACTCTTGCCCGCGCCGCGACCGGCTGCGAGATCGCGGCGGCCCGCACATCGCGCTCCACGATGCGCCCGGTGCTGCCGGTCCCGGCAATGGTCGTCCAATCGACCCCTAGCTCCTTGGCCACCCGGCGGGCCCGCGGGCTTGCCGGGGTGCTCGCGAGTCCATTGGCCCGGAAGGCCGCCGGGCTGGCGGGCCCCTCGGGCGCTCGCTGTTGGGGCGCCGGCCCGGCGGTCGCCGCGGGTGGCGCGGGTGGCGCGGTCCGATTCTCGAAGGGCGCCGCCTCGCCGGGCCGCGTCACGTAGGCCAGCACGGTCCCAACCGGCACACTAACCCCCGGCGGCGCGCTATCGGGCGGGATGCGCAGAATGCCGCTATCCAGGGACTCGAC
>DATBTL010000388.1:0-2181 GCA_036559345.1 Chloroflexota bacterium | reverse complement strand
GGGTGGGCATCACCTTCGCAAACCCGAATCGGGCCCGGGGAATCGGGGCGTGGGTGCGCCCGGGGAATCGTAATCCCGCCGGGGCGTGGCGTCCGCGTGGTACACTGGTTCCTGGCGATGCCAGCCGTAGGTCTCTGGGAGCAGCCATGGCCGTCAACATCCGCGACACTACTCCGCCGTGTACCGTGACCACCTTCTTACCCAACGAGAGGGAGACCCAGATCTTGGGTGGGACCCAGACGCATGTCGCGGTCGGCGAGAATCTGGCCAAGGGTTTTCGCACCCACGCCCGGCAGCTTGGCGTGCTCTGGCTGGTCCGCACCGAAACCGATCTCCACTACCCACGGGCCGATGGGAGCACCGGTGTCTTCTATCCCGATGTCTTCGTCACCGCCGAGGCGGCGCTCCATGACAGCATCGCCTACAACGTCCGCTCGGTGGGCAAACCGCCCATGCTGGTGGTCGAGGTGCTCTCCAACAAGACGGCCAAGAAGGACATTGGGCCCAAGCGGGCCGCCTACGCCGAGCTGGGGGTGACCGAGTACGTGACCTTCGACCCGCGCCCGCGGAAGCAGTTGGACCTACACGGCTATCGGCTGGAGAGCCCGGGCGTCTATCGCGAGATCGGGCCCGAGGGGAGCAGGATCTGGCTAGCCACCGTGAGCTTGTGGGTGGTGGCCGAACCATCCACCGATCCCTTCCGCGGCCCACTGCTCCGCCTGATCACCCGCGAGGGCGAGCGGCTCCTCCAGATCGACGAAGAGATCGCGGCCCGGCGAGCAGCCGAAGCGGAGCGGGACGGGGAGCGCTGGGCCCGGCTTACCGCCGAACGGGCGCGCAATGCCGCTATAGAAGAGATCGCGCGTCTGCGTGCCCGGCTGGAGGAGGCCGGCCTCGATTCCTCCTCCTGAGCGGCACCTGCCCCGCTCCGATAGCTACTTTGTTCGCCACTTGCGCGATACCGCCCTGGCGATCCGCGAAGCCGTCCTGCAGGGCCTCCGCGCGTCCTCCACCGAGGAGCTTTCACGCGAGGTGGGCGACCGCGGAGGCGACACAATCTTCCGCATTGATGAACACGGCGAGGGCGTGCTGCTGGCCCATTGCGCCGCCTGGAGCGAGGATCTCCCCTTTCTCCTGGTGGCCGAGGGACTCGAGGGGGGCTCGCGTACCTTTCCCGCCGGCGCCGATCCCGATCGCCTGGCTTTTACCCTGATCGTGGACCCGATAGATGGTACCCGCGAACTGATGTACGGGAAGCGGAGCGCCTGGACCCTGTTCGGCGTGGCTCCGCCGCCCCGCGCCGGAAGTCGTCCAACCCTGGACCAGATCGGCGTCGCCCTCCAGGCGGAATTGCCCACCACGCGGGCCGCCCTGGCCGACCTCCTATGGGCGGCCCACGGCGCCGGGGTTGAGGCGGAGACGCACGACCTTCGGGATGGGACGATCACCCGCTTCATTCCCCATCCCAGTCAGGCCGCCACCCTGCGCGGCGGCTTTGCCGCGATTAGCAAGTTCTTTCCCGGCGCCAAACTGGCCGCCGCGGCTATCGAGGAGGCGCTGTTTCTGGAACTGCTCGGTCCGCCGCCCACCGAATCGCCGCAGGTGTTCGATGATCAATACATCAGCTCCGGCGGTCAACTCTATGAGCTGACCGTGGGTCACGATCGCTTCCTGGCCGATCTCCGACCGCTGCTGCACGCAAGCGGCGAGGGGAGGACGCGCCTCTGTTGCCATCCCTATGACCTCTGCACCGAGTTGATCGCCCGCGAGGCGGGGGTACGGGTGACCGACCCCCAGGGTGCGCCCCTGGCCGCTCCCCTTGACACCGAGAGCAATGTGGCCTGGATTGGCTATGCCAACCAGACCCTCCAGGGGCAGATCGAACCCATACTTCGCCGTCTTCTCCAAAAAAGACCCGCCGGCTAGCATATACCTCAAATTTGACCCGACGAATACATCGTATGGGCTATACAAAGGCGGGATCTGCGAGTATGCTATGCCACAAGCATGGGGGTAGTTCCCTGCTTGATGCCACGGTTCGATCTCGTCGCGATCCCGCCCGGAGAACGTAGGCGCCGAAGTCCCTCGCTTCGGCAAGCTGGGCGGCGTATCTTCCATCCCCGTTCGTAAACGGCCAACAGCCTGATTGGAGGCCTCGCGATGCCACGCGCGCTGCTGAAC
>DATBTL010000387.1:0-5153 GCA_036559345.1 Chloroflexota bacterium | reverse complement strand
GGCGCGCTGGACCACCACGCGGGTGAGCAACCCACGCGGATCGGGGAGTTGGCGCGCTTTCGCCTGGTCCGTGCCGGTCATGCAAGCCGCCGTGGCGACGAATAGGCCGGCGGCGGCTCCACAGGTGACGTAAGCCGCCTGGTTGTGGGTGAGCGCGGCGATTCGCTCGCCCACCCGAGCTTGCAACTCGTCGATGTCCACGAAACCGGCCGCCGCATCGCGCATCGCCTCCACCACCGGCACGGGCATGCGCGAACCGCCGAGTCGGGTATACGAGCCCGCGGCGTTGATGAAAGTACGGACGCCAAGACTCTCATAGATCGACTGTGGGTTTACGGCGCTCACCGGGCCGGCCATCGCGGAGCCTCCTTGCATCGTCGCATCCGCCAATTATCGCGGGAACCGCTAATTTTGACCAGGGATGGATGGCGCCCGCGCGTCCCGATTCCCCTTTGACAGCGGCTCAAGCCCGGTGCTACGATGGCGCCATTGTAGGGGCCGTCACGATGACGTGAACCCAGACAGTGGTCGGATCACAGCAACGACGTTGGTCCGGTGTCCAGAAGGAGGGTAGCGGCACACGGGTTTGGGTCTTTTTTGATGCTGGATTCGCCAACGGAGGTGGACCGCGCGTTCCTCGCCTTGCACTGTTCCTTTCATTCAATGCTCGCCAGAGGAGTCATCAGATGCATCAGGAGTTCGACCTCGAGCCGGTATACGAAGAGTTTTATCAGTTGTGCGCCGGCCGGACCACGCGCGCCAAGTTCGTGAAGCGCGCCGCCCAGGTTGGCCTGGGCGCCACGGCGATCGGCGCCTTCCTTCGCGCCTATAACCCCAGCACGGCCAAGGCCGATATCGAGCACGCGGAGGCGGCCCGGCCCTCACGCGCGGGCGTGGCGAATCTGGGTTTCTATTCCTGGGTGCTGGATTTCAACCCGCAGATTACCACGCTGACCAAGGAATACAACGCCAAGAACAAAGACCTGCAAGTGCAGATCACCGTGGCCCCGGTCACCAACTTCAGTACCCAGAAGTTCGTCCTGGAAGCGCGCCGCAAGACATCGTCCTGGGACGTCTATGTCGGCATGACCCCTTTCCTGGACCTTGCGGCCTTGCACGCGGTAAACGCAATCGAGCCGTGGGATCCCTATATGCCCGCCAGCGTGAAGAACGACATGCCGATGTCGGTTCAGCAGGAAGGCACGATCAACGGCAAGATGTATGACTGGCCGATGCTGCTGGATCTGTGCAGCCTGGAGTATCGGAAGAGTATGTACAAGGCGGCGGGAATCACGAAGGTGCCTACCACCTGGGAAGCGTTCACCGATACCGCTCGCCGAATCAGCGCCGCCAAGCTCAATCACGGCACCGTTTCAGGCGCTACCTTCGACTGGCATCCCTGGCGCTCGGTCATGCCGGTGGTCCACAGCATTAGCCTGGACGTCTACACCAAGGACGGCAATCCAAACTTCGCCCACCCCGCCTACGCGCAGGCGTACAAGATTCTCAAGGGGATCATGCCCTACGTGCCGAAGGATTTCTTCTCACCTGGCACCACGGTCAACGCCGGCACGATTGACGAAATCGCGATGAAGGGCAGCCGGGTCGCGATGATGTTCAAATACGCCAACTCAGTGGTGCATTCGGTGCCATTCTGGGGTCACGGCTTTACGATTGATGAAATGGGTCTGGGACGGTTGCCCAAGCCCGCCGCGGGCGGCGCCGGCGGCTCGTTGTTCTGGAATACGGGCGCTGGTCTGTTTAAGTACGGGAGCAACAAGCAGGCCGTGGCCCACTGGCTGACCACCCTGCTCGGAGACGAACGCTTCTGGACCAAGGAAGTGGTCCTCTCCGGCCAGATCCCTCCGTTCAAGTCCGTCTACCCCATGATCAGGGGTAAGGCGCCAAACTGGATTGACGCCGCCTTTGCCCAGCTTCCGCTGAGCAAGGCCATTCCGAACTCGGTCTATGGCTTCTCGCTCGGCATGGCCGGCGTGATGATCAATCCCTTCCTGGATTTCCTCAAGGGAAAGGGAACGGCGGAAGAGGCTCTGGCCAAAACGCAGACCGATTTCACTACCCAGCTCCAGCAGCAGACCGGAGGGTAAGGACGGTCGCCGGGGAGCGGGCCATGGTGGTTCGCTCCCCGGCGGTACTTCGCTGTCGATTGTTGGCCAAGCAGTGAGCAGAAAGGGGTGCGCCGCTCGGCCCGGCCACGGTCGGTCGCCGCGCCTGAGACCTCATGAGTAGTAGCACTCCCACAGCCCAACCCCAGCCGATTGGACGTGGCCTGGCGCTCCGGCGCTTCGCGCGCCGGAATGTTACGGGCTACCTGTTCATTCTGCCGCTGCTCGCCTTCCTGCTCCTCTATCAGCTGTATCCCATCCTTCGCGTCCTCTGGCTCAGCTTCACCAATTTCCGCAATCTTTATCCCGACGGCACCGCCTTCGTGGGGCTGCGCAACTATACGCGTGCCCTTCAGGATCCGATTTTTTGGCAGGGTATCGGCCAGGCAGCCGAGTTTACCGCCATCTTTATTCCAGGCGGCGTGCTGTTTCCCGTCCTGTTGGCAATCCTCCTGGATCGGGTGCGCAATCCCAAGGTGGCGGGTGTCTATCGCACCCTCCTGTATATTCCCGCCCTGATCCCAGGCCCGCTGGTCTTCATCCTCTGGAATTGGATCTATGGACCCACCCAGGGCTTATTGAACTTGATCCTAATTGGTGGGCTGCATCTAGGCAGTTGGAACACTCCCCCAACTTGGTTGGGCAATGATGCCCTGGTTATCCCCTGTATCGCCTTTATGGAGTGGTGGTGGGGACTGGGCTATCACACGATCTTCTTCATGGTCGGTCTCTCGGGCATCTCAAACGACCTCTATGAAGCGGCGCGGATCGATGGGGCGTCGGAATGGCAGATAGCCTGGCGGATTAGCCTGCCTTTGCTCAAGCCTATGCTCCTGATCATTCTGATTTTGCGTCTCAGCACCGCCATGGGCGTACTGGTTGAGTACCTGATCATGGGGCACGATCCGTTCCGCCCCTGGACCGTCTACATGTATAACCTGGCGTTTCAGAACGCCATGCCGATGGGGCACGCGGCGGCGATCGGCTGGCTCGGAGCGATCATCATGCTGGCCTTTGCCCTGGTCCTCTACTTTTTCCTTCGCCCCGATCCGGAGACCCGCTGATGTCGATCGAATCGAATCTCCCGTCGAGCGTCACCCGAAGCCGGGACCAGGGCAGGCGAGGCCGCCTGCCGGCGGGCGTGGCGGTGCGCCACCTGGTGCTGATCTTTTTCTGCATCGTGGCCCTGCTGCCGATCATCTGGGTGATCAGTATGTCGCTCAAGCCGGTCAGCGAAGCCTATGATGTACCGATCAAGTTTTTCCCGGTCCACCCCACCTTAGACGCCTACAGCTACGCCTTCAACAATATCCCCGACCTGCCGCATTATTTCATCAACAGCGTGATCGTGACCACTGGCGGCCTGATTGGCGTCATGGTCACCTCCAGCCTGGCCGGGTACGCCCTGGTCTGGCTGAGCTTCCCAGGCCGCCGCATCCTCTTGACCGTCCTGGCGGCCTCGCTCTTCTTCCCCACCCAGATCACCTCGGTGATCGGTATTTACCAGGTTACCGCCCAGCTCAATTTGCTGGATACGCTGATTGGGCTGATTCTGCCCTATATCGCGATCAATCTGGTGGTTAGCACCTTCATTATGACTGGCGTCTTCCGCGCCCTGCCCAAGGAATTGCTTGAGGCGGCGCGCGTGGATGGCTGTAATCCCTTCCGCACCTTCCTGCAAATCGCGATGCCGCTCTGCGCGAACGGGCTGATCGTGGTCGCCATGCTCAACTTCATCGCCTTGTGGGGAGAATTCCTGCTCGTCTTCACCCTGACCAGCACCATTAGTTCCCAGACCCTGACGATCGCGATGTTTCAGGCCGCCGCCGGTACCGGTATCTGGGAGTGGCCGCGCATTGCCGCCGTCTTTAGCGTGATGATTTCCGCCCCCATCGTCTTCTTTGTCATCCTGCAAAAGTGGTTCATGAAGGGCCTGATGGAAGGGGCGTTGCGCCAATAATGGGGGGCTTCTACGCTTCGATGTACGCCTACCCCTGGGACGTGGTCGACGAATCCGTCGATGTGTTCTGCCGCAACGCGCGCGAGCAGCTTGGGGTGGATACGATCAGTCTGGCCGCCAGCTACCACGCGGCCAAACTGATTCTCCCGCACAATCCGCGCCGGAAAGTCTACTACCCGGAGGACGGGTCGCTCTATTTCCGGCCCGATCCGACGGCCTTCGCCGACTCCCCCATCCAGCCGCATGTCGGAAAGCTGGCACTCGAACAGGATGTGCTGGCTGACTTATGTCAAGGAGCCGAGCGGGCTGGGCTGGAGGTCATTGCCTGGACGGTGTGTCTGCACAATACGCGGTTAGGCAGCACCTACCCTGAGTATGCGCCGGTGAACGCCTTTGGCGACCCCGCGATCACCTATCTCTGCCCAGCCCAACCAGCGGCCCGCGCCTACGTGTGCGCCCTGGCCGGCGATCTGGCCCGCCGGTATCCGCTGAAGGCGATCCAGTTGGAGGCCGCGCACCACATGCCCTTCGTCCATGGCTTCCACCATGAGATGCAGCAAGTGCGGGTCACCCCCGCCCTGCAACTTTTGCTGGGACTCTGCTTCTGCCCCGCCTGTCTGGAGTTGGCCCGCGAGCACGGGGTGGACGCGGCGCGGGTCCGCCGCTACGTGGCCGATGACATCCAGACCCGCCTGGCCGAGGGCGGCGGCGAGAGTGACGACGGCGCCTGGATGGCCTCCTGTTGGACCGACCAGCTTGACGGTGAACTGGGGCGGTACATGAGGCTCCGCGTCCTCTCCACGAACGCGCTGCTCCGAGAGGTACGCCAGGCCGTCCAGGTGGTGAGCCAGACGCCGGTCCATCTGCAAGAGGCGTCCGCCGTGGGCGCCCCGGCCCATTCGCCGGTCCTCGATCTGGCCTGGCATCTGGGGATGAGCGTCCCCCCTGCCGAGGGCACCTGCGATGGAGTCTCCGTGCTGGGCTACTTCGCCGGCCTGGATCGGTTCAGGACCGAGATCGACGCCTATCGGGCCCGCATCCCCGCCGACCTGCCCCTGGAGATCGGC
>DATBTL010000386.1:0-6059 GCA_036559345.1 Chloroflexota bacterium | reverse complement strand
AGCAGGAGTTCCTGGCCAACGTGGCGGACGGGATCATCACCGTCTACGCGGCGGACAGTTCACTGGCCCGCGCCAACCAGGCCGCCGACAGCCGCGAGGCCGCCAACCACTCTCTCACCGCGCGCCTTGCCGTCTGGCGCCTCCTGCCCCGTGCCCTCGCGGCCATCGATCGTATCCTCCTGGCCACCTTGAGTGGCCAGGAACTCAAGGACGAACTGGCCCGCCTGCGCGCCTACGCGCCCGGCTACCTGGTGGACGGGACGGCCCTGGGTCGCGAACTGGCGGCCCTGGTGGCGGCGCGGAACGGGTATCCGTTTAGCTTGGCGCGGTAGAAAGAGAACTGCGGCGTTTGACGGGCAATTAACCTTACTATCCCGGTTCTTGTGGACGAGCGGCTTGCGCGCGGGCGAGGAGCGCGGGCCAACCGGGCTCCGTCCGCAAGCTCTGGAATGTCCAACTCTCCCGCAGCCAATCATCCCACCCTGGCGGCAGCGACCCACTATCGGCGGCGCGGTACAGGAGCGTTATGGCCTGCACCGGGTCGCCTGCCAGTGTGCGCGCCTGCCGTGATCGGATCCACCCTACGATACCGTGTCTTGCTTGGTTGCTGATGATCGGATCCCATCGAGTGGCCTAATCCGCGTAAGAACCTTGGATTATCCATATATTTCAAGGGGATGTTGCTGGTTTCCCTTGCGATGCTCCTCGTGTTCGGCTAGGATTGAGAGGGAAAGATCGCCCTAGCTGCTGGAATCTGCCTCCGCGCTGGGAGCGGGCGAGCAGAGAGGAACAGGACGGTGACGACCGAACCAACCACATACCCGCTTGTAGATGAGGATCACCGTAGGACTCTTCCACATCAAGTGGGTGAAACTACAATCACTGGGAAGAATCAGATAAGCCTGCCGGCAAAAGGCTTGCGCGATCTGGGATGGGAGCGCGGCGACCGGCTCCTGGCGCAGGTGGTGCATGGCGACATGCTGGTGCTCATGCGGCGGCCCACTCGGTGGGCGGATGCTTTTGCCGGTAAGCTGGGTGATGTGTTTGGCAGCCATGAGGATACGATTGCCTATCTGGAAGGCGAACGGCGGAGCTGGGGCGAGGAGTAGGCTGCAATGGCCATCTCCGATCTCGACGCGGCGCTGGCCGGCGCTACCCGTGTCCTCCTGGACAGTAGCGCCTTGATCGCGTTCCACTCTCCCCTGGAGGATGTGCATCACCTGGCACATCACCTACTAGGCCGGATCGAGGACGACCACGATTCGCTTCAGGGTTACTTTTCCGCTATCAGCGCCATGGAATTGCTGGTCCGCCCGATCAAGGCTGGGGGACCGTCGCTGACCTTTATGCACACGTTTCTTATCGCGTTCCCCAATCTCACTTTGCTCGCCGTGGACCTTCAGGTGGCGATGCAAGCAGCCACCCTACACGCCGTTACCGGTCTCAATACTCCAGATGCCCTAATCATCGCCTGCGGCCTTCTGGCTAATTGTGAAGCCATCATCTTCAATGACGAGGCGTGGAGCAAATACGTGCAGCCACACTTCCGTCAGTTCAAGTGGCTCTACCTGAAGACCTATAAATAATACGAACAAAGAGCCGAGGACAGCAGCCATCGGCTCTTTGTTGTGTCAGTTTGGAGTGGCCGCGCGCCCGGCTCCTCGTCCCTTAGGCCGACTTTCGCATCTCGGCACGCTCGCGCTGGCGCTCCTGTGCTTCCAGGGTCGGCATCTGTACCTTGGTGGCCAGCCCAAGCACCTTGAGGAGGCGAATGACGTAGGCGGAGACATCGATCTGCCACCATTTGAAGCCGTGATAGGCGGCCGAGGGGAAGGCATGGTGGTTATTGTGCCAGCCCTCGCCCATGGCGAGAAGCCCGACAAGGAAGTTGTTCCGGCTGGTGTCCTTGGTGGCGCTGAAGGGCCGTTGACCAAAGGTGTGGCAAATGGAGTTGACGCTCCAGGTGACGTGATGGGTCAAGCAGATCCGCACCAGGCCGCCCCAGAGGAATCCATGCCAGAAGCCGGTGCCGAAGCCGCCCGCGTTACCAAGCGAGAGCCAGCCGTCGAGCAGCGCCGGAAGCGCCAGGGTGAAGCCCACCCAGCCGAAAAAGGTGCGGGACATGAATTGCACCAGCCGGTCATCCTTCAGGTGGCGTGCGTAGACCTCCGGCTTGGCCTGGTACGGACCAATCATCCAGCCGATATGGGCGTGCCAGAAGCCCTCATTGGGGCTATGCGGGTCGCCCTCGCGGTCGCTATGGGCATGATGTTCGAGGTGCGTGGCGACCCAGTAGACGACGGGGCCTTCGACGGCCATCGAGCCCAGCAACAGGAAGAGGAAGCGAATGGGAGAACCGGTGACGAAGCTGCGATGGGTCAGGAGGCGGTGATAGCCAACCGTGATCCCAGTCGCGGTCAGGGCGTACAGAACGCCGCACAGGATCAGATCCTGCCCGTTCACCTGCTGGTTCCACAACTGGCGGATCGCGTACAAAAAGGCCACGAAGGGGGCGACGACGACGAAAAGGGTGATCCATTTACCCCACTGGATGCCCTGGCTGATGGGTTCTAGACTGGTGGTGCTCACGATGCTCTCCAAGAATTAACAGTGCGCGGCGCCATGCTATATCGCGCCCAAAAAGAGGAGGAATGAAGAGCCGCCAACCCTCGCGCCGACCACATAGACAAACGCCATGAGGGCACGTTCAGGGTCAAGAAGGCCGCGCGGCGCATCAGCACACATCTCCCCGCATGAGGAGGCGCGCCACATGGCGTGCATGCCCAAGCTACAGTGGCAGTATGGGCGTCCCACACTCTAAAGTCAAGGAACACCAACCGGTACTATCGTTCCGGGGTCCGATGAGGGTGTGACCTAGATTTGTGAGGGAACAAGAAGGGATGCGCTTCCTCTAGACTGGTGGTGTAATCAAAAGGCCACCGAGAGCAAGGAGGGAGCGCATCATGAGCCCAGAGGCCGTCCTCAGTCGTATCCTACCAGGAGTGGAGCGGCTGCTCAAGGAGGTGGTGGCGCGGGCGATGGCCCCGGGCACGGCGCCGACGCTCTATGAATTAGAGGCGCTGACCCAGGCGGTCCTGGCCCGGATTGGGCAGGTGGTGCTGCAAGAAGTGGTGGTGGCGCAGGGGAGTGGGCTGGTGGGGCCGAGTCGGCCGTGTCTGTGTGGGGCGGAGCAGACCTATCATGACCAACGGCGGCGGCTGGTGGTGAAGACCAGCGTGGGCGATCTCCGGCTGGTCCGGCGGGCGTATTATCGGTGCGCGGCCTGTCGGGCGACCAGTTCTCCCCTCGACGAGCAGTTGGGGCTGGGACAGGCGGGACGGATGAGCCGGTACCTGCAAGAGCAGTGTGGCTGGTTGTTAGCTTTGTTGCCGGGGCGGCTGGGGCAGGAGACCCTACGGCGGTTCGGCTGGCCGGCGGTCAGCGCGAGTGAAGTACGGGCCAAAGGGGAGGCATTGGGGGCGGAACTGGAGGCGCGGGCAGCGGTTCGGCTGGCAGCCTTGCGGGCAGTGGCCGCCCACCCCACGAGCCCCGGAGCGATCCGTCAGCCGGCCCAGGGGAGCCGACTCTACGCGGCGCCGGATGGGCTCCGCTACTGCACGACCGAGCGCGAGCCCACGAGCCGCAAGTTGCTCTGGCGGGAACTGAAAGTGGCGGCGGTGTATGAAGTGGTGCCCCGCGCGCGGGCGGAACCGAGCCCTGCTCCAGAGCGGCGTCCCCCTCCGCTGCGCACCCGCCTGCGCGCGTATCAGGCCGCCACGACGCCCAGCTGGACCTTGGCTCCGGTGGACCAGGCCGTACGCATCACCTATGTGGCGCGCACCGAAGCCTACGCCCAGTTTGGCGCGCACCTGTGGGCGGAACTGCGTGAACGGGGTCTGGGCGCTCCCGTCACCGACCTGGCGGTGGTGGCCGACGGTTCCCCTCATCTGGACCAGGTCGTGGACAGCGAACTCCGGCTGCCGGGGATTCAGCTCACGCGCATCCTAGACTTGCCGCATGCCCAAGAACATCTCTGGACGGTAAGCAAAGCCGTCTTTGGCGAGGGCCATCCCGCGGCCCTGCGCTGGGTCCAGCCTGCCTTGCGCGCCCTGGAGCGCGGCCAGGCCGACCTGCTTTGCCAGGAACTGACCACCCTGGCCCAGGAACACGCCGACCAACCGGCCGCTGCTGATACGGCCCGCAAGGCCGCCGCCTATTTCGCCGACCGTGCGCCCCAACTGGCCTATCCCACCTTCCTGGCTCAGGGCTATCAGGTGGGAAGCGGCCTGGCCGAGAGTGGCTGCAAACGCTTTGGTACCGACCGCATGAAAGGCGCCGGGATGCGCTGGTCCCAGTCCGGCGCTCAAGACGTGGCCACCCTCCGCATGTTGCTCCTCTCCGACCGCTGGCAGGAGGTGGCCGACCTCTGTCGCGGCGCTGCCTAATCTTCCCTACGATTCTAGGTCACACCCGTCCGATGATGACGGATTGTGATTTGGCGCACAAGCTGCTACTGTAGCGGGGGAAGCGCCATTCCGCGTGGCAGCCCCATGGTTACACGCCCGGCGCCGGATGAAGAGTGTAGGACAGGGAGGCTGCCATGAGTCTGTTCGACCGCTTGGAAAATTGGGAGGAACGCCGAGAGCTCCGGCAAGAGATGGAGTGGCAAGAGGACATGTTCGCCCTGGAAATGGAAGAAGAATTCCTGATGGATGGGATGTTCTTCGACCCCTTCATGCACGGCGACGTGATGTTCGACCCCAGGCTCGGCTGCCACGGCACCTTCTATCAAGGCCGATTCCATCCCATGGAGTTCCGGAACGGCAACTGGACCTTCGTCCATCCCCGCCAGTTCAACGTGCCGCGCAACTACCAACCGCAAAACCTCCAGCCGCCACAGATGCCGGGGATGGGCGGCGGGTATGGGCAACAACAAGGGTACGGACAACAACAAGGGTACGGTCAGCAGCCGGGATATGGCCAGCAACCCGGATATGGGCAACAGCCCGGATACGGGCAGCAACCGGGATACGGGCAGCAACCCGCCTATGGACAGCAGCCGGGGGGCGGGCAGCAGGCCAACTACCAGCAGCAGATACAGCAGCCGCGCCCGCCCTTGCAGGCGCAACCCCAGCAAGCGCCCCAACAGGCGCGGCCCCAGGCCACCGGCGTGACCTGCTCCCGCTGCCATAGTGTTAACGCGCCCGGCACTCGCTTCTGTCCCAACTGTGGGAATGATATGAGCGCCGCCGCGCCGGCCGCCGCCGCGACCGCCCATTGCGCCAAGTGCAACTCGCCCCTGGCGCCCACCCAGCGGTTCTGTCCCAATTGCGGAACCCAACGGCCCGAGTAGCGACGCTGCTAGTCGGCGGGCTGGACCACGGTGGTCCAACCCGCCGATTGCTTCAGCTTTTGATCTGAGGGTTCTTGGTCCGCACCCGTTCGTGGAACTCCTCCATCACCCCGATGAAGGAGTTGTCGCGGGGCCAGAACGGTGGGAAATCGCCTTGCCGCTTGATCAGCATGGCCGGGATGCGGGGTCCGGTCCCACCGGCGATTAGCGGCGGAAGCCGCCTGGCCCCCAGCCAGAACTCCCGATGATCCGGCTCCGCCGCTACCGGCTCCCGAACCGGGACCGTGTAGTACGAAGGATCCGGGACCAGGGGTTCCTCACCGGTGGTCATCGACCCGGCCAGGATGCTCCCCAGCGGGGTGCGGGCCAGATCGGCGCGCAAACGCTCGCGTTGCAGCCCCCGTAGCTCGAAAAGCAGAAACGGATCGTTGTCCAGTTCGGAGGCTATCAGGTAACAGAGCCCCGCCACATGCTTGCAGGGGTCTCCGTAATCCGGGCACGAACAGGTGGTCCGGAAATCGCGCCGATCGTGGGGCAGCAGATGGAGATCGTGGGCGGTAAAGCATTCCTCGATCTGATCGGGCATCTCGTTCATCAGGAGCGAGGTGATCAGGTCGGCCCGTGAGCCCAACGCGGTGATAGTGGTCGGCCACTGCTCGGGACCAAACTGAGCTAGAGCGATGGTGGTGGTATAGCGCGGCTCCTT
>DATBTL010000385.1:0-5069 GCA_036559345.1 Chloroflexota bacterium | reverse complement strand
TACCTCGGCTTCGAGTTGCATGGTGGTCATCGTTCATCCTACTGAGGCCAGGGCCGCGGGATCGGCTCCCCGGCTGGACTCGTCCTCAAAGCAGTGTACCACGCGACCGGTGTGCCAGAGCGCGGCATGGTGTCCGTCTATCTGGGCTCATTCGCGGATCTCTCCATCCCACGCCGCCAGTACTCGCCACCGCGTCTTGTACTCCCCGTACTCCTTCATCTCGCGGTGCTTCAGCACCCGGAAGGTCTCGCCGGGGAAGATGGTGGTCCGCGGGGCGTCCGGCGGATCCTCGGCCGGGTCCAGGATGTCGGCCAGTTCGCGGTCGGTCAGGTCGTGTGGGTCGAGGATGTAGCGGAGGTGTCTCCGGCCTCACCCCGTCGCCTTCCCCCGCGCCAGCAGCGGCCACAGCCCCACCACCACCGCCAGGGGTACGGCGGCCGCGCCCAGGGTCACCAGGCCGAGCATCGGCTGGATCCCCAGGCGCGCCGCGAATACCCCGGCCAGCAGAGGGCCGCCGATTGGGCCCAGGGTGCCGGCGGCGGCATACACCCCGAGGGCCCAGGCGCGTTCGGTGGGTGGGGTCAGGTTGGCCAGGAGCGCCACCCCCGCGATCGCGTAGACGGAGAAACTGACCGCGTCGAGACACTGCACGGCCATCAGTTGCACCGGGGTATGCACGAGAAGGTACAGGGCGAACCGCGCCGGGAGCGCCACCAGGCCAACCGCCAGAACCATCGCGCTCCATCCCCGGTCGGCCAGGCTGCCGGCCAGGATCATCAAGGGGATCTCCGCCAGGGTCGAGACGGTGCCCACCAGACCCACCTCCGCGAACGAGCCATGGAGGCCGCGCATGAAGAGGGGCACATAGGTGTCGCTGATGCTGCCGGCCGCGTAGAACAGCAAGGACATCAGGGAGAGCGCGATCAGGACGCGGCGGGCTCCGATCCGGGGAAGCGGCTGGGCGCCCCCCGCCCGCGGCGCACTCGGATGCGGCGCATACGCCGGCAATGCCATGCCGCAGACTCCCGCCAGTATATAGAGCAGGGCTCCTACCGTGAAGAGGGCCGTGAAGGGGATGCGGCCCAGGAGTATCCCGCCGAGCACGGCCGTGAGCGTAAAGCCAATCGCCGGGCAGGCCCGAAACCGCGCGTACATGGCCGCCCCGTGCCCGGCGCGAGTTACCACGTCGACCGTGGTCGCGGTGATTACCACCCGCGCCCCATAGAACCCGCTGGTTCCCAGCATGGCGCAGAGCACGATCAACCAGGCGGGACGCGCCTGGCCGAGCACGGCGAACCCCAAGGCGCCGATCATCGTGCCAGCGAACATGATCAGCCGCCGGCGGCCGGTCCGATCGACGAGGCGCCCAACCAGGGGCTGCACCAAGGCGCTGCCGCCGGCGCTACAGGCGCCCAGAACCCCGATCCCGGTGAGAGTCAGGCCGCGGCTGGCGGCATACACGGTGAGGAAGGGCAACACACAGCCGTAGGCACCCCCGGTAAAGGTCCACAGCGCGGCGAGCACCAGGACGGTTCGGCGCGAGCGGGCGACGGGGGCAGGGGCAGGGAGAGCGATGGGCGCGGCGGCTAGGGTCTCCACGTCCTTCAGGATACCCATTCCCGCGCGTTACCCAAGTTCCCCAGTACTGCTGATCCCCAGGGCCCGCAGGACCGCCAGGGCCATGATCATGTTGCCCAGATGGGTTAAATGCACCCCGTCCGTGGTGAGGGCGGGAAGCCGCGGCGCGGCCAGGGCCCGATGGAAGGCCGTGTTGACCTCGGCCACCACCAGGCCGCGCTCCTGGGCGAACGCGCGCAAGGCTTCGTTGTAGGGGACGAGGAGCAGGTTTCCCTTGCTGTTCACTTCCTCGCCGATCACGGTGGTCGTGAGGACGATCGCCCGCGCGCCCGCCGACGCGATCCGGTCAAGGACGGTCGCGACCGCCGCCTGGTAGTCCGCCAGCCCTACCCCGCGACCGGTCCCCGGCGCGTCAAGCAACCGCCAGACATCATTGATCCCGATCGAGACCGTCACGATGTCCGGCTTATGGGCCAGGACATCACGGTCCAGACGCGGAGGCAGATCGACCGAGCGATTGCCGCCTACCCCGGCATTGAGGGCCCGGAACGGACGCTCCGGGTGTAAGGCGCGCGCATGGTCGGTGACGATGCGGGCATAGCCGTCCTGAGCGGCGGTGATGCTGTCTCCGAGAAAGACAATCGTGGGTTCACCGTTCTTCATGGGCTTCAGGATACCCAATCACACGCCGAACCGTGTATCCCCCGCGCCGCTCCCCTCCTACCAGTTCCAGGCCCCGTATTCCCCCCTCAATCGTTGCTCTTCCTTCAACACCTTCCCCTGCACCGCCTTGAGCGCCGCCTCGGGCGACTGCTGTCCCTCGAGGACGCTCGTGGTGGCCAGGAGGAGTTGCTGTTGGTAATAGGCATCCACGGGGTTGATCGGGTTCGACGCCTTACTCTCCAGGCCCAGCTTCGGCTGCATCTTGACCCCGGCCAGCGCGGCGATCGGGTTGCCTGGCAAGTTCGCCAGTTGACGCAGGGCGCTTTCGCCCGCATCCGCCTGGCTCAACCACTGCCGTTGGTTGTCCACCATCGGGGACCCACTCAACGAGCCGCCAAGCAGGGCGCTGTTGTCCCAGAAGATGGCCTTGCTCACCGCGAAGGCCAGGGCGGCCTCGCGCGCTCCGGTCGGGATGACGATCTCTTGCATCGTACTGGGGTAGTTCGCCACGTTGGCGGCGGTCCCATCGGGGGTGGGAGGGAGCGGGGTAAGCTGATAGGTGATGCCGCCCTGAACCCCAAAGCTGTGTTGATCGAACGGCTGCAAGTTCCAGTAGGCGCCGCCGGAAGCGGTGATCGCCGCCTTCCCGGTGACCAGGTAACTCCGGGCGCTGCCGTTCAAGAAGTCGGGATCGCCGGCCAGGAACCGCGACAGCCGCGTATACCCGCCATACAGCGTGGCCAACTTGGCGAGGTACTGGAGGTACTGAACATTGCACGGGTCGGTCGCGGTCGGCTGGTCCGCCGCGTTGTAGAGCCCATGACCCACCGGACACATCAAGGTGCCGGTGGTTTCCCAGGAATCCACCCCCGGCCAGTAGCCGATTCGGGTTGGATTCCCCCTGGCGTCAAAGCGGGCCGCCTTCCGCGACATGGCGTAATAGTCGGCAAAGCTACGGAGCGAGCGGTTGTCGTAGCCCAGTTGGCTCATGTACTTGGGGAGATAGATTTCCTGGCCGCCCAGCGGGCCGCTGACCGCCGGCATGGCCCACCAGTGGCCGCCAAAGCGGGCCCAATGGCGCATCCCAGGGAGGAAGCCGGTGTCGTGAACATGGGCACGCGCGTAGTAGAGGTCGAGCGGCTGGACCAGCCCCCGGAGGACCAGCGATCCGATGTCGCCGCCCTGGACGAACACCATGTCCGGTGGGTTGCCCGCCTTGACCGCGGCGGCCAGGACGCTTTCCATGGCCGTCTGGTCGGTAAAAGAGGTCTCCTTCCAGGCAAGGTTGGGGAACAACCCGGCCAGGCGAGTGGCATAGAGGGCGTGCATGGAGATCAGATCGTTTGGCGCCAGGTCGTTGAAGCCGGTGACCGAGCCGCAGCAAGTATAGACCGACAGGATGGTGGCGTCCGCCCGCGCCGTGGTGCTCAGTGAACGCGCCGTGACCGACGATCCGGCCGTCAGCCCCAGGGCCAGCAGGCAGGCCGCTGCCTTCCGCCCGATCAGATGATACATGGCACTCTCCCTCCCATTGCCTCCTCGATTGCCTGCTCCTCCGAGAGTCCGTGCCCACTCTCCCAGGCCGCGGCGAACTCCTCCGCCCCCAGGGTGGCGCGGGCGGACGCGAGGGTTTGATCGTAGGCCGCTCGTCCGGCGGACGGCAAGGCGGCGCCGATCGCCCCGCGGAGCGCGGCCGCCGCCCCGCACAGCCGGACCGCCCACTTGTGGCGCCCCTGTGCTCCGACTACGCTGGCGATCCCCTCCAGGCAGCTTGCCACACCGTCGGTGCTGCCCATCGAGTGACACAGCGGTATGCCCTCGGCGTAGCGCGCCAGGGCCTGCCCGTACTCACCCTGTTCGCGGGCCGCGTCTCCGAGATTGCTCAGCGCCCACCCCATCCCAAGGTTATCCTGGAGGGCTCGCGCCAACTCCAGACTTTCCCGGCAGAGCGCCTCGGCCCGCGGATAATTGCCGTGTTGGAGCACCACGAAGCCCAGATTGTTGAGGGCGAGCGCAATCCCACGCTGGTGACCAAGTTCCCGCTGCAAGGTCAGGCTTTCCTCGGAGAGTCGCAGGGCCCGGTCGTAGAGGCCCTGATTGATCGCCAGGTTGCCCAGAATGTTCAGAGCGACCGCCATCCCTTGCCGATCGTTCAATTCGCGATAGAGCCGCAGACTTTCTTCACAGTGCGCGGCGGCCCGTGGGTAGTCGCCTTGCATGGTGGCCAGCACTCCGGCTCCGATCCGCGCCTTCGCGGTGTCCGGGGCGGGAACCGCCTCGCCGCGCCCACTCGCCGACTCAAGCGCCTCCTCGAGCCAGGCCCGGCCCTCGCTGAGATGCCCGCGCGTATACCAGAATCGCCAGAGATTCCCGGCCAGCCGGACCCTCCGGTCCAGGTTCCCACTGTCGCGCGTCCACTGCAAGGCAGCGCGCAGGTTGTTGTGCTCGCGCTCAAGCCGGGCCAGCCAGTCCGCCTGCTCGGGGCCGGTAAGGGCGGGCTCCGCGTCCGCCGCCAGGGCCTCGAAGAAGGCGGCATGGGACTGTTCGAGGATCGCCCGCTCGCCGCTGGCCGCCAACAACTCCCGCGCGTAGTCGTGGATGGTCCGCAACATCGCGAAGCGGGTCTCGGTGTCCGAGACGGCCTCGGCGCGCAGGAGGCTCTTATCCACCAGGGAGGCCAGACCCTCGAAGATGTCCTCGATGGGGTCCCCCAGAACATCGGCCCGGCACACCGCCTCGGCCGCCTCCAGGGTACACCCCGCCGTGAACACCGCCAGCGCTCGGAGCAATACCTGCTCCGCGACGGTGAGCAGGCCGATGCTCCACTC
>DATBTL010000384.1:0-6026 GCA_036559345.1 Chloroflexota bacterium | reverse complement strand
CGTTGGCTTATCATTTTTGGAAGGGGTACCCGATGCCCCTACCAATCACAAGCCGTCTCCGTATGTGGGTAAAGACGAACGATCAGGAGAGGCCAAGCGCCGCGCGGGCCTCCCGCAGGATCAGGTAGGCGGCATCGGTCGGGCGTCCCGGCCCACCTATGATATAGTTCTTGGTGAACCCAAGGGCGAGGCGATGCTCGGGGTCGGCGAAGCCGAGCGAACCCCCGTGTCCCGGATGGCCGAACGCAGCGGGCATGCCGCTCAGCGGCATGTGCGGACCGCTGAGGAAATAGCCAAGCCCTTTCCGGATGGGGGCGCCGAGCACCACGTCGTCGTCCGCCGTCTGTTGGGTCGAGATTTGGCGGATGACCTCCGGCGTCAGCAGTTGGACACCATCAAGGGTGCCGCAGGCCAACGCCGCGTAGTGACGGGCAATTGCCCGCGCGTTCATGATCCCGCCGGCGGCGGGGACGATCGCGCGGCGTACCTCGGGCCGGTTGAAGACGACTTCCAGGGGCTGGAGGGACAGGGGGAACGCCCGCTCATTCAGGTTCTCGAGCGAGAGCGCGGTGAATGGCGAGAAGAGCGGCGGCTCCGTGGGGTCCGCGTCCCGCGGCGGCGCGCTCTCCAATTCGGCGACTCGCCCCTCTGCGGCGGCATCGAGGCCAAGGTAGAGCGAGGAGATGCCGAGCGGGGCGCTGATCTCGCCGCGGAGCAGGTGGGGCAATGGGGTGCCGCCCACCCGTTCGGCCAGCCCGCCCAGGATCCAGCCAACCGTCAGGCCGTGGTACCCGGTGAAGGCGCCAGGCGGCCAGAGCGGGCGGAGTTCCGCGACCCGGCGGCACATGCCGTCCCAGTCACACAGTTCGGCCGGGCCGACCCCTTCAGGCATCTGGGGAATGCCCGCCGTGTGGGTGAGGGCATGGCGCGCGGTGATCCCCTCCTTCCCGTGGGCGCCAAACTCGGGCCAGTAGCGGGCGATCGGCGTGTCGTAGTCGAGGGCGCCGCGCGCCGCCTGCATATGGATCAGCGTGGCGATGATCCCTTTGGTCGTGGAGAAGACGGTGAAGAGGGTGTCCCCGTCCACCAGGCGGCCGGTCGCCGGATCGGCGATCCCGGCCCAGGCATCCACCACCAACTCCTCTCCATGGTAGATCGCCACCTGCAGACCACGCTCGGCGCCGCTGGCCACCAGCTCGTCCATTAGCGCCTGTACCCGCCCCTGAACGGCATTTATCGCCATGCTTCTTGCGTCCTCCCTTGCCTGTACGAGTTCACCGCCCTCGCTTGGTGATTGGCTGAACGTACCTCGCCCGCCGTTCAGGCGCGCGCCAAGCGCTCCCGGAAGGCGGCCGCCCTCCGCGTCAGGCGATCGCTTCCCCCTGGCCGACGGCCGCGATCTCGAGTCCTTGCCGAAGGATGCGCTGAGAGTCGCGCAGGTGATCCTTCATGGCGCGCGCGGCGCCCACCGCGTCACCAGTTTTGACGTTCTCCAAGATGCGCAAGTGATGCGCCAGAGCACTCTCTTGAGCGCTGGGCACGTTGAAACCGAGTTGGCGTACTTCGGTCATGATGTCGGCGATAGAGTCAAGCAGGGCGGAGAAGAGCTCGTTGTGGGTCGCCGTCGCGAGCGCCGCATGAAAGGCCACGTCACTGGTGACATATACCTCGCGATCACTCATCCCACGTCGCTGCCGTTCAATTTGGCGCTCCATGGCCTCAATGTCCGTAGGTTGGGCCCGTTTGGCGGCGAGGGTCGCAATCTCCACCTCAAGGACGCGCCGAACTTCGTGTACCTTCTCGTACCGGATGGCTCCATCACCGTGGTGCAAGCGCATGAGCAACGATATCGATGCGCCGGCCGACATCGGATCAGGACGACGCACATAGATACCGCTGCCGCCATGGGTCTCCAACAGGCCCCTGCTCGCCAAGGTGCGCACGGCCTCACGGATAACCGTGCGGCTCACCCCATACTCCTCGGCGAGAGCACGCTCGGGAGGAAGCCGCATACCGCGCGCGAGCGTTCCATCCAGGACGCGATCCGTCATATGTTGGGCGACGCGATCGGCCAATCCGGGTTCGCGGGTCAGGGGCTCGCCGAGACTCATTTTTCATTCCCAGAAGGATATTGGTTAGACCGAATACCTGATTATCACCATACGACTTTCGCGGGCGCTCGTCAAGCCATTCAAGAGAGGAGAGATCCGTCGCGCGCAGCCGGAAGAATTGCATAAGGGGTTGACAGACGTTACGGAGGAGACTACCATGGCACCAATTGGTATGACCACCTGATCGATTAGCTTGTACATCTTGCGCGTGTCGGCGGTGGCGTTTCGCGCCGCGAACCGAAAGGAATGGCGATGGTCTACCCGATCCCGGCGCCCGCGGACAGTCCCGGAGGATCGACGGAACCCGCCGGGCCGCCGCGCCTCTCCATTGAGGCGGTGAGCAAAGGCTTTCCCGGTGTGCAGGCGCTTGATAATGTGTCACTCATGGTCTGGCCCGGGGAGGTCCATGCCCTGGTGGGCGAGAATGGCGCCGGGAAGTCGACTTTGATGCGCCTGATTGCCGGAGTGGAGGCACCTGACGCGGGAAGCCTCTTTCTCGATGGTGTATCACTCAAAGGGATTGACGAGCATGGAGCCGGCAAGCGCGGGATCGGTATGGTCCATCAGGAACGCAGCCTGGTCGCCGGCCTCAGCGTGGCCGAGAACGTGTTCGCGGCCCGCCAGCCCACCACCCGCCTCGGCGGCATTGACTGGACCCGGATGTATCGGCAGACCCGCGATATTCTGCGGGATTTACAGGTCGATCTGGATCCGCGGCGCCTGGTCGGCGACCTCTCGCCCGCGCAGCAGCAGATGGTGGAGATCGCCAAGGGGCTCTCGTATGATCTCCGCTTGCTGATCCTCGACGAGCCGACCGCCGCCCTCACCATCCCCGAAACCAAGCACCTGTTCGAGGTGATTCGGCGCCTCACGGCGCGCGGAGTCGCCGTGGTCTATATCTCGCATCGCTTGGCCGAGGTGTTCCAGATCGCCCAACGGGTGACCGTACTCAAGGATGGCCGGGTGACCGGAGTCAGTGAGGTCGAGTCGGTGACGGAGGCCGAGCTGATGCGCCTGATGGTGGGCCGCGACCTCTATTTCACCCCGGATAGGCACCGCGTGACGGCGGATGCTCCGATTGTCTTGCGGGTCAACGGCCTGGCCGCCCCACCCGCCGTGCGTGACGCCTCGCTGGTCGTGCGCGCGGGGGAGATCGTCTGCCTGGCCGGACTGGTGGGGGCTGGCCGCACCGAGTTGTGCGAGGCGATATTCGGGATCCGCCCCTATACAGCCGGGAGCATCTCGGTCGGCAATCGGACGCCGCGGATTAACCATCCCGCCGACGCGCGGCATGCCGGCATCGGGATGGTCCCCGAGGACCGGAAGGAGGCGGGCCTCTTTCTGGACATGAGTATTGCCGCGAACATCGCGTCCACTAACCTCGACCAGGTGTCCCACACCGGTATCGTTTCACGCCGGCGCGCTGAGCAGTTGGCCGCGTCCTACGTCCGCGATCTGCACATCGTCGCCGCTGGTGTCGATCAACAGGTGGTCTATCTGAGCGGGGGAAACCAGCAAAAAGTGCTCCTGGCCAAGTGGTTCGCGCAACGCCCCCGCCTGCTGATCGTGGATGAGCCAACCAAGGGGGTCGATGTCGGTGCCCGAGCCGACATCTATGAAGTGCTGCGCGGCCTCGCCGCGCGCGGCACCGCGCTGCTGGTCGTGTCGTCCGATCTCCCTGAGGTTCTAGCTCTGGCCCAGCGCATCGTGGTGCTGTGCGAGGGACGGACGGTCGGTGAGCTTGATGCATCCGAGGCGAGCGAGATGGCGGTCTTGAAACTGGCCTCTCCGAGCGCGGCGCAACGGGAAGGCAGCGTGGCATGAGCAGTCCGAACGTGGCTCCTCCCGAGGCGCGGGACGCCGTACCAGTACAATCCTCACCGCCCAGTCGCCGCGGCGCCATGGCCGGCGGGCGCGGCATGGCGTCCGGGATTGCCATGCGCCTGGTGCGCTCGCGTCCGCTCCTGCTGGTCGTATTGATTCTCCTCCTCTCCGCTTATATGACGATCGAGTATCCGCAGTCGTTTCCCACCTTCTCCAATTTCTCCGCCGTACTGCTGAACGCGGCGCAGTACGGGATCTTGGTCGTGGGGACCGCCATCCTGATGATCGGCGGGGCATTCGACCTTTCGATTGGCAGTACCCTGGCCCTGTGTGGGGTGGTGGCGGGCCAGCTGATTGCCATTGACGGGTTCCCAACCCCGATCGGCATCGCGCTTGCCCTGGTGGCCGGCTGTATTGCCGGGCTGGTCAATGGCCTCATCGTGACCAAGGTCAGGATAAATCCCCTGATCGCCACCCTCGCCACGCAAGGGATCTTCCGCGGCATTACCCAGCTGATCTCGGGCACCGGCATCGATCAGATCAGTAACAGCTTCGCGACGGTCGGGCAGACCGTGTGGTTCGGCTTGCAGACTCCCTTCTGGGTCATGCTGGTGATCGTGGTGGCAGGCTCGTGGGCGGTAGGGCAAACCCGCTTCTTCCGCCAGTACTACTACGTCGGCGGGAACGAGCGGGCGGCCCGCCTCTCGGGAATGAAGACCGATCGGCTCATTCTCATCGCCTTCGTCCTGATGGGTTTCCTGGCCGGAGTCGCCGGCGTGCTCAACGCGGCCCGCCTGGATGCCGCCGTCGTCAGCGCCGGGATCGGCGTGGAACTGCAAGTGATCACCGCGGCCGTACTGGGCGGCGCCAGCTTGAAAGGAGGTGAGGGGACCGTACCTGGCGCGTTCCTTGGGGTTTTGTTTATCGCGTTGGTTCAGAATGCCTTGATCATCCTAAACGTCGACGTCTTCTGGCAAAACATTGTGATTGGCAGCGTGCTTCTCCTGGCCGTTTCACTCGACCGCTGGAAGCATGTGAGCCGGAAATAACCCGCGACACAGGAAGGACACCATGGTGAGAAAGCTCCGAATTATCTACACCAGTCTCGCGATCACGGCGCTGGCCTATCCGATGGTAGGCGTAGCCACCCGCACCTCCGCGCATCGGGCAAGCAGCGCCAGCCACGCCACGGCGCGCTCTTCGAGCAACACCTACTACTGGATCTCGCAGGACTCGACCCTGCCGCTGTTCGTCGCGCATGATCAGGTGGCACTCAAGATCGTGGCCAAGCAGCTCGGCATTTCGATCCGCATCGCGGGGCCGACCAACATTGACCTACCAGGTTTCATCTCCACCATTAACCAGGTCTGCGCCCTGCATCCGGCCGGCGTATCTGTCGTCGGTTGGGATCCGTCCGAGACCGCCGCGGTCAATCAATGTATTGCCGAGGGGGTCCCGACGGTAACTGACGACGCCGATTTGCCGGCCTCCAAGCGCCTCACCTTCATCGGCACCAATTGGTATCAGATCGGGGTCACGCAGGCCCAGCAGATGATCCAGGCGCTCGGCGGCAAGGGCGAGGTCGCGCTGCTCTCGATCATTAACGCCGACAACATGAAGCAGGCAGTGGCTGGTTTCACCGCCACGATTGCCGGGACGGGGATCAAGATTGTGGCCAGCCAGGACGATGGCGGCGATGCCACGCAGTCGGCTTCCCGGACGGCGGCCCTGCTGGCCGCCCATCCCAACCTGGCCGGGATCGCCGGCTTCGACGCCGAGAGCGGCACGGGTATCGTGCGCGCCCTGACCGAGGGAGGGAAGCTTGGGAAGGTCAAGGTGACCACCATGGAGCAGACACCGGCTTTCTTCAACAATGTAAAGACCGGCGTGGTGCAGGCCGTGATCGTCCAGAAGCGCGAGTTGTTCACCTACTACGCCTTCAAGATGCTCTACGACTACAATCACAGCGGCATGGTGATCGATGGGCTCGGCAAACAATACACCTCGCCGATCCCACAGAACATCGACACCGGCTTGCTGGTGGTCAACAAGAGCGACATTGACCAGTTCCTGGCTCACATGTCGCATTAG
>DATBTL010000383.1:0-9892 GCA_036559345.1 Chloroflexota bacterium | reverse complement strand
GGTGCGTGACGACGTGACGGTGAACCTGGATGCCATCGATGATCTGGCCCGCGCCCATCCCGGCCTCCGATTGGTCTTGGTGGAAAGCGGCGGCGACAACCTGGCCGCGTCCTTCAGTCCCGATCTGGTGGACCGCGCCATTTACGTGATCGACGTGGCGGCGGGCGATAAGATCCCGCGGAAGGGCGGCCCCGGTATCGCGCGGTCCGATTTGCTGGTGATCAATAAGATCGACCTTGCTCCCCATGTGGGCGCCTCCCTGGCCGTGATGGAGCGCGATGCCCGCCTGGCCCGCGGCGACCGCCCGTTCGTGTTCAGCAATTTGCGCCAGGGTGAGGGGGTGGAGCGGATTCTTGCCCATGTACGTGAGTGGCTGGCGGCCCGCGCGCCCATGCCGGCGGGATGAGCCAGTCCCCACCCGCGCCGCCGGCCAACCAGGGCCGGCTGGATCTGGTCCTGGGTCCGGCTGGTCCCAGAACCGTCCTCGTCCGGCAGGATGGGCGCAGCCCACTGCATGTACAGGGTATCCTGCATGGAGAGGGACGGATGGCGGACGTGGTCCTGCTCAACGTCGCCGGGATGATTCTGGGCGGAGATCGGCAGGATCTCCGGGCGGAGGTGCTGGCCGGCGGCCACGCCCGCCTCCGTACCGTTGGGGCGATGCACGTGCATCGCGCCGAGCCCGCGGCGCCCGCTCAAGCGCGGGTTGCCTTCCGCGTCGGCCCGGACGCGCTGCTCGAATATGTTCCCGGGCCCATCATCCCCCACGCTGGAGCCTGGTTCGAGCAGGATACGATCCTGGATCTGGCGCCCGGCGGCCATGCGCTCGTGGCGGAGATCCTGTCGCCGGGCCGGCTCCACGCCGGCGAGACATTCGCCTACCGGCGCCTGGCGCTCAGCCTCTCGGCCAGGTGTGCCGGCTCCCCGCTGGTGAGCGATGCCCTGGTGCTGGAGCCTGCCGCCTGGCCATTCGAACGCGCCGCGCTCTTCGGTCCATACACCCACCTGGCGGCCCTCTACGCCATCGGCCCCGGGGCCGACCCGGCGCTGGCCGACGAACTTCATGCGCTGGTCCAGTGCCACGGCGCCCACGGCGGCGCCACGCCCGGCTACCGCGACGCGGTGGTGGTGCGCGCGCTCGGTCATAGCGCCCATTCCCTGGCTCAACTGCTGCATGCGGCCCTGGCCCGGTGCCGCCGGCATTTCCTTGCCACCACCGACCCTCACCTCGTCCAGGATCCCTGAGCGCCTTGCGTGTCGCTACCCCTCGGCGGGAAACAGCCCTGCCTTCAGGCCATTCTGCATCTTGAGAAGCTGGATCCCCAGTTCCAGGGCAAGTCGATTGTCCGGATGGTCCAGGTCCGTTCCCGCCACCTCCTGGATGCGCCCCATGCGGTATTCCAGGGTGTTCCGATGGATGCCAAGCTCGGCGGCGGCGGTTCGGAGCCGGCCCATGGAGCTAAAATAGGCGGTCAGGGTGCGGACGTATTCCGTTTTGTGCTGGGTATCGTGGGCCAGCAGGCGGGCCAGAGCGGGGGTGATCATCTCGTCCTGTTCGCGCATGGCGAAGAGCAGGCGGTGTACCCCTAAGTCGTCGTAATGGATGGCCCGATTTCCACCCCAGAGCGATGCGCCCAGGCGCACCGCCAACTCGGCCTGACGGAAGCTCTCCGCCACGTGCTCGAACGAGGGGAAATCGCGGCCAATCCCCACCGTGACCGTCATGTCGGGGATGCTCTCGGCCACCCGTTGCACGATCCGCCCGGCCAGACGTAAGGCCGCCGCCTTCCGGGCCGGCGCCGAGGCGGTGGTGTTGCACAGCACCACCAGGCCCGCGCTCCGTTGCCCCACCACCGCCGCCGGATCGACGGCCATCACCGCCAGGCGGGCAATCTCCGCCAGACGTTCGCGGGCACGCTGTACGTGCTGGCTGCCCTCTTCCGCCTGGCGCAGGCGGAAACTCTCAAAGTGGTCAATCACCACCACCAGGGCCTGGCGCACCCGATCGATGTCCCACTCCAGGTTCCGCGCCAGGGCGCGCATGGTCTCCGGCGCCATAATGCGCCCATGAATGACATCCTCGAGGAACTCCGCCCGCATGGCCGCTTGCTTTCGCGCCACCTCGCGCTGCCGCAGGAGGATGGCCGCCGCCGCCTCGGCCGCTTGCTGGACAGCGGTGAAGTCGGGCGGTCCCAATGGGCGGACCGACTCGGTGACCCAGATCAGGGCCAGCACCTCCTCGTCGGCGGCCACGCGCGCCACCACGCGCCCGCTGAACTCCATTTCCGGCTTTGCCGGGACACGCAGCGGCTGATCCGATTTCAACACGGCAGCCAGGTAACCCTCACGGGCCAGCCAGCTCAACACATTGACCGCCGACCCGTGCCGGTGGAGAATGGTCTCCTCGCGCACCCGGTCGACCGGGAAATTGGTGGCGGAAAAGGCGAGCAGGTCGTGTTGCGGAGTCTCGATCGTAATTGAGTTCCCCACCTGACGCCCCAGCGTCTCCGCCAGCGCCTGCAGGGAATCCGCGAGAAACAGCCGCTGGTGCGGGCCTTCATGACGGCCACCGGCCAGGGCGCGGCTAATCAGGTTGGCGGCCATGCGCGCCTCGTAGGCTTCCGCCAGTTGACCCAGGACCAGCCCCCGCTCGCTGGCCGCGGCTACCCACTGAGGCAGGTCGGACGCGGGGCCGGCCGCCGGCACCAAGAGGCCGGCGGCCTGGCGCTCCCCCAGGTTGTCTAGAAGCATGCCGACCGCCTCGTGTGGGAATGCGGCATCCCACAAGATCGCTAACTCGCCCTCTCGGGCAGCCACGCTCTCCTCGGGATCAGCCAGCAAGCTCACGCAACCAATAGGACGGCCTCCCGCCTCCGGCAACCACAATCGCGCCAGATGCGGCCTCAGCAGAGATTCCAGTTGGTCCATGCGTAGCGCCATGCCGGACAGGGTAACATAAGGGCGCCGGTGCGCGGGTACTGGTCAGGAGGCGCCGGCCCCCGACACGATCTTCCCCGGCGCGGCCCCGGTGTGCGCGCCGTCCTTCAGCACCCGCGTCCCGTTCACCCACACATCGCGGATCCCGACCGAGAGTTGGTGTGGTTCCTCGTAGGTGGCCCGCGCCCCCACCGTGTCGGGGTCGAAGATCACCAGGTCCGCGTACATCCCCGCGCGGAGCAGGCCGCGATCCCGAATGCCCAGGCGCGCGGCCACCGCCCCGCTCATCTTCCGCACCGCGTCCTCCAGGGTGAGGATCCCCTCCTCGCGGACATACCGGCCCAGCACCGAGGGATAGGTGCCGTAGGAACGTGGATGGGTGGGACCGAGCAGCGCGGCCCAGGCGGGGTCCACGCCGCCCGCGTCCGTGGAAATCTTCATCCAGGGCTGGGCAAGCTGGAGGCGAATGTTCTCCTCGCTCATCAGGAAAAAGAGGGTGCCGATCCCCTGACCCTCCTCCAGCAAGAGATCGAAGGCGCACTCCAGCCAGTCCTGTCCGCGGATGGCGGCGATTTCGGAGAGGCGCTTCCCGGCATGGACCTGGAGCTCCGGCTTGTGGAAACCGACCGGCATCACCCCATCGGGGCCGGCGTGGGTGCCCAGCGGCTCCCAACCGCCGGTGGGGTGCAGCACTTCCTCGCGGATCCTGGCCCGCGTGGCGGGGTCGCGTAGGTTGTCGAAGAACTTGCCGTCCGCCGACACCCAGGGCGGGACGATCGCGGTGAGCGAGGTGCCGCCCGCCGTGTAGGGGTACATGTCGCAGGTGACATCAAGCCCTTCGGCCCGCGCCGCGTTGATCCGGGCGATCACCGCCGGAATCTTATGCCAGTTCTGGCGCCCGCCCGCCTTTAGGTGATATATCTCCACCGGCAAATCAGCCTCTCGGCCAATGGTCAGGGCCTCCTCGAGTCCTTCCATCAGTTGATCGGCCTCGGAACGGATATGGGTGATGTAGACGCCGCCATGGCGGCTCACCACCTTGCAGGCATCGATAATGTCCTCGGTGGTGTGGTAGGCATCGGGCGGGTAGATCAGGGCGGTGGCCAGGCCAAAGGCCCCGCCGCGCATCGCCTCCTCCATCACCGCGCGCAGGGCGCCCCGCTCCTCGGCGGTGGTGGGCGCCATGTCCATCCCTTTGACGTAGGCACGGAGGGTGCCGCTGCCCAGGAACGAGCCAATATTGGGCGAGACCCCGTGCGCCTCCATGGCTTCCAGCCAATCGCGGAAGTGATGCCATTCGCGCATCCGGTCCGTCCATTCGGCCAGTTCGGGAGGGATCTCGAGCAGGAAATCGCTCTCAGCGATCCGCCCACCACTGGGCGAGGGAGTCCAGCTCTCGCCCATAATCTCGGTGGTGACCCCCTGGGTGATCTTGGAGAGACAGCGCCGGTCCCGCATCAGGGGAATGATCGAGTGGCTCTGGATATCGATAAATCCGGGGCAGACCACCATCCCCTGGGCCTCCACCACCGTGTTCGCCCGCTCGACGGGAATGGCGCCGGGCGTGGTGATGGCGCTGATCCGTTCTCCAGCCAACGCCACGTCCCCATGGAACCAGGGGTTGCCGGTCCCATCCACCACGCGGGCCCCGCGGATCAAGACATCGATCTGACCGGACGGGCTCATCGGGTTCACTCCTTTTAATTCGTCCGCCCCGCGTTCCGCAAGGCGGAAACGCGGGGATTGAGCGCGGAGGCCAGGCCGTCGCCCAGGAAATTGATCCCAACCACGGTGATCACCAAGGCCACGCCGGGGAAGATCATTTCGCTGGCGGACTCGAACATGTTCTCGTAGCCCACGCTGAGCAGGGTGCCCCAATCCGAGGTCGGCAGTTGCGTGCCCAGTCCCAGGAAACTGAGCGCGGCGGTGGAGAGGATGGCGGAGCCCAGATTCAGCGAGGCCAGCACAATCAGTGAATCGAACACGGTGGGGAGAATATGCTTCCTGATGATCCAGAGATTGCCCGTACCCTGGGCCCGCGCCGCCTCCACGTAGTCCAGCGCCCGCACTTGCAGGGTGGTCCCACGGGCCACGCGGGCGAAACTGGGGATGAACGCGATCCCGAACGCCACCACCACCGATTCCAGACCGGGCCCCAGGATGGACACGATGCCGATCGCCAGGAGCAGGGCTGGGATGGCCAGGACCAGATCGACCAGCCGCATCAGCGCGTCGTCGAGGAACCGTCCGCCGTAGCCGGCGATCACCCCCATCGGGATGCCCAAACCGGCGGCGATCAGCACGACCCCCAGACCGGCGGGGAGTGAGATGCGGCCGCCATAGAGCAGTCGGGACAACAGATCGCGGCCCAGGTTATCGGTTCCGCACCAGTGCTGCCAGGATGGACCTTGGTTGAGAGCGGTGGCGTTAATGGTGTCTGGTCCATACTGGGCAAGCAGCGGAGCCAGGATCACGGCGAGGGCCACGAGCGCCAGCATCGCGAGTCCAACCATCGCCCGCCCGTCATGCGCCAGATGGCCCACGACCATCCTCCACCAGGACGCGGAGCGCGCCGCCGGCTCTCCCTCGCCATCCTCGCTCATGGTCAACCCAGGAACCGGCGCCCCATCCTCGAGTCCGGTAAGCGGGCGAAGCGGCAACTCCCCAGGAGCCTCACCCTGATGACGGGACTCAGCCGGCGACATGGGAGGACGTGGCTCCTGCTTATGCATATTGGATACGTGGATCGAAAAATGCGTAGGTGATATCCACCAGGAGATTGCCTCCGATCAGCAGCAAGGCGAAGAAGAACGTGGTGCCCTGGATCATGGGGAAGTCCCGCTGGAGCACGGCATTGAACGCCAGGGTGCCCACGCCCGGCCAGGCGAAGACGGTCTCGATGATCACGACCCCACCCAGCAGGCTGGTGAAAATCAGTCCAACCACGGTCACGATTGGGATCAAGGCATTGCGCAGGGCGTGCTGGAATAATACGCGCCGCTCGATCACCCCCTTGGCCCGCGCGGTACGAATATACTGCATGCCCAGCACATCGATCAGGGAGACGCGAGTCAGGCGCATCAGCACGGCGGTGATCCCGCTGCCCAGGGTGGCGGCCGGCAAGATCACGTTCCGGAAGTCGCCAGTGCCGGCCACCGGAAGCCAGTGCAGCTCAACTCCGAAGATCAAGGCCAGCATGGTGCCGAGCCAGAAATCGGGCAGGGAGAGCATAATCAGCATGAACGTGGTAATACCGGCACCGAAAACCGTGCGATCCTTGACGGCCGCCAGCACCCCCAGGCCCAGGCCGAGCAGCACGGCGGGAATCATGGCGCAGACCACCAGTTGCAAGGTGAGGGGGAAACGGTCCCAGATTTCCGTGAAGACTGGCTGCTGGCTGGTAAGCGACGTACCGAAATCCAGGTGCGCCGCATGGGAGATGAAGTCCCAGTACTGCACGATCAGCGGACGGTCCAGGCCCATTTCGTGACGGAGCCTCGCTACGTCCTGGGCCGTGCCGTGGCCAAGGAGCATCTGCGCCGCCGGATCGCCAGGGAGGGCATGGAAGCCCAGGAAGACGATGGTCAGGACGCCCCAGAGCAGCGGAATGGAGAGAAGGACGCGGCGAACAATGTAGGAGATCATCGCTTCCGCCTCCAATCCATGCGCGCGTTCACGCCTCGTGCGTCATTCGGGTTGGCGCCGCGACATGGCAGGCACACCAGGATGGCAGCCCCCACGGCCCACGACTGTATCCGCCATTGTACCGCGCAAGCAGGGGAATTGCTTCGGTTCTCTCTACTAAAGATTGCCGCGTAGCTTGTGCGAACCGCACAAGCCGAGCGCGGGAACTTTGAACCGGATGTATCCGGTCCATCGTCCCTTCCATGCGCTTTCAAGCACGGAATCCATCCGTGGTTAGACAAATTAGACAAGTCACGGTGAGATTATTCGTAGTTCTGCCCGAAGCAATGGTGGCCCGTGCATACTATACTGCACACGATCAGGCTGTCGTGCCGGCCTCTCACGCCAGTTCATGGAAGGTTCCTCTGGAGGGAACAGGAATGATACATCGTAGTCTCTCGCGTCATCCCGCCCGGGCCGCCCGCCTCATCCTCGCCGGAATCGTTACGGCGGTCATGGCCGGCGCGCCCGCCACTCGGGCCCTCGCGTCACCGGCCCACGCCGCCATCCCCAATGGCGGCACGATCACCTACAGTCAGGCGGACGCGCCGGACTGTCTGGATCCGCAGAAGACGGCGCTGGCCGCATCGGACTACATCATGATGGATGTCTTCGATGGGCTGACCAGCCAGGACGCGAACTTGAACGTCCGCCCGAATCTGGCCACCTCCTGGGACTTCAGTCATGGCGGCGCCTGGATTACCTTCCATCTGCGCCATGGGGTGCGCTTTTCCAACGGCGATCCCATGACCGCCAGTGACGTGAAATGGACGTTCGACCGGGCCCTGAACCCTGCCACGAAGTCGGCTATCGGCGCCTCGCTGCTGGCGGGCGTCACCCAGGTCCAGGCGCTCGATCCCTATACCGTGCGCCTGATCCTCAACGCGCCCAACCGCCCGCTGTTGGAAAACCTGGTCAACGGGTACCTGGGCATCCTCGACCAGAAAGCGGTCAAGGCGGCCGGCAGCAAGGAATGCCAGTATCCGGTGGGCACCGGTCCCTTCAAGATCACCAATGTGGGACCGGCCTTCAGCGTCGTCACCCTCTCGCGCAACCCCTATCACAACTGGGCCCCACCCTGGGCGCAAAACCAGGGGCCGGCGCACCTGAACACTATCGTCTATAAGGCGATCAAGAGCGATTCCACCACGGTGAGCGAGTTACTCACCGGCGGCATCGATTCAACCTTTTTCGGAGGGATCGCCGCCACCCAACTCTCGCGGGTGAAGGGCAACCCGAACCTGAATCTGGTAAAGTTCGCCTCGCAACACGAAGACTACATTGATTTCAATTCGAAGCACGCGCCATTCGATACGGTCGCGGGCCGGCAGGCAGTCAGCGAAGCGATCGACCGCGCGCAACTGGTGGCCGTGGCTTTTCAAGGGCAGGCCGTGCCAACCTTTGGACCCATTCCGCCCACCATCCTGGACTATGATCCCAGGGTGCCGAGCTATGGCATCCACACCAATATCGCCGCCGCGAAAGCCTACTTCAGTGCCCATCCTGTCACCAGTCCGCTCAACTTCCTGGTGTACGACACCCCAACCTTTGTCACCGCGGCGCAGTTGATCCAGGCCGATCTCCAGCAGGTCGGGGTGAAGTCAACCATCACCCTCAAGGCAATCGGGGATCTGTTGCCAATCGCCGAGAAGGGCCAGTTCGATATGGTCCTCTTCGGCTGGACCTACTCCGACCCCGATATCCTCTACTTTATCTTCCACTCCAGCCAGGAGGTTCCCGGCGGTCTCAACTACACCTTCTACAAGAGTGCCGTCCTCGATAAGCTGCTGACCGAGGGGCGGACCACGACCGACCCGGCGGCGGCGGCGAAAATCTATGCCCAGGCGCAAAAGCTGATCACCACCCTGGCGCTGATCGATCCCCTGGACTATCCACTCGTCACCACCGGGTTCGCCAAGCGGGTGCATGGCTATCTTGCCCCTCCCCACCTGCCTTTGTTCATCTGGGATCAGGATATGTATGTCACCTCGTGACCGCACGAGCGTCTAGACCGCTCCCGTCGTAATCCGCGACCTTTACCAGCGCGAAATCCACGGGAAGGGAGAACAAGGTTTTCCCTTCCCGTGGATTTCGCGCTGCTTGTTGTGGCGGGGTCTTGGGCGCTAGACTGGAAGCAGAGCGTGTCGGCCTCAGGTGCGCGTGCGACGCACCACGCACGGTTTGGAGTGGATAATCCCGATGACCTATGTGATAACGGAGCCATGCATCAATGTGAAGGACGCCTCGTGCGTGGCTGTGTGCCCGGTGGACTGCATTTATTCGAGCGACGACGCGGACATGTATTACATCAATCCCGATGAATGCATCGATTGCGGCGCCTGCGAGCCCGAGTGCCCGGTAACCGCGATCTTCGCCGAGGATGAGGTGCCCGCCACCCAAACTCAGTTCATCCAGATCAACGCGGACTACTTCCGCAAGTGATTCCCTGAGCCTTTAGCGTGCGGGAGTGGCGCCGGTATGGCCCTGCTCCCGCACCACGAACACCCTGCAGTCAGCGTGTTCGAGGACGTAGGGAATGGTGTGGCTCATGTCGAAGCGGCCGAAACGATAGCGCGGCACCAGTCCCAGGAGAATCAGCGAACAATCGCGATCGCGCGCCTCGTCCACGATTCCTGGTCCGGCATCGCGAGCCTGCACCACTTCCGCCTCTACCTCATAATTCGCTTCCTCGGCTATCGCCAGGGCGCGGTCGAGAATAGCGTCCACCTCGGGATCCTGCATTGGCGCGTCCAGAGGGAGATTCCGCGGAACCTCCAGCACATGCACGACGTAAACCCTGCCCTTGCTGTGCTTGGCCATGAAACACGCCATCCGCACCAGGTCGCCATCGATCTGCGTCCCCGAGAGCGCCACCAGAATATTCCGCTGTCCCGCGATACCCTTCTTGGCCAGGGCCCGCGTATCGCGATCCGTCAAGCTTACCACTGTCCTTCTTACACTCCCCATTGCTGGCGCCGGCATCGGCGTGGTGGTCCCGTTATGTTATAGCGCATCCCAGGATTTGGCGGTGTTCAGGCTAGCCCAATCCGCGAGAAGTGCTCCCTCGTACATCTTCTTCGCCAGCGGCACCTTTTCCAACTATTACAATGGCGAGGTGCTGGCCCCAATCGGCGGTGAGACCCTGCCTGGCTGATGCTGAGTGCGGCGGGGAACGGATTCCGCGCTTGATACGGGAAGTCCTTCGGCTGAGGCCATGAGAGGGAGCAGGTTTTATGGCCGACCGGGTTGTACCAGATTGAAGCCCCGGCAT
>DATBTL010000382.1:0-3306 GCA_036559345.1 Chloroflexota bacterium | reverse complement strand
GCGGATGGCGACCTCCTGGGGACAGGGAACGGGGATCGGCAGCCATGCGGTCTCCTCGATATCGGGATCCTGTCCATAGGCGAAGATCGTAGCGATGTCGTTCTCGTCGGGGAGCCGGAGCAGTATCGTGCCATCCGTGAGGGGGGCTTCTGGCATCAGGGTCAGTTGCCAATCCACGTCATATCTCCTCGTGTGGCCGCATCCCACCAACGCCGCTCATCTCCCCACTCACCCACCTGTCGCCTTTAGCGCGGGATCCCCGGCTCCGGACGACCGCTCATCCACGGCAGCGCCAGGTAGTGCCGGCCGAGGAGACGCTGCCAACACCGGATTCCTCGGCGCCTTGCGGTCCTACCTTGGTTCTGGATTGGTGCGGTGGGTGGCTGGTGCTCTTCTTCGGCGATAATTTCGTTGCAAAGCGTGATGCACTCGCTGCAGATATACACGCCAGGCCCGGCGACGAGGCGGCGTACCGCATCCTTCGGCTTGCCACAGAACGAGCAGCTATACTGATGTTGTCCGCGTTTCATCGCATATTCCTTTCCACCCTCTCGCCGTACCTGTCCTCGCCACGCCATGACATGGGCATCCATGGCTCCTCGCACAATATCGAGGAGAGATCCAGGGGTGAGCGGCTGCTGCTCCAGTATCGCCGCGAATTCGGCGCCGTAGCGTCGCCGCCAGGCACGGGGGTAGAGCCGCGCCCACCAGCCCTTCATGATGCCGCCAGGCGCGCGCGCGCAATGGTCACACACCGGTCCAGACTGGTGACCCTCGCCTGGAGCAAGGCGGCACCCGCTGCCGTAAGGCGATAGGGGCGCCGCCGATCCGTCGCGGGTAACGCTTCCACCAAGGCCCGTACTTCCAGCCGCGTCAGCGCGCCGTACAGGGTGCCCGCGCCGAGTCGCATTCCGGCGAAGGCCGCGATGTCTTCCATTATGGCATAGCCATGCTTCGCCCCGCCGGCGAGGCTGATCAGAATCAGGAGCGCCGGCTCGGTGAATCGTCCCCACCCGAAGAGCTCCGCCTCCACTACCCTACTCCCAGCGGCTATTACGTATCATGATATATCAGTAAATGTAATAATAGGCTGAGCAGTGTGGCGATGTCAAGTACCGTCCTTGATGGCGTTGTGCTAGAGTAGCAGCCGCATGTGGACAAGTCGGAGGATCGAGAGGCCATGCCGCGTTCTTGCGCCACGGGGGCCAGTCATCGCCCGCGCTGCTCGCCATGGCCTACTCTCGCCGATCGTACATGCCATCATGGTGCCCGACTGTGCTATCATCAGCCTACGAGACCGTAATCACGCGCGGCGCGGCCTCCTCCCTCACAACCATGCAGCATATCGAGCCGATCAGCGAGGACGAAATGGTCGCCGTCTTTCTCAAGACGGAGATCGCCTCCACGCGGTTTGCGCGGGATATCCTGGCCATCCTGGCGCGAGCCGGGCAACCCCGGACGATCATCGAGCAGCCGAACCTGACCGATCCGCGCGAGAACACCTATCGCCGCGGGGTGCTTGGCGAGTGGCGCGGCTATGGGCGCGACGCTGATGTCTTCCGCCACTTCCCGACCGATGTGCGATGGTATCGCGCCACCATCGAGAAGGCGGAGTTTGCCGCGCTCCGCTATATCAACGACGATTACTGGATCGAACTCTCCGGGGGTTCGCGTTCGGCCGTCGACGCGGCGGCGCGTATTCGCGGCGGTATCGAGGCATTCGGCGTGGGCAACGGCGGCTTCTGGTGGATGGCGGAGGCGCTTTGCAAGGGCGCGGCCTTCCCCGAGCTGATCCTGGTAGGCAAGGACGAGCGGGCGCCGCTGGTAGTGCTGGAGGGCCATGTACGTCTGACCGCCTACTGCCTACGCCCGGACTGCGCCCCCGACACCCTACCCGTGCTGGTAGGCTACTCACCGCGGATGGAGAAATAGATGCGTGACACGGATAGGGCGCCGCGCGGAGAGACGGTCTCACAGGTCTGCCTGTGGATGGAGGTGGCGGGCTGCCCCACGATTTGCCAGCATTGTTGGGCCCGGGGCATCCCCTACCCCGCCATGCCCGTGGCCGATATCGCCTGGGTACTCGATCAGGCGCGCGCGGCCTGCGCCGCGGCGGGTCTGGTCTTCTCGGCCTTCCCCATGCACGAGGTCGCGGCCCATCCCGAGGCGAGCGTGGTGCTGCGGCTGTTCAGCACCTTCCCCGGCGATCCATCATTGGACGAGGGCCGCCCCATGTTCGAGCCCCTCTCGACCACCGGCGTGCCGCTGGCGCCGCGCCCCGACTGGGCGGAGGTGCTGGCCACCTGCCGAGACCTGGGCACCACCGTCGTCTGGCCGGCGGTACATGGGGTGGGCGAGACGCATGACAGGATGGTGCATCGCGCGGGCGCCTACCAGGAAACCCTGCTCGGGATCGACCGCGTGCGCTCGGCCGGCCTGGAGGTAGGCTGCAACATCTTTCCGACCCGCGAGAACGTCGTCCAGTTCGACACGCTGGTCGAGGACTTGCTGGCCCATGGCGTTGCTCAGTTCGCGGTCCAGCCGGCCAGCTACATCCCCACGGCGCGGGGCCGGCGCTACGAGGCACTGCGGCCGGCGCTCGCCGACCTCGTACCACTGGTCGAGTGGGTGCGGTCCCTGCCCGGCCCGTGCTTCCATCGAGCAGTGTGGGCGGACCTGGCCGCGCACACCGAGGCGGCCTACGTACGACGGGCGCTGGAAGGGGCGTGGCCGGCGTCATCAGAACCTCGCGCGGAGGAGATCGATCTGGTCTGCCGCCCGAATCTGGACCTCTACTGGGGCACGGCCGGGTGGTATGGGCGCCGGTACGGCAATCTCCGCCGCGACGATGCCCAGGAAGTATTGCGGGCCGCGATGGAGGATGGCGGGGGATCCCAAGACGCGCTGTGGTTCGCGCTCGACCCAATCCCCGCTGTGCGCGACCTCGCCGAGCGGTACGGTGACCCAGGGGGAGATAGGGTGCATTTCTCCCCAGAGTCGCCGCGCGCCGTCTGGCTTGACCTGGCGCGGCGGCGTCAACGGGTCGGGTAGTTAGCGGCATCTGACAAGGCCCATCCAGCGAGTCTCCCGCGATCAGGGTTTTGGGCAGCCCTTCTACCCCTGGAGTGAGTGGGAGCAGGCGCGCGATTGCCGCCATCCAGTCCGGCATGCGGTCCAGGGAGACGAACACCCCGCCGAACATGAGCACGGCGGTCCGCAAGAGGTCCTTGAGCATCTCCACCCGCTTAAAGGGCAGGCTGATCCCGCCAAGGATCAAGGAATATCCAACGATGCCGAGCGCCAGGA
>DATBTL010000381.1:0-5960 GCA_036559345.1 Chloroflexota bacterium | reverse complement strand
ATCTTCCTGGATAGCCGTGCAGGCCGCGTCCTTGATCGCGGCTGGGGCGGCGAAGTCGGGGAAACCCTGGGCCAGATTCACCCCATCGTCGGGGTGATACCGCATGATCTGGCGGGTCATATCGCGAATCACCGATTCGGTAAAACGCGCGGCCTTGGCGGAGATGTGCGCCGTCTGCATGGAAACCTCTCCCAAATCGCTCTGGAACCATCCTCCTGTCGCCAGTATGGTACCATGCGCGCTGGTCGGGACCGCGGACCCGTCCATTCGTTGTTTGGGGAGAGATTCGGAAGGACTACCACCGCCATGCTCTTGCCGGAAGCGGTAATCGCCGAGATACTGGGCGCGCTGTTCATTGCCTATTCGTGTATCAAGCGGATCCGGGGCGGCGAAGGATATGGGGCCGCCGTGCTGGTGATCTCCGTGGTGCTGTTGGCGGCGATCCCGGTTACCGCGAAGTTCCTCAGCTAGTCGCGGACAGTCCTCGTCCATAGTTGAACACAAACTGGCCCTCGGGGAGGATCAGGCAGGTCAGGCGCCCAATTTTGGTGGCGAAGGCCCCGGTGTCAATCCCGATTTTGTTCGGATGTACCAGAGGCCGGCCGATCTGCACCGTGTGCCCAAAGACCACGGTCTTTCCCCAGTCGTAATCGCTGCCGAGAAACGGCTCGCGGATCCACATCCGGTCGGAGTCGTTGGTAGCCTCCGGCGGCGCCCCAGGCCGCAATCCGGCATGCACGAAGTAATGCGTGTCGGTCTCGTGGAAGAGCCGCAGCCTCGACAGCCACTGGATGTAGGGTTCGCTCGGCCAGCCTCCCTCGAAATCGCGTAAGGTGGTGATGCCGCCGTTGCTGATCCAGAGCAGCATCTCCTCGGTAATCGCGGCCTCGCTTCCATCCAGGGTGTTCATGCTTTCGTAGGCCCGCAGAAACATATCCTCATGGTTGCCCTTGAGAAAGATGCACGCATGATCTTGCTCGAGTTGCATCAAGTGGTCGAGTACGGCCCTTGAGTTCTCGCCCCGGTCGATATAGTCGCCCAGGAATAACAGAGTGTCAGCTTGCTGGGGCCGCACGCGGGCCAGGAGGCGCCTGAGCGGACTGATCGCCCCGTGAATATCGCCAAATACCAGTAGTCGCGGTTCGCTCACTATCCCCTCAATCCATGGCACGCGGCGCCAAGCGTAGAGTATACTAGTGCGGCATGCAAAACGTCACTAGTTCTTCTGCTGAGCGTACCATCACCGGTACATTGCCAGCCGCCGCTTTCGCGGAAGTGTGCGAGCGATTGATTCTCACTCAATCGCTGCTCGCCGACCCCCATCACCAATCGCGCAAGCAGGGTTCGGCGGTGGCGCGGCTGTTGCAGGGCGGCTTGAGCGCGGTGGGCAGGCAACTGGATGCCCTGCGCCAGCCCGTTTTCGCGCCCGAGTCCGACCAGTCCACCCGGGCCCTGGCCGGGCTGGGGATCGCCTCGGCCGGGTTGCGCCAGGTGCAGGCTCATCTGGGCTATCTGGGGAGCCGGTGGCCTCTGGGCACCTCCGATCTGTTTGTTCGCAAGCTGGTGGCCGAGGGGATGCCCCTTCCCGTGCCTACTCTGTGTCCCGTGGACCTCCCGGAAGCCAATACGGGCGAGATCGGGGCGGAGTTGCGCGAGCGTCTCCTGGCGGCCGGGCTGTGGACCGGCGCCCCTTCATCGGAGGGCCCCGTGTTGGTGATTCCCACCACGGACCTGCTTGACCCTCTTGCCTGGGCGGCCGTGCTCTATCCCCTGGCGGAGGTCGTGGTGGAGCGGCAGGGCATCGCCTCGCGGCTCCGTGGGCCCTCGCGTCTCGACGAGGATGGGGTTCGCCGCCTCTGCGTGGCGGGGGTGGCGGCCCGGCTGGTGGGAGAGGCGACCTTCGCGGCGCGGGCAAGCAAGGCGTTGGTGGCCCGTTTAGGAGGGGGGATCGCCGGATCCAACCTGGAATTGCTGGCCCAGGCCAGTGAATCTTACGCGCTCCCCCTGGAGACCGGCGGCTACCGATCCCTCACCGAGTACTTCCGCCGGCGCTTGCACGAACAGCGCGCGCTGGGGAGCGCCTGGGGCCGGCAAGATCGGGACACGGACGATCAAGAAGCGCTCCGGGACTGGTCGGTCCTGGATGATTTCGTGGCCGCCGGGTTGCCGGCGCCCGACTTGCCGACCGCCGAGGACGTGGAGCGCCTGGTGGCGCTGCTGGCGGACGGGCGGCCTATCAACGCTCTCCCCCCCAGGTTGCCCTCGGACTTTGGCGCCCGCCTGGATGAGGGGGCCGACGCGGATCGGTTTTATTCGGTGCTGGCTCACGCGGGCGAGCGGCCCTGTTCGCTGGCCACCATTCTGGCCGGTGGTTGGCACTACAAAATGCGCCATAGCCTTCCCCTCTGCGCGACTCTGATGGGTGGGAATCGGGCCTGGCGCGACGCCCTGGAGCCCTATGCCGCGCACGTCCATGAGCGGAGCGCCCTGCTCCAGCAATCGATTGAGGGAGCCTACGTGCAGCAGGTATTCACCCGTTGGAAGGACCAATGAGCATCCTGAATGAGCGGCAGATTCTCCGCCGGCTCCTGATCGACGGCGACGTGGTTGTGACCCCAATCGTCGATCTGGCTACCCAGCTTGGCCCTACCTCGCTCGACGTTCGCTTGGGTACGCGCTTTCAGGCGCAAAAACGGAGCGCGCTCCCATATATAGAGCCGCTGCAAGACGAGCAGGCCCTGCGGGCGGACCTCGCCGCCTACACGCAAGATTACGTGGTCCTGCCGACCGAACCATACGTCCTGCATCCCGGTGATTTCGCGCTTGCCTGCACCCTGGAGTTCATCCGTTTGCCCGCGGATCTCTCGGCCCGCCTCGAGGGGCGGAGCAGTTGGGGTCGCCTGGGCCTGCAAATTCATTCCACGGCGGGGTTTATTGACCCCGGTTTCTCTGGAGTGATTACCTTTGAGCTATCCAACCTCGGCAAGGTGCCGATTCCCCTCTATCCCGGCCTCCGGATCGGGCAGTTGTGCTTCTACACCGGCGAAGCGAGCGCTATTCCCTACCGAACCAAGAAACTGACGAAATACGCGGGGCGGATCGCGCCGATGGGAAGTGCGTTCTACCTCGATCCCGAATACAGAGCAATCCGCCATGAGCAGCAAGCCGAGCAAGACCGGGCCGCCGACGCGCCCGTCAATTAACCGCCGCTTCGATCGGCCCAATTTCCGCTCTCCCCGCGGCGCTCCCTCTCCGCGCCGCGTACAGTCGCGCCGCCTGGATCGGCCTGCTTTTCAACGCGGCGGCGGCACGCGCAAGGTGGATAGTCTCCTTCGATTTGGTATTTTCCTCGGGATTCTGGTGGTGCTTGGGGGCGCCGTCGCAACCTTTCAGCACGTCTATGCCGACCGGGTGAGCCCACATGTCAGTGTGGGGGGGATCGCGCTGGGCGGCGTTTCCCTTGCTAACGCGCCGAGCTACCTGGCTCAAAGGGTGGACGAACGGGACCGGCGTCCCATCGTGTTGCATCTGGATCTGCCAAGCGGCGAACGGATCTTTCAGGTGAACGCCAAGCAGTTCCATGCCGTGTACAATCTGAGTTCGCCTCTGAAGGCCGCCACCAGCGATGGGCATAATGGTGACGCCCTGACCAACTTGTGGAATCAGTTCAATACCCTGCTGCAAGGCCATGACTATGCCATCCAGGGCACCCATGACCAACAAGCGGTGCGGCGGTACCTAGCCAGCCTGGACAAGCAGATCGATATACCGCCCCAACCAGCGGTGGTTGGGATACAGGCCGGCCAGGTGATGATCACGCGGCATATGCAGCCAGGGACGATCATCGATACCGCGACCGCGGCAGGTCTGCTCTCGAGCGTGGTGGATGGCCATGCGGTGTATGACATCACGGTCCCGCTCCTTCAGGTGGCGTCCCCGGTAAGCGACACGGTGGCGCAGGCCGCCGTGGATCGGGCACAGACTCTTTTAAGCCAGCGGACCTTCTTCAGCTCGGTGAATAAGGTTAGGGCCTGGTACCTTACCCCTCAACAACTGGTCCGGTTGTTGTCGTTCAGAACCACCTATTCGCACGCCACGGGCTGGAAGATCAATCTGCATCTCGATCCCAAACGCCTCCGAGCCACCATGAGTCCGATTGCCGCTGCCGTGGATCGGGCGCCCATTCCCTCGGTCTACACGGTCGCGGACTCCAACGGCTCGGCGGTCCCCGTTCCGCAACCTGATGGCCCAGGAACCCTGATTGACTATGGCCGCACGGCAACCGCCATTCTCGACGCGGCTTCGACCAGTCACGCCGTAGTCATTCCCCTCCTCCACCCTCGGGCTGCCTTTAACCAGACGGTGGCGCGCGCCTACGGCTTCGATACGGCGATTGGCCAGGGGCCAACGAGCATGGTGGGCGCCTCGTCCAGCCGGGTCCACAACGCGGGGCTCGCGGCCGCCGCCGCAAGCAACGTCCTGCTCAAGCCGGGCGCGGTATTCTCCCTGGCCAAGACCCTTGGTCCCTTAACCAGGGCTCGAGGTTACGTCCCCGGTCTGAATGGGATCGGGCGGAACGACATCACCGGCGCCAATAGCGGTGCCACTCAGGTCGCTTCCGCGCTCTTCCACGCCGCGTACGCCGCGGGCCTTCCTATCCTCGCCCGCACGTCCTACCCCTATCTCAATGCCTTCGATGGTCCGCCGGGTACCGACGCGGTGGCAACCGCGCTCGGCGAGGGCGCGAACCTCCGCTTCCGCAACAATACGACGCAGATTCTCCTGATCAGTGTCACCGCCGCGGTCAACCAGGTGAGTGCCTACATCTTCGTGAACGGCAGCCAGGCGCGGCGAGGCGTGCGGATAAACGGCCCCTTGGTGCGGCTGAATCAGGACGGCAGTATCGACGCTTCGATCGGCCGCGCGGTCAGCGGTGACGTCACCTCGCAGGACAGCATCGCCACCCATTACAAGGTTCTGAATCCCTACCCGTAGGCTTAGCTATCCGGTGTAGGGGCACCCCTCGTGGGTGCCCTCAGGCCACGCCGCCAAGGGCACCCACGAGGGGTGCCCCTACAGAGAACTGCCCGGGAATATACGCCCCGGTGTGCTAGAGCACTCCTTTGGTGCTCGGCACGCGGTCTCCCCTGGCCGGGTCAATCCGCGAAGCGGCGTACAGGGCCCGCCCCAGCCCTTTGAACACCGCTTCCACCCGGTGGTGGTCGTTCGAGCCGGCCAGGAGGCGCGCATGCAGATTGCAGCGGGCCTCGCCGGCAAGCGAATGAAAGAAGTGCGGCACCATCTCGGTCGGCAGGGTGCCAAGCATGGGACCGCTGAGTGGCATGTCCAGCACCGCGTAGGGACGCCCCGAGAGATCCACGGCGACCAGGGCCAATGCCTCGTCCATGGGCACCACCGCGTGGGCCATCCGGACGATTCCCCGCCGCTCTCCCAGCCCTTCCCGGAGCGCGATTCCCAGAGCCAGGCCCGTGTCCTCAACCGTATGGTGGGCGTCCACATGCAAATCGCCCTGGGTTTGCACCGAGAGATCGAACAAGCCATGGTGGGCGAGCAAGTGGAGCATATGGTCCAGAAAGCCCACCCCGGTGGAGATTTCGGGGTCCCCGGCCCCGTCTAGATTCCAGGTTACGGTCACCGCCGTCTCGCCGGTCCGCCGGGTGCAATGGCCAATTCTCTCGCTCATCGGATCTCCTTTGTGGTTTCTGGTGATTCCAGCGGATCGGACCGATCGGTCCGATTGGTTACCTTTCAGCCTTGGCACGGTCGCCCTGGCCGGCGGCAAGCCAGAGGCGCACTACTCGGTCGCTGGCTTGCCGGACGAGGCCGGCGGCGCGAGTGAAAGCCTTGGCATAGCTCATGGGGCCATCGGTGATCGGGAAGGCGGCAGCCAACCCCGCCGCGTACAATGGCCCGAGGTCAGCGGCGCGGACGCTGCCCCC
>DATBTL010000380.1:0-12500 GCA_036559345.1 Chloroflexota bacterium | reverse complement strand
CGGCGCCGGGGTGCTCCCCACCGGGACGCACGTCATAGACATGCGCGGCGCTGGCGGAGAGGCCCTGATCGGCGGCACAACCTTGAGTATGGCCGACGTGACCATCGATCCCCTGTGGCGGGATTTCCCCCTCTGGGCTGGTGAGCATCGCGTCCGCGCCCTCATTCTGGCCCCCTTGATGGTGGACGGAGAGTTCCAGGGCGTCCTCTGCCTGGCCAGCTTCCAGGCTCGCGCCTATGGCCCCCGCCATCGCGGCCTCGCCGCCGCGCTGGTCGAGCGTGCCGCCGCCGCCTTGCGCACCGCCCGCCTCTTCACCGCCGAGCGATCGCGTTTCACCGAGCCGCCCGTCCCAGCGGCTATCTCACCACTCGCCGATCGCCCAGATGTGGTCCCCGATGGTCGCGATGAGCCCGCCGCGCCGGAGGAGGAGGCCGCCCCGAGCGCCCACATGTTGGAAAACCTCCGCATCCTGACCCTGCTCGATGTGGGAGCCCTGAAACTGGCCGGGGAGCCCGTCAATCTCCGCTCGCTCACCCAAATGGTGATCGCGCACGATGAAGCCTTGCATCCCAGACTGATCGTGGACGGCCCCGATGATGTCGTGGCCCTGGCCGACCCTGGCTACACCGCGCTCATTTTGGAGAATCTGCTCGACAACGCTGCCCGGTATTCGCCCGAAGGTACCCAGATCAAAGTGGCGTGGACCGTGGCCGACCGCGCCGTCATGCTCCGCGTGACCGATTACGGCCATGGGATCCCCACCGGCGGTCGTCGTCACCTCTTCGCCCGCTTTGCCTGGACCCCGGTCGAAGGTGAGAATCCCACCGCCCACGGGGTGGGTCTGGGCCTCTATCTCAGTCGAGCCCTGGCCGAGGCCATGGATGGCACCCTGGAACTGGAGCATACCAGCCGGAAGGGCAGCACCTTCCGCCTCAGTCTGCCAGCCCTTCCCGACTAACCGCCGTTCCTTGGCGGGCCGAAATGGGGATGAAAAAGCTTGGTCACTGGGAGCGCGAGCGTCTCGCTCGTCCCCGTTTGCTGCCTCTCATTACCCGCCTTTCACCTTCGCCCGCGGTACGCGGGCACCGGTGCGTGGCGGGCGGATCCGCACCTCGCCACCCCAGGAACTGGTTGCCGAAACACCGTGCGCCTGCGCCTCATAGCCGCCATTGTCCAGGAAGGACCGCAAGGCAATACGCGCCACCTCGGAGATGCCTTTCGCCGTTACTTGCGCCAGTCGCTGAATCTGCTCCGTCTCTTCAGCCGTGAGCCGCACCGACAGCACGATGCCCGCGGGCCTGCGGACACGCACATCGCGGGTGATTTCCTCCCCAACTCCACCCGTTCTCCATGGCTGCTCGTCCTTCCCTGGCACTCACCAGCGCGCCACCTCTCCCGGACCGGCATCATATGCCGTTGCCGGTCGCCATAGGCCAGGTGTAGATGTCGACGCAAGTGGAACAGCCAGCAAGCGGCCGCCAAGCATGACGTGCGACGCACGGTGAGCGCCTTTGTTACGGAAGTATTTCGGACTATCACTGAGTATACAGTGCACATCTTTGGGGTATTAATGTGATAGGCATGGAACCAAACGTAAGCTAATACTACTTTTTTCAGGCGTGCCAGGGCGGGGAGCGCCAGAGGGGTTTCGAGCCAATCTGCTACCCTCAAAGGCGAATCCCCAATGGAGGTATGGCGTGCAGGAAGGGACGGCGAGCGCTCTGGCCGAGGTCGCCGCCTATTATGACCAGCAGGTGGATCGCGAGTGGCTCCGGCTGACCCGCCATCGCGTGGAATATGGCGTGACCCTCCGGGCAATCCGTGATTCACTCCCACCCCAAGCGCGGGTGCTGGATGTCGGTGGGGGGCCCGGCCGGTACGCGGTAGCCCTGGCCGCCGCCGGCCACCGCGTGACCCTCCTCGACCTTTCCCCACGGATGCTGGCGCGGGCGAGCGCTCACGCCAATGACCGGAGAGTACGGCTGGTCGAGTTGGTCGAAGGCACCGCGACCGATCTCTCCCGCTTTGATTCTGGTTCATTTGATGCCGTCCTGCTCCTGGGTCCACTCTATCATCTCCCTGCGGCCGAGGACCGTTTCCGAGCCTTGCGGGAGTGCCGCCGGGTGTTGTCGCCCACGGGTGCTCTATTGGCGGCCTTTATCACCCGCTACGCGCCGCTCCGGTACCTGGCGCGCACCGATCCCCGGCTGTTGCTCCGAGACGCCGAGCGGTACGAAACCTTGCTGGAGTGTGGGATCTTGCCGGAGCCCATCGACTCGGCCGTGCCCCATGCCTACCATGCGCGCCCGGAGGAGATCCCGCCCCTCCTGCAAGCCTCGGGCTTCGAGGTGCTCCGTCTGCTGGCGGCCGAGGGGATCGTCGATGGGGTGGAAGAGCGGGTAAGTGCCCTGCAAGGTCCGGCCTGGGAGGCGTGGGCCGACCTGAACTATGACCTGGCCTCCGATCCGGGCTTGCTGGCCGCCAGCGCCCATGTGCTGGCAATTGCCCGGCGCCGTGATGACGATGTGGCGCGGGCCGAAGAGGAGATATCCGTTGCGGTTTCTCTCGAAACATAGTCCATGGCCGGCTCTCCTGCTTGCCCTGGTCTTCCTCTTCACGCCATCGCTTCCGCCCGCTCGCGGGGCGGGGCAGCTACCCGCCAGGCTCATCCTGCTGGCCGCCGCCCCGCCAACCCGTGATCTCTCACCCGCCCATTCCGCCCTGTGGTGGGGCACGCCGAGCGATCACCTGACGCGCGTGCCGGGGATCACCGAGGCAGGGGCCGTGACCGCGCTCACCCGCTCGCCCGATGGCCGGCATATCGCCTATGTATTGGACGGTACGGCACTCTGGCAGGCTGATTCCGCCGGCGCGCATCCTCGGCGTCTCTATGCCTTGCCCGCGGATTCCTTTGGCCAGATCACGGCGCCTCGCTATACCCCGGATGGCAAGAGGATCGGATTCAGCGCCGGCTGCTGCGCCAACTTCACCTCCTATGCGTTGAACGTCGATGGGAGGCACCTTCGGCGACTGTTCGCCGGCGGAGTGCGCCTGCTGCAGGATTGGTCTCCGGATGGGAAACACCTGCTGTTCACCCTGAATGGGGCCCTGTGGATGGCTGATGCCGGTGGTGGCCATGCACGGCCGGTGGGTGGCGATGCCCCAGGTGCTGGGAGCTTCTCGGATGCCCGCTTCTCACCCGATGGCAGCCACATCATCGCCACCCTTCATCCGGCCGAGGGCGCGGAGGAAGCGGCCGCCTCCGTGATCGCGCTCCTCCATCCTGATGGCCAGTACCTCACCATTCTCACCGGCAACCTCGGTCTGTCCGCGTCTCAGCCGTCCTGGAGTCCTGATGGAAAGCACATCGTCATTCTGGTCGCCTCGGGAGCGCTGGGCCCGCTGGGCCGGTTGCATGATCCGTGGGTGATGCGCTACGACGGGAAGGGGCTGCGCAACCTCACGGGCGGCGCCATCGGAGACGTGAGCGCCGTCGCATGGGGCCGATGATTCCTCTGGGAGGCCGGTGGGTATGGCCCGCCGCCCTGGGAGTGGTGATCCTGGGGGCCGGGCTGTTCTCCGGTTGGCCCCTCCCGCAGCGGATCGGCCCGGCCCTCCTCGGGCTTCTGGCGGTTTGCCTCCTGGCAACCCAGGCCAGCGCCTGGGCCCTGAGCGCGACTTCAACCCTTGCCCGGCGTACCGTCACGGCGGGAGACACCCTGACCGTGCGCTACGCGGTCCGGAATCGCGCCCCCTGGCCGGTCATCTGGACTATGCTCCGTCCCGAGGGGATCGGCGCCCAAACCGCCGAGATACACCTGGTGGCCATGCCTCCCCGTGGGCGCCGCTCCATTGAGGTCGAGCTTCCTTGCTGGTACCGCGGTTGCTGGCCGGCGGGCGGGTGGCAGTTGCATACCGGCGACCCGTTCGGCTTTTTCGCCCGATCGAGGAGTCGCCGGGCCGAGGAAATGGTGCTGGTCTATCCCCGTCCTCTCCCTCTGGCCGACCTGGCGCTCCCGTTCCCTTCGGGACGCGGGGCCGGTCTCCGTGGCCGCTCCAGTGCCCAGCCTTCCGCCATGGTGCGTGAGGTGCGCCCGTATCAGCCTGGCGACGTGCTCTCGCGCATTCACTGGCTCTCCACGGCCCGGCGCGGGACGCTGATCGTACGGGAGCCCGAGGGAGAGCCCGCCGCGGAAACCTGGCTGGTCCTGGATCTGGATGCCGGCGCGCACACGGAGCAAGATGGGACGGAGACGGTGGAACTGGTGATCGCCACCGCCGCGTCCCTGCTGGACCGGCAGGAACGGGCAGGCATCCCGACCGGATTGCTCCTGGCCGGACCGAACACCATCATCGCGCCGGGTCGCCGGCGCGGCCATGGGCAGGCGCCGCGCGAGGCCCTGGCCATGGCCGCGGCCGCCTCCGGCGATGTGGCGCGCGGTTTGGACCGGTTGCCGGGGAGTGCCCGCTGGGGCGCCCTGATTGTGATCACCCCCTGGGCGGACGCTCGCTGGAGCCCTTGGCTGGCGAACCTGGCTCGGGTGGGCGGGGCGGTGGTCTGCATTCTGGTGCAAACTCCGGACTCGATAGATGGGGATACCCTGGACGCGCAGGCCCTGGCGCTGGATAGCGCGGGGGTGCGGGTTCACCGTTATCGTGGATGGGCGCCATAATGGCGCGTCAAGGATCGCTGCCGATGACGGCCCCGGCATGGCGGATGGTTACCCGCTTCCTGGGAACGGCCGGGATCGCCCTGGCCATGACTCTGATCGCCGCGCGGACCCTTGGGGTGCTGTTTATGACCGGCGGCGCTCCCTATCTGGTGGCGCTGTGCCTGGCGGCCGGAGTCTCCTCGTTGCCCCTTATCCTCTCCCGGCTCCCCGATTGGTGCTGCTGGCTGCTGGCCCAGGTTTTCGCGGGGGCGGGCGCCCTGTGGCTGGCGAATCGCCCGGTTGGCTTGACCGATTCGATCAAGAATCTGCCCGCCGGCGGACTGTCGCTGGAACTCCCCGGCCAATCCGCCAGCCAGGCCATATCGCTCAATATCGGCGGTCATGGCGCGATCTTCATACTCCTCGTGCTCCTGGGCCTGCTCACCTGGGAATTGACCTGGGGGGTGCTGTGGCTGGTGCTTCGTGCCGGCTATGTCTGGCCCGCTATTGTGTTGGCGGGGGCGAACCTCCTGACCGCGGCCAGCGTGAGCGGCGCCGCTCAATCCTGGATCCTCCCATTTGTCGGCTTGGCGCTTGTCCTGGTCCTATGGCACACCTGGGCGGAGCGCTGGGCGCACGCGGTGGAACCTACGGAAGGCCGCTTGCCGCTCCGCTGGGCAGTAACCTCGCTGGCGGGGGGCCTCTGCGCTCTCGGCCTGGCGGTTCCGTTGGCCTGGTGCGCGCTGCCCACCTGGCAGGCCGGCGCTTTGCGGCACTGGGCCACCCAAACCTGGACCCGCTGGCAGCCAGAACTCAGCAACCCGCTGCGCCTGGCGGCGCTTCCCGACAGTGGCGCGCTGGGCGCCGGTGGTTTTGGCGATCGGGTGGCGCTCGATGGGCCGTTCCACCCCTATGCCGGCTCGGTGATGCGGGTGCGGGGGGTGCCTCCCGGTCTCCGGCCCTATTGGCGCGGCCAGGTTTATACCCAATACAGCCAGGGAAGCTGGCGTCTGGGCGATCCTGGTCAAACCCTGACCGCCCCAGCGGGCGTGGCGATGCCCGCGAACGTCCCCCACCATGATGACCGTGTAGTGACCGTGCGAATCACCGTAGCGGCGCCCGCGGATGGCCTGCTCTTCGCTCCTGGCCGCCCGGTGACCACCAGCATCGCCATGCGCGGCATCTACCCCGATCCCAATGTCTCCGGCAGCGAGCCCGCCGCGCTGTATGGGGCGAACGAGCTCCCAGCCGGCGCCCAGTACACTATCGCGTCCGAACTGCCTTTTTCCACTCCTCGTCCAGGGGCGATTGGTCCGCCGCCGGATGGTCGGTACACGACGCTCCCCGCTGGGCTCGATCCACGCCTCCGCCAATTGGCGGTGCGGCTCACGGCGGGCGAACCAGATCAACTGGGCAAGGCACGGGCGATCACCGCGTATCTCCACGGTCCTCTCTTCACCTATGACAGCGGAGTCGGCGCCCCGCCCAACGGACAGGATCCGCTCGTCTATTTCCTTTTCACCAGCCACCGTGGTTACTGCGTACATTTCGCCTCGGCCATGGCCCTGCTAGCCAGGCTGGCCGGACTACCGGCGCGGGTGGTGGGCGGTTACATTACCGGTACGCACACCGCAACCGGCTGGGAGGTACGAGGAACGGACGCCCACACCTGGCCGGAAATCTTCTTTCAGGGGGTGGGATGGGTGCCTTTCGAGCCCACGCCCGGCTTCGCCGGCGCACCAGCGGGGAGCCAGATCGGCGCCGGTGGTCCGGCCCTGGCTGGGGGCGTTCAGCCTGCCGCCAAGCCAACCACGGCCATCCCCCTAACTCCAGCCAAACCGGCAGAGGCGGCGACCGTGCCCACGAGGCAAACCGAGACCCATGTCCCGCCACTCTGGCCGCTGATCGCCCTGCTGGCGGCCGTCTTCCTGGGGACAGCGTGGGCCGCCATATCCCGCCGCCGGCAACGCACCATCGACGGTATCTACCGGCAAATGGGCCGAACCGCCGCCATCCTGGCCCAGGGCCCTCGCTCCTGGCAAACTCCTCAGGAGTTCGCGCGCCTTTACGCCCAGCGATCACCCGAGGAATACGCCGACGTGGCCAGAATCACCGGCCTCTACGCCATCGCGACCTACGGCCAGACGCGCGGATCACTCAATCCGCAAGAGATTCAGGATGCCGCCGAGGCGCTCCACCGGCTCCGCCGCCGCTGGCTGGCCCGGAAACTGCGGCTGCGGCGAGACTGATCCTGGGAGTGCTGCATGCTTGCGGCAATAACAGGCACCGGCTCCCGCCATGGGAGATACCGACGTGTTATCGTAGGGCCCATGGTATGGGGGAAAGCGTACATTTAGGATCTGGGCGGGTTTGAGTCCGGGAAAAGGATGGCTGTTTGAGGCAACAAGATGATGTTCGGGCAACAAGTAATTCTGGAGGCGGTCTTCCCCTGACGGCTGCCGATGACCTCCTGGAGGGCCTGGTAGTCCGCTCGCAGAGTGGCTTCTATACAGTGCGCGCGGGGGAGCAAACCCTGATCTGCTCCTTGCCGGGGCGCTTCAAGCAAGGGCGGCGGACCGAGAAGAGCCCGCTGGTGATCGGCGATCATGTGTTGGTGCGCCCGGCGAACGGCCAGGAAGGGGCGATCGAGCGGATCCTCCCCCGTCGGAACGAGTTGGCGCGGGCGGCGGCGGGCGGGGTTGACCTCAAGCACGTGCTGGCCGCCAACCTGGATCTGGTCATCCTCGGGTTCGCTCTCCACGAGCCTGACCTGAACACTCCCCGTCTGGACCGCTTTCTCCTGGCCGCCGAGCAGGCGGAGATCCCGCCGGTGATCGTGATTACCAAACTGGACCTGGGCAGCGCCGAGGAGGCGGAACGGATCATGCGCCCCTACCGGGATATTGGGTACCCAGTGGTGCTGACCAGTGTCCGCTCCGGGATGGGCTTGACGGCCATCCGCGACATTCTGGCCGGCAAAATCAGCACAATCATCGGCTCCTCCGGGGTGGGGAAATCCAGCTTGCTCAATGCCCTGCAACCGGGCCTGGGACTCCGATTCGCCGAGATCAGCGCCGCCACCGGGAAAGGCCGCCACACGACCACGGTGGCCGATTTGCTTCCCCTGGACTTCGGCGGCTACCTGGCCGATACGCCCGGCCTCCGCGAGCTTGCTCCCTGGGATCTCGACCCGGAGGAAGTGCCGTTGCTGTTTCCCGAGATGCGGCCCTATCTGGATGCCTGCCGTTTCACCCACTGCACCCATGTGCATGAGCCGGGTTGCGCGGTGCGCCGCGCCCTGGAGGAAGGGCTGATCGATCCCGGGCGCTACCGGAGCTATGTCCGCATTCGGGCCGAGAGTATCCGCGACGCCGAGCCTTCCAACCGGCGGGGCGGCTAGTACACCGAGGCTGAAGCCCCAAGGCAGTTCTCGGTAGGGGCACCCCTCGTGGGTGCCCGGTCGTGCGGCACGAGGGCACCCACGAGGGGTGCCCCTACAATCGGCGGCCGATTTGCGCCAAGCTATACGAGCTTAAAGGGTGATCTGGAAGGTGATTGACACCGTCTTGCTCAGTCCGATTCCGGTAACCGTGATCACCGCCTTGGCGGTGCCGGTGGCGGCGCTGGGGGAGACGTACCAGGCATCCACGAACGAGCCGGTGGCGTCCGCCTGGCCGGAACCCTGGGTGGTGCCCTGGTTGCGCGTGGACCCATCGGGATAGGTGACCACGATGCTGACCGAAGCCCGTGGAATGGTACGGACCACGATCTCTTGCCGGCCGCCGATCCGCACGCTGCTGCTGTACGACGGATTGAGAGTAAGCGTGCTGGGCACGACGGTGGGCGGCGGCGTCGGAGTGGGCGGCGTGGTGGGGGTGCTGGTCGGGGTTCCGCGCCGGTGACCGTGGGTGGCCTTGGGGGTAGCGGTCGGCGTCGCGGTGGGCGGCGGCGGCGTCAACTGCGTGGCGGTCTTCCAGTCTGCATCGAATGCCTTGGTGAACTCCCGGTTCACGGGACCATATTTGACCAGGAGGCCGAATTCCCGCTGTTGCAGGAGGGAAGGGTCGCTAAGAGACGCACTGCCAAGAAGTACCCTATCCTGGTCCACGTAGACCGCCGATCCGGAAAAGCCAAGGGGCAACACACCTCCCTGCACCTTGAAGGTAAGCATCGAGAGCAGCACCGCCTGCGAGGCGCTGGGGTCGAGGAGGACGCGGACCCGGACGTTCCGGGCGGCGGCGGCCAGAATCGCCTGCACGATGGGAGTGCTGTCCAGCGTCTCGGCCATGACATCCAGGGTCCGGGTGGCGCTATTGACCTGGTCGATCACGGCAGCTTGATAGTCAGGCGGGGCGAGAACGGTGTTATCGCCAAAACGATTGGGGGTTTGTCGTTCCCAATCGTCGTAAAAGACGCTGGCCGCTTGCTCAATGTCCCTGGTATTGTGGTCGATCACCAAAAAGCGTCGCTGGGTTGCGCGCGCCGCCAGAGTCAGAGGGGCATTGGAGACCACCAGTGTCCCGCTATCGATCACTACCACCGTCTCACCGGTGAGCGCGTAGGCAGGGCTACCCCGCCGTACCCACACATCGTGGGCGGCCAGGTTCGTGAGGGCACTCCCACTGGAAGCTGAATGTGGATCGGCCATCGCCCGTACATCCACCCCACGGGCTCGCGCCGCGTCGAGGGCGGCGATCAAGAGCGGATCGGTGATCGCGGTCGACTCCACCAGCACCCGCGTGCCGGCGGCGCCGATCAAGCCGAGCAGCGGATCGGGGCGCCTGGGTGAGGTCACCAGGAGCGTAAAGGGAGTGGAGGACGGTTGTTTCGGCACGCGGGCAACCGCTGGTTGCGCCAACAACAGGAGCAGAGCAGCGGCAAGCAGGGGACGGAGGAGCGGCGATCTGGTCACGGCATTGAGGGTAGGGGGGCGCCCCCTGCCCTGTCAACCCAAACCGTGGTCACCGAACCGAGTCGGTTTGCCGCGGGATCTCCAGCGTCAATCGTCCCTCGCGTCGGTCCGATCGGACGGATCAGACGGATCGGTCGGATCGGAATGATTGCCGCCGCCAGCATCCGCCAACAAGGCGCGCAGACGGGCAATCTCGGCGGCCTGGTTGTCTCGCTCCACCTCCGCCGCCTCGCGCGCGTGTTCCGCCGCCTCTCGCGCCCGTCGCTCTGCCTCGCGCGCGTGTTCCGCGACCTCGCGGCCTACCCGCTCCGCGTGCCAGGCGGCCTCGGCCGCGTCATGCGCCGCCGCCTCCTCCTCGGCATGGAGCAGGGGCGTGCCATCCGCGGTGAACAGCCGCAGTCGGGGCCCGCGCATGGGCTGCCGGGGCGCCTCGGCCACGATCCGCAGCCCCACGGTGGCCAGCCAGAGGCCACCTTCCGGCGCCGGGGGGATTTCGACATAGCGCCCCTGGCCCACCAGTCGATACCCATGCAGGGCCATCTGTTTTCGTGGGCGAGGGTCGAAGGTGACATATTCCTCCACCCCCATCTCGGCATAGGCTTGGAGCTTGATCCCCACATCCTTCCGCGCGGTTCGCTGGGAGAGGATCTCGATCACCAGGGCAGGCGGCTTCCCCACCTTCCGCACGTCATAGGGCTCTTGGTCGTCGATCTCCACGCCCGGGGCCACGAAGACGTCGGGGAAGAAGACGCCGGTGCTGTCATCTACCCGTGGATAGAGGAGATCCGTATCGGCGCGGACCAGCCACACCACTCCCAGGCGCTCGGCGCGAGTCATCAAGGTCTGGGCCAGGTCCATGCCGACCGTATAATGGGCCTGCGTGCCACCCAAGATCTGCGTCTCTCTTTCATTGGGGACATAGGTGGCCACGCGCCACGGGCGGGGGATCTCGGTCCGTATCTCGATCGCCATGATCGCTCCTCAAGGGAAAGCCGCGCTTGTGACCTGAAAGCACCGTGGGAATCGACCGTCTCCCCGCGTGGGCAGCGAGGCCGCGGCCGATCCCACTCCACTCCGATCTCGTACCAGAGTGGCGTTACGGCAAGTATAGCACCCGCTCAGGACAAAATCAGCCAGAGACACGCACTTCCCGCCACGACCCGCGCCCCAGATACATCAGCCGGTACAATGAGGGCCAGGGGGTATTCGTGGGTATCACGATCCGTGAGTATACGCCGGGTGACGCCGAAGCCCTGGCACGTATGTGGAATGAAAGCGGCGTGGGCTGGCCGGACGGCTGGTCGCGGGTACCCACCTCCGACGATTATTGGCTCGACGAGGTGGCCCAACTCGATCCGCTGGCCATCTATCTCGCGGTCGAGGACGATCGGGTAGTTGCCTACTGCGAGTTGAACGAGGACAGCGAACGGGCCGAGGTGATCTGGCTTGACCTGATCAACGTCCACCCGTCCGCCTGGAGCCGGGGAGTTGGGCGCGACCTGGTGCGCCGCGGGGTGGCGCTGGCGATCTCCCGTGGCTACCGGCGCATGGACCTCTCCACCTGGTCGGGAAACTTCCGCGCCGTACCTCTCTATAAAAAGTGCGGCTTCTTCTGGCGTCCCGGCACCGTGGTGCATATGGAGAACTATCTTCCCCTCCTGCACACCGTCCCAGTTTGCGCCCAGTTCTTCGCGCGCCATGACTGGTATCGGACCATGCGTCGCGCCCTGGCCGTAACCGAGGACGACGAGCGGAGCGGGCACATCCGGGGTTACCACTATCGTTGGGAAGCGGACGGAGAAACTCTGGCCGTGTTCGTGGATCGGCTGATCGGTGGGGTGGCGGCCATCGAGACCGATCAGTATGCCATTCAGACTGCCTTCGAGAGCGAGACTTTGATCGCCGGCCAGACGGGCGCCGCGCATTGGACGATCGTCAACAAGGGCGAGAGCGATCTTGATGTCGTGCTGGTGGCCCGCGGCCACGGGCTGCACGGCAACCTGGAGCGGCGGCTGTTGGTCCCCAAGACAGAGGAGGTGTCGCTCGCGGTTCGCGCCGATCAAAGTCTGGAAGGCCCGCAGCCCTACGTGGAAGCGGTGGTGGCGATCAACGGTCAATTCCTCACTCTCCGCGGCTCGGTCCCGGTGCAACCCGCGCTGAGCGTGGCCACCGACCCCGATACGATTGGCCTCACCCCGCGGGTGCCGCAGGCCGTACGGCTACTCCTCACCAACAACCTGGCCGAACCGCTTACCCTGCTGGCCGGGGCCCTGCCCGTGGAACCCACCCAGGATGGCCTGGCCTGGCTTCAGGTGCCGCCGCCAGAGGGACTGGCAATCGATCTGCCGGCCCAGGCGGTACGTCTGGAGCCAGGCCGGCAAGAAGCGGTGGGGTGCACCTTCCGCGCCGACTACGCGGGTTCCTTCCAGACCGCCCCCGCCCTGCAAGTGGCGGCGGGCGGCCAGGCCCGTTCGGTGGAGAGCCCGCCCATCGCCGCCCTGGCCGTGGACCAGGGAACGCCGGTGGCCGGACGCGATGGCGAATACGTGCGGGTGGAAAACGGGGTGCTCCGCCTTTGGGTCGCCCTGAAGGGAGGCGAACTCAGTCTGGAGGACGCGGCGACCGGGCGGCCGATCCTCAGCCACCAGATTCTTCTTGGCCCACCCTATTACCCGCGTGACCTTGATCGCCAGCCATTTCAGATCGCCTGGGATGCCGAGAACGGGCAGCAGGTACTGACCCTGGAGAGCTTCTCGCGCCGCCTTCCGGGCTTAAGGGTGCGCTGGACCCTCAGTGTGGATAGCGCCCCGCTCGTCCGCTCCGAGGTCACCCTGGAGAACACCTCCACGCACCCGCTCCAGGTAGCCTTGCGCGCGATCACCCGCCCACTCCTCGAAGGAGCGCGGCTCACCCTGCCGCTGGCCGGAGGCCCGGTG
>DATBTL010000379.1:0-3619 GCA_036559345.1 Chloroflexota bacterium | reverse complement strand
GCGGAGGGGCCGCCGCCCTCGCCGCCGGCCTCACCCCGCTGGAGTTTGGCGGCGATTTTGGCGGCTCGATCCGCATTCCCGCCGCCTTTTGTGGGGTCTATGGCCACAAAACAAGTGAGACCGCCGTGGCGCGGAGTGGCCATTTTCCTGGGGCGAATCGCCCCAATCTGGCGGTGGCAATGTCCGTCCAGGGACCATTGGCCCGGACGGCCGAGGATCTGGAACTGGCGTTGGATGTGATCAGCGGGCCCGACTTTGGCGAGGACGTGGCCTGGCGGCTGGAGATTCCCCCCGCGCGTCACCAGCGGCTGGCTGATTTTCGGGTGGCGATTCTCCCTCCCTTGGGCTGGCTGCCGGTTGATCACGAGATTTCGGCGGCCCTGGAGGGGTTGGCCGGCACGCTCAGCCGCGCGGGGGCACGGGTGAGCGAGGCGCGGCTCGAGGGATTCGGCGACCTGCGCGAGTACTACAAGCTGTTCCAGTCGATCATGGCGACGATCGTTCATGCCGGTTTTCCGCCGCGGCGTCGGCAAGAGTTGGCCGAGAAAGTACGGGCCGGTGGTGATGACATCGCCAATGCCTGGGCGGATGGGATCGTGGCCAGCGCCGCTCAATACATCGAATGGTTCGGCCGCCGGGAGGCGTACCGCGCGACCTACCGGGATTTCTTCAAGGAGTGGGATGTTCTCTTGGCCCCGGTGACCATGGTCAACGCCTTCCCGCACAACTACGACCTGCCAGTGGGCGCGAGGACGCTGGAGGTGAACGGCTCGCCCGTGCCCTACGGCCTGATCCCCGTCCATGCCGGGTTGTGTAATCTCAGTGGGCAGCCGGGTACAGCCTTTCCGGCGGGCCGGACCAGCGGCGGGCTCCCGCTTGGCCTCCAAGCGATCGGTCCCTACCTGGAGGACCGGACGCCGATCCGCTTCGCGGCCCTGGTAGCCCAGGAGATCGGCGGCTTCCAGCGGCCCCCTGGCTACGACGCGCCGTGACGGAAACAGCGCCCCGCGCCATCCTTTGACAACCCCCCGGTTCCGGCGGCTATCATGCCGTTGATGAACCAGTGGGTCTACACAGTGAGGTGACGCGCATGGATGCAGCACAGGTCCGCGCCCTGATCGCCGAGCGTGGGATCGAAACGATCAAGCTTGGCGGTCCCGACCTCGACGGCGCCTTCCGCGGCAAACGGGTTCCGGCCCGCTTGTTTCTCGATGGCCTGGAGCATGGCTTCGCCCAATGCGATGTGATCTTCGGCTGGGACATCGCCGAGGATCTGGTCCCCAATCTCCGCTTCACGGGCTGGGAGAGCGGCTATCCCGACATCATCGGACACCCGGACCTCGCTACGTTCCGGGTAGTCCCCTGGGAGACCGGCGTCGCCTCGGTGATCTGCGACTATAGTGACGAACATGGCGTCCCCACGGCGATCGCCCCGCGCCAGGTGCTGCGCCGCGTCCTCGACCGAGGCGCCGCCCAGGGCTATAAGCTGCAATTAGCCGCCGAACTGGAGTTCAGGGTTTTCCGCGAGACCGCGCAAAGTCTGCGGACCAAGAAGTGGGAGAACCTGGAGCCGCTCAGCCCCAGCAATAGTTGCTACAGCATCCATCGGGCCACCGGCGATGATTTCCTCTTCGCCCGGATCCGGAAAATGATGGAGGAGCACGACATCCCCATCGAGGGGTACAACCGCGAGCATGGTCCTGGGATGTATGAGATGAACCTGGTCCACGCGGCGGGAGTCGCCGCCGCCGACCAAACCATGCTGTTCCGGACCGGGGTTAAGGAGATGTGCCAGCAGGAGGGCCTGACCGCCAGCTTCATGGCGAAGTGGAGCGACCAGGAGGACGGCAGCAGCGGCCATCTGCACCAGAGCCTCTGGACGGCTGACGGCACGCGCAACCTCTTCCATGATGCCGCCGCCGACCATCGGCTCTCGGAGACGGCCCGCCACTACGCGGCGGGCGTTCTGGCCACCCTGCCCGAGTTCTGCGCCCTCTACGCCTCCAACATCAATTCCTATAAACGGCATGTGATTGGCACCTGGGCCCCCACAAGTGTCACCTGGGGGGTCGAGACCCGGACCACCGCGATCCGGATGGTGCCGGGGAGCGCGAACTCGACCCGGATCGAGAATCGAGTTCCGGGCTCCGACGTCAATCCCTATCTTGGGCTGGCCGCCACGGTAGCCGGGGGTCTGTATGGAGTGGAGCGGAAGCTGGCGATGCCCCCGGTGGCGCGGGGAAACGCCTATGCCTTGTCCGCCGCCGAGGCACACCCCTTACCCCATACTCTGAGCGAGGCGGTGGAGCGGTTCGCGGCTAGCGAACTGGCCAGGGACTGGTTTGGCGCGGAGTTTGTCGAGCATTTCGTGACCATGCGCCGGTGGGAAGCCCAGCAATATAACCGTGTGGTGGATCGTTGGCAACGTGAGCGGTATCTGGAGATGATTTGATGCGATTGCAAGGCAAGGTAGCGGTAGTGACCGGGGCCGGCGGCGGCATGGGACGGGTGGCGGCGGAGATCTTCGCCCGCGAGGGGGCGCGAGTAGCGGTGGCCGACCTCGACTCGAAAGGCGGCGAGGAGACGGTAGCCGGGATTACCCAGGCCGGAGGCCAGGCGTTCTTCGTGCCAACCAACGTGGCCGTCGAGGGGCAGGTACAACACCTGATGGAGGCCGCGGCGGCGCGTTACGGCGGCCTGCATGTGCTCTACAACAACGCGGGCATCATGCCCAGCGAGGACGCCTCGATTACGGACATGACCGAGGCGATCTTCGACAAGGTGATCGACATCAATCTCAAGGGCGCTTCCTACTGTTGCAAGCACGCCATTCCCCATATGATCACCTCGGGCGGCGGATCGATCATCAATATCGCCTCGTTCGTAGCCTTGCTGGGCTGCACGGTGCCGCAGGATGTGTACACCATGAGCAAGGGAGCGTTGATCGCCCAGACCAAATCGCTGGCCGTGCAGTTCGCCAAGCGCGGGATCCGCGTCAACGCCATCTGCCCCGGCCCGATTGAGACGCCGATGCTCCGTCGCCTCTGGACCAGCGAGGAGGCGCGGAACTTGCGTCTGAACCGCATTCCCCTGGGCCGTTTCGGCACCGCCGAGGACATCGTCTACCTGGGACTCTATCTGGCCAGTGACGAATCGTCGTGGACCACCGGGGCCGTGATGGTGGCGGACGGAGGGATCACTTCTAACTATTTCTAGTACACCGGGGCGTAAATCTCCAGGCAGTTCCTTGTGGGTGCCCTCGTGCGGGCCGCCAAGGGCACCCACGAGGGCACCCACAAGGGGTACCCCTACAACTGGTGGTAGACTTGCGCCAAGCTGTACAAGGCGATCAGGATCATGGGCCGGCGGCTGTTCAATGGAGCGTGCGCTCCGCTGGACAACCGCCCTTTCTTTTGCTATTATCCCCCCAACCCGCGGCAACATAGAAGGATCCTTCACGCGGACTATCCCTCGTGCCGGCGCGCTTGTGTAAGTGCGCCCGGAACAGATGCGGCGAGAGGAGCACGGTGGTGGCAACGATCAAGGAAGAGCAAATCCGGGAAGACATGAAGCGGCTGCACGCGATGGGCTACGCGCAAGAGCTCTATCGGGCGATGGG
>DATBTL010000378.1:0-29678 GCA_036559345.1 Chloroflexota bacterium | reverse complement strand
AGAACGTCCGCACCTCCTGGATCACCCCCTGGTAAAAGAGCCAGATGGTATGGTCGTTCCGCACCAGGAAGGTATGGCCATCCTTGCGGTCGAAGAGAAGCGCGCCAGTCGTGGTCCGCTGCGAGGCGACCCTGCTGTTCGTGCTTTCGTATTCAAGCCCCTGGCCTACCAGGCTGGGGGCTAGCTTATGGAACGCTTTGAAGGCCCCGACAAAAGGATAGGTTTTGATCGGCTTGGGCTTCGGCTTGACCACCATCCGAGGTTTCGGGGTCGGGGTCGGGGAGGGGGCGGGCGTCGCGGTCGCCACCTGATTGCAGAGCACGTTGAGGTGCTTGCAGCTATAGCTTACCGCGTTGTTCTTCAATGTCGCCCCATCAACCCCCCCGCTTCCGTTGAGCATGCGGAGGCCAACCAGGATCAGGATCAACAGGACCAGGAGGATGAAGAAGTTGCGGACCGGGCGCAGGGTGCGGAACATCGGTTTATGGACCAATATCCCGGTCACCATTTTCGCCGCCCCGTTGTCGGGCGCCGCCTTGACCTGGAAGTCGAAGTTTTTCCGCGCCCCGACCAACCAGTTCCGCCGCGGCTTCACGATCACGGGCACGGTGCTCCGCATCCCGGCCACCAGGGTGACCTTTTGCGGCTGAAACTGAAATCGGCACTTGTTGCCGGGATCGGTGGCGGAGAGCTCGACATTGACGTCCGCGTTGCCGCCGTTGTTCAGATGCAGCATGTACCGGCCGCGTCGTCCCACCAGCTTGCTGGGGGCGATCACCGTGTCGAAGGCACCCACCGACCCGACCTGCAGCATCCCATCCACTCGCGTGGTTTGCGTGGCGTCGGCCCGCGAGAGCACGGTCACGCTGAAGGGGTAGTTGCCGGCCTTGGCCGCCGCCCCTTTCGGGGGATGGACTACCAGTTTTGCTTCTTCCTTGTCCTGTGGGAACAGCGCCACGCTGGTATTGGAGAGCGTATACCAGGTGGTGGGCAGTTGGTCCAGTTCGACCGCGTACTGATCGACCGTGGCTCCATTATTCTGAATCGTAATCGTGGTCTCGACAGGGTCGCTGTCCGGCTGCACCACTAGCCGATCGGGGCTCAGAGTGACGCGAATCGCATCGGCCATCAGGATTGACCTACCGGCTCGGCGACCCGAGGCGCGGACACCGCGCCCGCCGGGGTCGCCGCCGCCCGAACGGCGGCATGCCAGGCAATGTTCACTCCGAATTCCATGGCGGACCGGATGACCTCCCGCGCCAGGGGCTTACCGGGCAGGCCGCCCTGCCAGCAGCCTCCGTAGTCGTTCGGGCTCAAAAATACGTTGTCCCTGGCCAGAATAGGCGCGCTCCCCCCCAGTCCCTCGGGTGGCGCGGCAAACAGATGGCGCGCGTTGAACAAAGGGTGCTCGGATCCAATGGGCTCCAACTCATGCTTGAGATCGGTCAGCAACCGTTGGAAGCTGGCCGCGAAGCGGCCGCCTTCCTTCTGCTGGAGTTCTTGTTGCGTGGACGGCTCGGCGAACAGGATCCCGCCCCCCCGCAAAAAGGCGAGCAGTTGGGCGCCCTCGCGTGGCGTGAGACGGGGGGCCCCGGCGCCGCTGAAATAGAGCAGGTCACATTGGCCCACTGCTTGTTCGATCCGCACTTCGCCCAGATAGTGGACCAGGAAGGGAGCGCTTAAACGCAACTCACGGACCAGATTGACCAAACCTTGATGATGCTGGCCGTTCGTGGCCTCGTCGGCCAGGGTCAGTTGGCCGATCGTCAGCGTCTCTATCGGCGCCTCCCGCAGTTGGCGCCGGAAGCGCTGGTCGATCTGGTACGGCCCAGGGGCCCAATCGCTTGTCGCCGCCACGATAGGCGCCGCCGTTTCCGCCATCCGCACCCGCGCCACCTCGATATCGGTGGGGCGCAGGGGCGGCTCGCTCACCAGGAGACTGAAATTCTCGTTGACCCGACTGGCCGGCGCCCCGCTTCCCGAATCCACCGGGGTCTCGGAAAAACGAAGCACCACGCAAGCGGTGCCGCCCGCCGGTTGCGGTAGAGCGATACGCACCGGCTGCGGGACGCGGATCAAATTGCCGTCGGCATCCAGGGCCACGCCGGGCTGCACGATCACCCCCCGAGTCGGGGGATCGACGGGCTGCACCCGGAGGCCGCTGATAATGCCCCAGCCATGCAAGGCGCGCAGGTGGAGGCGTTGCGTCGCCTGGTGATAGGTATGGGCATCGGTCCAGGTGGCCGCGTCGATCGCCAATCCGTCATAGGCCGTCACCCGTTGCAGGGTGAACGCCGCCAATTCCTCAATATTCATTCGCCTGCCTTCCCCCCCGTTGGCTGGCCGGCGGCCGGGCTTGCCGAGCGCCGATCCTGAATTGTCCGGCCCTCGCCCGCGCGCGCCGCGCCGGCCAGAACCACGCGCAAGCGATAAGTGGTGTGCGCGGGCTTGTCCTCCTCGATAATCTGGCGCAGGATAGCGGCATTAATCGCCCGCGGATTGTCGACCGGGGCAGTGACCACGAAGAGCAAGGGATTGGGCGGCGTACTGAGCAATTGCGTGGTCCAGCCCATCCCGCTTTCCTTCCCCAGCACGAAACCGGAGCGGTATTCGGCAATCAGCGGTTCATGTCCCGTATAGGATTGAATATGCAGTTTGAGGCCGTATTTGGTCCCGCGCCAGCGGTAGATTTCCACCGCGTTGGCGATCAGGGCGCGCTGCCGCTCCAGCGGCCAGGCGCTGTCGAGTGTCACGGCCACCCATTGAGCCAGCCAGGGGAGAAACTGCTCCGGGGCCAGTTCCGGCTCGGTGTAGATCGGCAAATTCGCGATCGAGCGGTCGATCGGGCCGAGCACCGATTCAAAGATCATCAGAAACCGTTTCAGGAACGGATCCTCTTGATACATACCCGGCAGGAACCGCAGGTACATGCTTTCCTGCGCTGCTATCCCCCCGGCTCCCCCGGCGCCGTTGGCGCGAGAACGTGGGGTAGCCCCGAGAGCCTTGGCCATAATCTGGCCGGGCGCGAGTTGGCTGGTCGCCATCAGTTTCCTCTCATGCGTTTGAGACCTATCATTTCACCGATACCACATGCGCGGCGCTGCACAACAAAGTGTCCGGGGAGACGGCGGCCATGTCTCCCGTGATCGGCCGTTCGGCGCCGTTCGCGTCAATGACCACGAAATGCACTGAACTGAGGTGATCCACATTGGGCATCGATTGCAGGAGCCCATAAATATCCGAGATGAAGAGGCCACGCTCGAATGGCCAGCCGGTTCCATCCTCGCCCCCCACCGTGGGATGGACAAAGCGGTAGAGCGCCTTCTCCACCTCGGTTTTCACCAGGGCCTTATTGGCTTTCGGCTTGGCGAACACCTCCAGGCGAACCGAGACCGCCTGATATTGCGGCGGACTGAGCACCATGCGAATGGTGATCATCCGGCGTGCGTCCAGGAAGTCCTGCACGGTCGTGCGCAGCGTGTCGGAGAGCGCCAGTTCCTCTGGGGGGACCACGCTTTCGGTGGTCGGCATTTTCGGTACCAGCACCAGATGGACGCTGCCCGCCATCCCGTCGTCCTGTTCTTTCGCGTATTTGCAGCGGCAGCGCGCCACATCCGGGCTACCCTCGCGGGCCAGCCGCTCGAAATCCTCGGCCGTCACCGCTCGGGGGCTGCTCCGCAGAACCAGCGGGCCGCGCATCAGCGCCGCGTCCAGGGTCTCGGCCTCGGTGCCGCCCACGGCGGGTTGAGGATTGGTGACCCAGGCGACGTACGGGATCGATGTTTTCAGTTGGGTCAGCGTCTGCGCTCCCACGTTCCCTACTCTTCCACCCCCCACCCGGTAGCGGGTGAAGCGGATGGACCGTCCACGGGGAGGCACGGCGCCGTATTGGCGCTCGATCCCGGTGGCCAGACGGATGGCGGGCCCGAACTGAATTTTCCCTTGCACGCTGTCGCAGGTGAAGTGAAGATCGTTGGGACCGGAGGCGGAGAAGTCGGTAATTTCCTGCCAGGGATCGAAGATGCCCGGAGTCTCCCGCTCCACTTCCACTGTTTCGCCCTCCCGGCGGGGAAGGATGGGTGGCGAGGAAAGAAAGAATGACTGGCCAGGATTGCCGTCGGATCGCCCGACCAGGTCGAGAGGAATCACCTCGCTATGGCTGGCCATCGTCGATCCGCCCAGAGCCCGAGCCGAGGCAGCCAGGATGCGGGGCGATGACGAGTAGCCGCGGCGGCCGGGAGGCGATGGGATGATCCGGCAGCGGATCCAGGTGGCCCGGCGGCGATCCAACTCGCGGGGGCGACTGGTGAGCGGGATGTGCAGGAGCACCTGGCCGCTCTTGTTCAGGCCGCCGGTGCCGTCCGACTCCAGGGCCACTTGACGCCAATTACGCAACGAGCCGTCATAATATTCCCAGGCCAATGGCGGGTTCTTGGGATCGACCCCGATCCCCTCGATTTCGCAATCCAGGTCGATCATCAGGGTATGCCCCGCCAGATCCCCGGCGAAACCGAGATAGAAGGCGTTATCAGGCTTGGGCGGCTCCTCGAAGATCGGCACCCTCAAGGTTGGATTTCGCAGGGCCAGCATATAGTCGCGATAGGCGAACTCGTCGCGGGAGACCAGCACATGGGCCAGGCTCGGCACCTGAATCTCCAACGGTTGCTCGGTCGCGAAGATGATCGATGCCTGGCTGGTGGTGCGGAGGGTAGCCACCTCGGTCCCGGCTGGAATCAGCACTGATGCCTGCAAGGGCGCCGCCAGGCGGAAAAGGACCTCCGCCCGCGCGGGCTGGGGCGATTCCAGGGAGATGCCAATCAGTTCCAGGAACTTGATGTAGTTCCGCCTCGGGACCTGGTTGACCCGGTAGAGGAGTAACTCGGTCATCCAGGCGAACAACTCGATCAGGGTCACGCCGGGATCGGAGACGTTATGATCCGTCCACTCGGGAGTGAAATGCGGAATCATCCGCTTGCACTCATCCACCAGATCCTGAAACTTGCGGTCATCGAGGACGGGGACGGGCAAGCTCATCGAGAATGCTCCATTCTTCGGCGGGCGATTCTTTCCATGGTTTAACGCTCTTCGGGAATCGTATAGAAGGGATAGACCAGATTGCGCTTGTCGCCGGTGGCGCGGATCCTGTAGTTCACCTCCACCAGCATGCAGCCGTCGAAAACCGTATCGGGGCGGGCCGTCACCGACTCCACCTTGATCCGCGGCTCCCAGCGGCCAAGAGCCTCGGTCACATGGTAACTGACCAGGCCACTGGTTGTGGGGTCCATGGGCGCGAAGACGTACTCGTGAATGGCGCAGCCGAACTCAGGGCGCATGCGCCGTTCCCCCCGCGCGGTGCCCAGAATAACGCGGATCGCTTCCTCGATGTCGGTCTCGCTCCGCGCCATGCGGATACCGCCTCGGGCGTCCACCCCCATGGGGAAGCCCAAACCCACCCCGATGATATCGTCGTTTACCGCCACTCCAGCCGTATCCCTTCCCTTGTTCGCATCGTGCCCTGCGTTCCAGCCCGACCCGCGACCGCTAATTGAGCATAATCGGGTTGCCGCTCACCTGAGCCACGGCGGGGGTGGAAATCTGCACGCCCGCCTCGCCCGAGATGGAAATCTGCGCGTTCGCCTTCATCTCGCCACTCGCCTGGGCCTGGATCGAGGTGGACACGCCCTTCATGGTGGCCGCGCCTCCCTGGGCCTCGGCCGTCAACGCTTGCTGGGCGGTCATGGTAATGTTCTGCCCGGTGATCTTGACATCCTGGGTGGCGTTCAATTCGATATTACCCTGGGCCGTGACCGTGATCTTGTTCGAGGTGGTGTCGATCACGATCTTATTGTTCCCCGAGCTGTCCAGGATCGTGATATTCGGCGAGCCGCTCGTGTCATCCATGGTTAGTTTGTGTCCACCCTGGGTGACAATGGTGATCATTTGCTTGGCGTCGGTATCGTCCAGGGTGATAATGTGGCCGGTACGCGATTGAATGATCCGCTGGTTGACCCCGGCGGCGGTCGCCACCTTGTCGTTCCCCTTGGGCGGAGCGTCGGTCCCATTCCACAGGCCACCCAGAATATAGGGGCGGTTGATGTCGCCTTGCTCGAAGGCCACCAGCACTTCGTCGTTGACCTCGGGCAAATAGTACATTCCACGGGTCGCGCCGCCCCCCGGCACGACCATCCGCGCCCAGTCCGTGACGATGCCCCCCGACTCGGCGCTGGCCCCCACGATATAGGGAAGCTTGACCTTGACCCGGCCCTGCTTTTTATCCGGGTCCGTATTGTCGGTCACCACGCCGATCACCGGAGCCTGGTTGGCGCCATGGCCGTTCCCGTTCCAGGTCGCGCCCGCCGCCATTCCCACCAACTCGCCCAGGGTATTGGCCCGCCGGCCGGTTACCGTGAACCGGGTCGTATACTGCCCGCCCTGGCTGACCCGGTGGGTGACGCTCGTGACATAATAATTGCCGTTGAAGCGAGCCCCCAGGTTGGCAAGGGTCAGGAGGGTGCCGGGCTTCAGCGCCGGATTGCCCTTCATTTCTCCCTCAATCTGGAGGGAGTTGTCGGTCAGTTCGTCGAGGGTAGCCTGGGCAATAGTCGTGGCGTCTCCCTGCGAATGTACCAGTCGGTTGGAGATCACCATGTTCGCGGTCCCGAAGGGCTGGCTGAGCGTACTGCCCCCCTGTAAGTCACTGACACTCACCAGCTGATCGGGACTGGACGCGGTACCGACGATCGCTTGCTTCTGCTGCGGATCCCATGCCTGTACGTTGACCGTGGCCACCTGGCCGCTGCTGGTCAGGCGCAGATTGAGCCAGATCAGATCCTCCCAGAGGGTAGAAGTCGCCACCGGGCTGCCGGTAAGGGCCGGCTTGCGAAAATGAAGCGTCCGGTCGTCGACGAACATCTCGTAGCCGATCCGCTGCGCCCGCTCGGCCAGGAATTCCCAATTGGTCTGGTTGTTCTGCGAGATCGTATCGAAAACCTCGGTGGTTGCGTCCGTACTCGCGGAAAGCCCGGCGGCGCCGGCAATGGTGGAGACAACATCCGTGTCTTTCACGTTCAGATAGGTCTTGCTCACCCGTCCCCGCTGCAGGCGATGTCCTTTATCGTAGCCGCGGATCAGGAAGCACGGCATGTTCCCGGTTCCCGAGATGTCCAACTCGACCGAGGTAACCTCGCCCTTGAATACCGAGGCCGGGGTTTCTCCGTAGCCGGCCAAAATCTCCACCGCGGCGCCAATCTGGGCGAAACTGGTGTCATTGGCCAGCGCCAGACTTGGATTGGCGCCCGATACCGCCACGCCGCCATCGGAGAATCGGATGCAAAAGGACGCGGGCAGGTACAGGTTCCGCTCCACCTCGACCGACAAGATACTGTCGGCCTTGGCCCCAGGCAGCGGGGATCCATCTACCTTGATGATATAACTTGCGTAGAAGTCGCGCGGGCTGGGAGCTGACATGCGCTGGTGGCCTCCCGCTTAAATATCCGGCACCACTAACTTCTGGCCAGGACGCAAGGCCCTGGGATCCTCCAGGTTATTCGCTTGGGCCAGCGGCCGCCACTTGGTGGCATCTCCATATTCGCGGAAGGCGATCAGGTCGAGGGTATCGCCCCATTCCACGGTACGCGCGGCCCGCATCCCCTCCCCGCCGGAGGTCGGATTCTGGGCTGGATAGGTGCCGTCATCCTTCACTTGCAGCATACTCATCGAGGCAGTGGCCCGGACCGGCAGGCCCTGGCTGGTAAAGAGGGTGAACTTGATCGTGATATTCTCGATCACGCCCTTAAAGCTCCAATAGTTGCCCCAATGGAAGGTGCAGACTGGTGGGCGACCCTTCTTGGCGTTGGTATCCGCGTTCAAGGTCGAGGGGTCGATTTTCATCAGGTTGAGCAACTTCTCGGTATAGGTGCGTACATCGGTCATGCTCGCCTCGTCGCCCTTGTAGGTGTCGAAGAAGAGCTCAAAGGTCATCTTCAAGTTGCCGCCGCCACCGAATTGAGGCGCGGGAACGTCCGCCCCAGTCAGGGGAGTGGCCGTCCAGGTATTGGCCTTGGTGAACGAATAATCGGTCGGATTGAACAGGCACGACACTTGCGCCTGTGTCTCATTATTGAGAATGTAGGCTTTCTGCAATTGCGTGGGCATGGTCCCGATCCCTTCCCAAGACTTTCTCTATCGCAACAGACTGGTACGGAATCCGCCGGCCCGTTCATGGTCGAGCGCGAGCTGCCGCTTGAGCCTCGTAATCACGGTATCAACCAGCGCCTCGATATCAGTGGGAACCGTACTCCCCGATTCCACCGGCGCCGCGGCCACGTTGGCGGGAGCGCTCGCCTCGGTAACCTCCCGCTGCACCGGCACGCTTGGAGTCACTACCATCCCACGTCCGGCCAGCGTAGTCGATCCCCCGTTAGGCGCGGCAAGCGAGGCCGTGCTTCTTTGGGCCACCACGGACCCCGAGGCGGGAGCCAGGGCAGGCATGTTGGGGGGCAGCGCCACCGCGCGGCTAACCTGTACGGTAGGAGCACTCCCGCTCCAGGTCCGCGATGGAGCGGCGTCGGTTTCGGCGAGACCACCGAACACCATCATGCTTGAGGCCGCCGTCGCGCGTTGCGTCATGTCGGGCAAGCCGGGAACCGGGGTACCCAGGGGCCCCGCCGCGCCCGGCGTTTGATCGCTCGTCATGGCGCCGCCCATTGGCTGCCCGCTCCACATCCTGCTTACCATCACCGCGCCCGGCCCGGAGGCAAGCTCCGCTCCTCCTGCCCGAGCGCCTCGGATCAGGTTCGCGGTAGACAGCCATCGCTCGGAGGCTCCGGCAGCCGCCTGGCCTATCGCGGCCGAGGTGGCGAACCGATTGACCAGGCTGGCCGTGCTCCCCGCCTGCCGCTGCACGGCCGGCGCCGCCCCAGCTGCCAATTGGGTTCGGCCAAGCACGTCGCCGGCCGCCCCAAGGGCGCGGCTGGCCAGCCCTCCATCCATGGCCATGGGGGCCGGCCAGTTCCCCAGGGTCGCGAATCCGTCGGATCGGTCGGATCGGTTGGATCGGACAGATCCGACCGATTCCCCGAACTCACCGCCCATGGTCATTCGCTGGACCTGGGAAGCCAACCCACTGGCCGCGCCGCCCAGGCCGCCTGCCGCGCCCGCGAGCGTGCCGGCCAGCCTGGACCCGCTCCAGGTGGAGACATCATCACTCCCAGGGGCCATTCTGGCCAGAATGGGTACCGCCTGGGCCGCGCCGCCGGACTCCCCGGCGGTGAACCGCTGTAACGCCAATGCTCCGGCCACGCCACCCATCGCGCCGATATCCCGCGCCGCCGGCAAAGCTCCGGCGGCGGATCGCTCCGATCCGACCGATCCGACTGATCCGCCGCTAGCCAGGCGCTGAATCACGGCTGTTCCCAGGGCCCGCGCGGCCAGACCGCCGGTCATGGCCGCCAGGCCATGGCCCTGTCCACTCCAGGACATGACCCCAGGCGCGGCGGCCGAATAGGCGGTGGCGCGTTGCACCGATGCCGTGGCGCCGGCCCCCAACCCGAAGCTTGGCGACCAGCCCGGCCCCAAGCTGGCCGACGGACTGGATCCAAAGGTTGCCGGCTGGTTGAACCCGCCAAATGCCGCTCCCTGAACAGCGCCGCCCGCGGTAGCCTGTACCGGCGAAATCGCCATACCCGATGCCGGGAGAGAAGCGCCCACTGGAGCACCGAGATCCATTGACCCGCGCGTGGATGATCCGCGCGTGGAACGCTGTACCTGGTGCAGCATCCCGCCCGCCGCGGCCCAGCCCGCCCCACCCTGTGCCGCGAACGCGCCTGAGCCGCCCCCGGTCCACATTTCACCACCGCCCAATGAGGCGGAACCGCCGAGCAAGCCGAACTCCGCCGTGCTCATGCGAGCCAACACGGGGAGCGAAAATGCCTCGGCCCCCGCGGTAAAGGCCGGGGCCTGAAAGCCGCGCGCCGCCAGTCCGTCCAGGATCGGGATTGTCGGAGGACTGCTAACCGACGGGGCGCCACTCGTATGCGTCCACGCGGATCCCGTTGCCTGCGATGCCGTGCCCGAACCATGCGGCGGGCCAGATGCTGCTGTCAGCGTCCCCGCCACCGAGCCCATGCGTTGAATCGGAAAAACACCGGAAGCGCCGCCGGTCATCCCTGGCGCCGGAGACCCAGCCGCCGCCGGCTCGCCCCGCCCAGCTTGACTTGGCGCCCCAGGGGTCGCTGCTCGCTGCACCGAAGGGGCCGTGGAACTCGGCCCGCTCGCAAACCCGGATCGCGATCCCTCCGCTGCCCGAGCCGCCATACCGCCCGCGAAGGCCGCCAACCCTGGTGCCCCGGCGCCCAGGGTGTAGGACGCCAAAGCCCGGCGCTGCACTCGTGGCGTTCCCTCGGGGCTGGACGGGTTAAAAATCGGAGACAAGGTGATCGCCCCCGGCGACACACGCGCCTCCCTCCGGCGCGCGAGATCGCCGAGCAAGGTGCTGCCGGTCGCGAATCGCTGTACGAACTGACCAACTCCGCTAGCTTCTCCCAGCGGTCGGGCCGCGAATGCCGAGGATGCCCCCACCGGCAGGCCGGCGAGGCCAGCCACTCCGGCACTGGGAAGACCCGTGGCCGCTTGCCGCTGCACTGATGGCCCGGCGGCGCTTGCCGCTCCACTGGCGGCTGGCCCGCTCAGGGCGGAAGCCGGAGTGACTGCGGAAATCGGCGCGGTGGTCTGAGATGGGCTTGACGAAGTGAGCGTGGCGCCCTGGGCTACTGAAGTTGGTCCGGCAGCCGGAATGGCCGCCGCAATGGGGGACGGATCGGCGATTGAGGAACCAGCGGTTGAGGAACCGGCGGCCGAGGAACTGGATAAGCCCACGACCGTGGCTTGCCGCTGCACGGAAGCGCCGCCCTGGCTGGCCGATGCGCCGGCGGCCCGTGCGGTCCAGGCAGCCAAGCCTTCCGCCATGGCCGGATGTGCCCCGCCACCGCTCAGAGCCGGCCGTTGGGTGAATCCGGACCAAATGCTTTCCGACCCCGGTTCGCGATCCGAGGCGAGCGCCTCGTAGTTCCCGGCAACCATCCTGGACAGCATTGGGATCGGCGCCGGCCCCGAGAAGGCCCGCAAAACAGCGGCCTCCGTCCCCATGGCCTCCGCTTCCAGGTGCGCGGGCTCGCCCTCGCCCGCCCCCAGCGCCTGAGCACCGGGAGCCGCTTTCCGTAAGGGGACGGCGGCTCGTTGGCGCGTATGGATCAGCTCGTGTGCCAGGAGAGCCAGACCGGCGGGCGCCGCTGGATCGAACTTGCCGGAAGCAAAATAGATATCGCTTCCCATGGTAAAGGCTTGCGCTCCCAACGCCTGGGCGGCTCCGCCCGCCGTGCTCCCAGTGTGAACGCGCACATCGGCAAAGGTCGCCCCGAGCGCTCTTTCCATCATCCGCCGAACCACCGGCGCCATTGGTTGCCCGACGCTGCCCGCGATCTGGCGCAGGACGGTCTGGCGTGGCGCTGGAGGAGCCGATACCGCACCGGTCCCTCCGGAATCACCGCCGGCCCGGGCCGCTGCCGCTCGAAGGGTGGGGGTTGACTGGCCGAGCCCGGCCATCGCCGCCGCCATGGCCCGGTCGGTGGCCGCCCGCTCCTGGTGCGCGGTAAGCTGGCGATTCGCGGCGGCCAGAGCTCGGAACGGGATCGCGGAGGCGAGCAAGGCAGCCGGCGAAGCGGCCAGGCTCCGCCTGGCGGACGCCACCTGCATGGTCGATTCCGCGGCGGACCAGGGCGGAGCAAAAGTACTGGCGCCCGCCCCACCCGCCTGCATGATGGTCATCTGGCGTCCCCGCCGCGTGTCGGGGAGCTCATGGACTGAACTCGCCCCTGTCGGAATTTCTCCCAGGCGCGCGGGGATCGTCGGGAGGGAAGGATGACCGATCGCGAACTCGCCCGTTTCTCCCAGACGCGCGGGGACCGTCGCCGATGAGGGGCCGAGTGTCCCAACCTGAACCCCTTGCACCGGAATCTCCCTCAAGCGATCGGGAATACGTGGGCCGCTGATGCCCAGTGTGGAAGCCCGGATCGGCCCCTCCAGGGACCGCGCGATTGCCACTTGCACCGGGGCAAGCGAGGCGCTCATGGCCGCGACGGCGGCCAGCCCAGGCAGGGCTGGGTGTGAGAACGGCAGACTGGTGAGCATGGCCGGGCTGGCCGCGGCGTGAACGACTGGTCCGGACGCGGCCGTAGAGGCGCGCGCGGCTGCCTGTCGGGCGGTCGCTCGCCGCGTATGCTGGGTCAGGGAAGCCAGGAGGCTGAGCGACCGGAGGAGTTCACGGTTCGCGGCCAGGGTGCCCGAGACGTCCGTCCCACCGGCGGACTCCGTGGCATAGCGGGCCAGCAGATCCTCCCACATGCGGCGGGCCAGAGGGGTGATCGGTGACAGGAGCGGCACCGCGGGCCGCGCCGGCCCGTGGTTCAGCGCCAGGAGACCTGGCGCCTGGATAACCTGGCGGCGCAAGAGAGTCTCCACGAAGCGTGGATGGCGCTCGGCGAGGGCGACGGCCCGCGCGCGTCCAGCGCGCGAAAGCCCATGCCGCCCGCGTGGCGGCGCGCTCGGACCGGGTTTTTTGGGCCCGGCTCCCTTCGGCTTAGCCACCGGTGACTCGGGTGAAGGCGGCACAGGCAAACTCGAGCGCCTCGATTGCCACCGCGTTCTCGGAAGCCTTGAAGGAAGGGCCGCTCCACTTCACCGGGAGGGCATCGGCCAGGGTCCAACTTATCTTGCTCGCACTGGTAGTGCCCGCCGTCTGATAGTAGGCATTGATCGTGATCGCTTTCCGGTTTATCGTGCCATCAAGGACCGCGTTGTACCAGATCCAGAGCGTATCATCTTGAACCAGACCGCGGCGGAGGGTAATATTCCCAACCTTGGTCCGGACCGGTAACTTATGGGTATAGCCGTTCAGGCCCCCTTCAGCGTACTCAAAGACTTCCGTATTCAGTTCCAGACCAGAGCACTCACTGAAATAGGCAACCTCGAGGCCCTGAATTTCCACCGAGAATTTTTGGGTGACAATATATTCTTGAGACGAACTGTAGCTAGTACTGGCCATGCTAGGCATAGTTACACTCCTTGCGGCCCCAGAGCCGATCCCCCCCCGAAAGGCGGGGGATCGGCGATTCCGAGAGGGGGAGCGGCGCTCTAACGAAGATCCTTGAACGCCGAAGTGATTCGTTGTTCATCCTCCGCGTTGCGCCGCCGATTGATCTGATCGATTTCCTCTACCCAGCGCCGGCGATCCTGATGCGACATGCCCAGAATCGCTTCGTCTGCCCAGTGGAAATGGTACGCGATGTATGCTACCTCCTCATAGACCCGATCGAGGGGGTAGCGAGCTACCCCCCCAGCTCGGTAATATCCACCTCCACCTCGGTGGAGCAGTTGGGGCATACGACCTTGATCGGTTCGCCGCCTTCCGAGTTGATCCGCCGGTAGAACCCTTGCAGATAGGCCAGGTCGGTGGAGAACATCCCTTCGATCACCGCCGTCGAGACCGAATTGAGCGTGCCCAGCTTGGTGATCACCTCGCTCAGCAAGATGACCACCAAATAGGCTGGATTCTGCTTAACCCTTGGATCGCGCAGAGGCACGATTTCATCACCCGCCGTGGCCAGCCGCATGGTGCCTTCACGATGCAGATTGCCCTCGTAGTCGACAAATCCCTTAGGTAGGACGAACGGAAACTCGGTTTGCAGCTTTGTCATACGATCCGCTTCAGGCCCTCGTGCGCCAGCGTCACTTCCTCGGTCAACACTTCGTTGCCCTTGGCGGAAAGGCCGCTGCTCTTCCAGCTGCTCAACCAACCATTGATGAAGTCAAACTGGATCACCGGAGTGGCCTGATCGGCGGCGAGGCCGATGATCGACCCATTCTTCCGGGCCTCGGCGTGCTTGCCGTCGATCACCTTTTCCCGCAGATTCCAGAGCGTCTTGTCGGAGGTGAAGCCGCGCTTGAGGGTGATGTCGCCCCACTTCACGTTGCCGAACTGCTTGATGAAGATGTTCTTGCCGCTCTTATCGACCTGCTGGTGGTCGATCACCTGGGTGTTGTTATCGAAGCCCGAGGCTTCGGTGAAGTCAATCGTATCCATGCCCTGGATCTTGAGCTGGAACGAAAAAACCGCGATCGGATCGTTTCGGTCTGGCATCTTTCTACAACTCCCCTGTTCTATGAACTAATCCGGCCTACTCAGCCCCAGGCGCCCACTGGCTGATCCGGAAGATCACGAATTCGGCGGGCTTCGTGGGAGCAATCCCGATCTCCACGATTACCTGACCGGCATCAATGGTCTCCCGCGTATTATTCTCGGCATCGCACTTGACATAGAACGCATCCTTGGCCGTGGCGCCGAAGAGCGCCCCGGTCATATAGACACGGGTCAAGAACGCGGACGAGTCACGCCGAAGCTGCATCCACAGCGTCTGGTCGTTGGGCTCGAATACCGACCACTGGGTGCCGCCCGCGATGCTCTCACGGACAAAGTTGAACAGACGCCGCACGTTCAGATACCGCCATTCGGGGTCGCTGGACATGGTGCGGGCGCCCCAGATACGGATGCCGCGGCCGGGGAAGGCGCGGATGCAGTTGATACCGACCGGATTGAGCAGGGTCTGCTCCATCTGGTTGGTCTGATACTCCAGGCCAATGCAGCCGGCGATCGTCTCGTTTGCCGGCGCCTTGTGTACGCCGCGCGTATTGTCGGTCCGGGCCCACACACCGGCCAGGTGGCCGCTGGGAGGCAGGTTCATCGTCTTGCCGCTCACCGGATCGTTTACCTGGATCCAGGGATAGTAGAAGGCCGCGTACGACGAGTCGTACCGCGCCTCGTTCAGGCGCCAATCCTTGATTTGCTGAGGCTTCATCCCAGGAGGAGCGTCGAGAATGGCCACCCGGTCGCCATTGCGCTCGCAATGGTCGATCATCGCCGTCTGTACGGCGCGGAGGCCGTCGCCGTCGATCAGGCCCTTCTGATAGGCGCTCATCAGGTCGGGAGCACAGAGAATAGTCAACTCATCCACCGCGTCGAGGCCGCCCAAGCCCGTCCGGTCGGCGGAGTCGCCGATGTAATCATTGGGGGTGAGACTGGTCAGGGCCACCACGGGCGGCGCGCTCTCCAGATTGAAGAGCCCGAGTTGCGGCGGCACCATCAGGGAGGTCTCGTCCGTGGCCTCGAGCATGGCCCGGACTAGCTTGGAGGCAACCCGGCCCTGGTTGACCACGGTCTCCACGAAGCGGGCGTCTCCCCGCTTCAGAGTGACGTTGTCGTACCGTTCCTGGGTATCACCGGAGCGGACGGTCATATTGAACCGCGGAGTGGGATCGGCTTCCGGGGCCGGCGCGGCGCCCTCCGCCTTCTCCTTGCCGTCTGGTTTCTTCTCGGCGGTGGCCCCTGGGGCCTCGGGCGTGGCGTTGGCGATCTCCACCACCACGTTGGCGGCCGCCCCCGGCAGCGCGGTCAGACGGAGCGCTCCGCTGCCGGTGCCCGCGCGGGACGGAAGCAGGCGTTGCGCGGGTTGCGCGCTTACCTGGCCGTTGCCGCTCCCGGCCCCATTCCCCTCGGAGCCCAGGCGCACGACATAGCACACGCCGCCCCCATTATTGAAATAGCCGTAAACGCTGTGAGCCAGATAGGCGCCTTCGATAAAGTCGCCAAAGGTGTTCTTGTACTGGGTCCAGTTGGTGATCAGGGTAGCCTGGTTGAAGGGCCCGCGCTCGGCGAACCCAATAAACCCGGCAACCGCCGTACCAACACCCTCAATCGGCTTACTACCGCCGGCAACTTCCTCGACATAGACTCCAGGCGCGAGATAGCTTGTGGCCATCGAGACTTTCCCTTCCCTCTTCTAGCTGAGCTACAGGTCCGACCAGCTTCGTACCGTGCGCCCCTCCCGTCCCGCGGGCGATCGGGCCCGGCGGCGCCATGCGCTGCCCATCCTCACACCTCCAGATCGTAGTTTTGACTGGGAACCACCAGTTCCCGGTCCAACACCGCCCCACCATCCTGGGTGATCCGCACCTGATGTGTCCCCTCGGGCACCCCCGAGGCGACAAAGCGACCGTCATCGCCGGTTCGCACGCTGATTCCCAGATCGGGGAAGGACACCCCCACACCGGGGACCGGCGCCCCGTGCCCCTTCCCCTTGGCCTTCGCGTGTACGATACCGCCGACTGCCAGCCAATGACTAACCCGCTGTTTCCGCGCGTCCATGATGTCGGTAATCGTCGTGAGCACCAATGGCGCTTCCCGCATCACGTTCAGGTCCACCGGCAAGGTCACGGCATAGACCACGGCCGGCTTCAAGTCATTATCGAGCGCGTTCCAGAACTCTCCCGGGTTCCGCAACACTCCTTCCGCTTGGGCGACCATGATGTTGACCGGGAAATCCACCTTCATGGTCCCCTGCAGCAGATCCTTGCCTATCTCGCTTTCACGCATCATGGCGGTCATCGCGCGCCAGAGCAGTGTATGCTCGTCCGAGATCTCGCGAGCCCAACTGGTCACGAAGTACGAGAGATCCACGTAGACCGGTGGCCGCACCCGACCGGTCCTTCCCTCCGGCCCATTCACGGTTCGATAATTGAGGGTACGCAGCGAGACGTTCTCCCGCACGTCAAAGAGATAGAGATTCACCGTTGGTTTAATCACCTTGGCGGACCACTCGCGTTTAGGACAATCAAAACTGATCTCGACCTCGTTGGGATCCAGCGGCACTCGTTTCACCAAGAGCTGCTTAAGCGTGGCGTTGAAGTCGGTCAGCATGGTCATGAGGCGGCGCCTTCCGCGGAAACCGGGGCGGGCGCGGCGCTCTTGGCGTCCCGCTTGGGAAACTGTGGACGCAGGCGGCCGTTCGACATGGTGATGAACAGATCCGGGTTAATGATCCGCTGCTCGAAATCCACCCACACCCGTGCGTCTTTCCGGCAATCATAGACCCGGCACACACTGGGCCGCTTCTCGTACACGCCACAGTGAAAGGTATCCGGATCTTGATGCACGCACCGGCCCACTTCTGGATTATGGCGGATCAAATACGGCTGCCCATATTCCCACCGCACCACCCCTTCGTCGAGATCCTGGGTGGACAGCGCGAAACGCATCGAGCAACAGGCGGCGCGGCAGAGGGGCAGGCGGGCCTCGCAATCGATGTCCGGCAGTTTTTCGGGCGGAATAGCATATTTGTCGGGGAACTCCGATGAGACCGCGACCCCGAAATCCTCGCGATCCAGCACGGCCTTGAGGCGCTTCAACTCCTCGGCCTGGCGTGATTCGAGTTCTTCCTCGCTAAGAAGGCCGCGCTCCGCCAGGAGAGAAGCAAGGGCTCCGACCTGGCTGCTTGCCGCCACGACCTGGCGGGCGAGGGTGTTGATCTCGTTATGGCAAAAGCCGAATCCAACCGCCAGTTGCCGCTCATCATCACCCATGGGCTCGTTGTGCGGTACGGGTGCCATGGGAAGATCAATCATGAATGCGTCCTTCTAGTCGGGAAAGGGCACGTCGCGGACCCACCTCGGCGGGCCTGGTCGAGTCGCGTTTCTAACCTGAAGTGAACCGGGGGTGCGCCCATTAGGGGCCCTTCTGGTAACGGACTTGCACGAATCAGGGTTCGCCAACAAAGAGCGACGATTGAGGGATCGTCGCCGCCAACGATGATGGCCGTGGCTATTATACCCTCTCTCTGGCCGTTTCTCTAGTCCCCCCGCACATTTCCCCGCACATTTTGCCAGGGCAATCCAGAGGGAGAGTTGCTCCTTACCGTCCGACTCGGTCGGAGGAAGGGAGAAGAGCATCCAGGGAGTCACTCCCCATTAAGCGCCCGGCTTTCTGTTGCTCCCATCGCACGGCCCGGATCAGCAACTCACTGGAGACCGGGCAACCTGCCTCGGCGGCCAGATAGGCGGCGGCCAGGGCGGCGCTGACAATCGAGCCCCCCGCCAGTTCCAGGCGCTCCGATACTTCGGCCAGCACCAAATCAGGCTCGCAGGGAGCCTCGGCCAATGCTCGTTGCCAGAGGCGAAGGCGATCCGCGGCCCCCGGAAGCGGGAAGTCGATGCTCACCCCAATGCGGCGGATGAACGCCTCGTCCAGATTGGCGCGCAGGTTGGTGGTCAGAATGGCCAATCCGCGATACCGCTCCATGCGCTGCAAAAGATAGGAGGTCTCTACGTTGGCATAGCGATCGTGGCTATCCTTGACGTCCGATCGCTTCCCGAACAGGGCGTCCGCCTCGTCGAACACCAGAACCACCCCGCAGCGTTCCGATTCGTCGAAGATCTTAGCCAGATTCTTTTCCGTCTCGCCGATATACTTACTGATCACCTGGGCCAGGTCGATCTTGCACACGTCCAGCCCAAGGTCATTGGCGATCACCTCGGCGGCCATGCTCTTCCCCGTCCCCGGCTGGCCCGCGAAGAGCGCGGTCACTCCAGGCATCACTCCGCGCCCCATGCCCCAGTCATGCTGCACCCGTGATCGGTAGCGGACCCGGCTGCAGAGGTGGCGGAGAATCCGTAATCTATCCTCGGGAAGGACGATGTCCTCCCAGACAAAGCGGGGGGCGATCAGGGTGAGCGAGGGGCCGTTATGGCGCAGGGCGGCGCGGGCCGCTTGCAGCACATGGCGGACCTCGGGTGTTTCCCCGATCGCCGCCGCCCCGGCCTTGGCCACCAACGCCACTTCCTCGATCAAGGCCCCGCTCAGCCCGTCGGTTTCCGAGAGGGCCAGGAACGCGCGCTCATCCAGGGCGATGCCATGAAGTTCGGCCACCTCGTGCCAGCGGATCAACCGATCCTGCGAGAGCGGCGGCGGCACGGCGACCGGGAGAACCCCCGTCCCCCCATAGGCGACGCCGCCCTGCTCCTCCTGGCTAACCAGGATTGGCGCGATGGGGCAGCGCAAGAGCCGCTGCCGGCAACTTTCGCCGTGCGCGGGGTGGCGCAGCAGCCCAGCCACCCCGGTGACGCAGGGAGTGAACCCCTTGAGCACCGCCTCGCGGAGGCACCGCTGCAACAGCGGCTCGAAGTCCTCGCGTTCGATCAGGCGGGCCCCATCGATCACCAACACCGGCCGTTGTGCTCGGCCGGCCACGGCCGCCGCCACGGCCAGACAGGTTTGTTCATCCTCTCCATGCAAGAAGGGCGGCGTGCCGCCGGTCAGACCCTCGCTTACCATGGCCAAGACGCTCGCGGGGAGTGGAAGGTGCTGGTCCTCGGTCAAGGTACGAGCCAGCCCGCTGATACCTGGATGCATGGTGGTATCTCCCAGGAGGTACCAGAGAAATCCACGCTCCAGGGCGATATGCTGTTTGACCAGGGGATCGTCCCCCGGCGGTTTGAGCAACTGCCAGTAATGCAGCCGGCTGCCCGCCGCGAACGAACTGAGATACTCAAGCTGCTCGGCGCCCCCCGGAGCGAAGAGAGCGAGGGCAAGCTCCACGGAGGGTTCCTTCCGGGTAATGTCGTCGTGCAGAAACCCGAAAAGCTGGCCGTAGCGGGCATCGACTTCCGGGAGGAGCGAGAAGCCGAGCACGGCTATCTCAAACGACGATAAACCGAGGAGGCGGCACGTCACCCCGAGCGGTGAGCTTTCCGCCTCCGGGGGGAGCGCCCAGGGCGCTTGCTCGGCAAACTCGGGCGCCGGGGTAAGCAGCGTCGGCCCGGCCAATACCTGCTCGATCTGGCTGGGATCCACATGCAGGCCCCGGAAAGCATCCGGGGCCTGAGCCCCACCCGAGAGCCGTTCCTCGGCCAGGGCGCGCACCCGGTCGCCTATCCGCGTGAGAGCGATAAGCAGACCGGGATGAATATGCTTTGGTTGCTCCGCCGTCCTGCTACCGTTGGCGAACTCGTCCGGGTGGCGAGATGGCCTGGGAGCGCGAGACACCCGCGAGCGGGTACCCGGCTCGTCCTCGTGGAGCGCGGTGACGGGGACGAGCGGGACGCCCGCGCTCCCAGGGACCGGCATCTTGCCTGCTTGGGGCAATTCGCCAACAGAATCGGTCATGGGGTGGCGCTGACCAGGGCATCACATAGACGATTCACCGCCGACTCCATCTCGGCGGGGTCACCGGCCGCTGCCTGATCGAGCCCATCCAGAGCCTCGGCCACGGCGGGGGCGGGAAGGATCTTTCCTCGTTCCTCCAGTACCTTCACGGCGCGGCGGGCGGTCCCAGGCAGCACCTCTCCGTGGCCGGCATGGACGAAGGCGATCAGCCAGCCACGGAGCACATCGACGCCAGGTTGGATCGCGAACGCGGCGGCATACGCCTGACCAGCCAGGTCCGGCGCCTCGGTTGCCGCGTCGTCCCCCAGGATCCGGAGCGCGGTGGAATCGCCGCTAGCCCCGGCAAGTCGGGTGGGCCACCGGGCCCGCAGCCGGGCCCTGGCGATCCCCGCCAGGGCATCCTCGTGCTCCGGCTCCTCGGAGAGGATCTGCTCGTAATGGTCAACCGCGGCCCAGTAATCCTGGTCCTTGAAAGAGCGATCGGCTTGCTCCAGGAGCGCCGCCAACTGGGCTGAATTGTCCCCGCCTCCCTGAGCCGCCTCGAGACGAGCGCGGAGATCTCGCACCCTGGGATGTTCGGGCGCCTCCCGCTCGGCTTGCTCCAGGAGGCGGAGCGCGGCTTCATGGTCCGCCCATTGCGGCAAGAGATAGAGTTCGGCCTCGTCCAGCACGGCGGCCAACGCGGGCGGCAACGGCGGCGCGGGTGGCGCGGGCGGCGCGACGGGTACAGCCGGCGCGGGAGAGGAAAAAGTCGGTGAGGGAGCCGGCGGCGCGGAGGGAATCGGGGGCGCCGCCCTCAAGAGCGGATCGATGATGACCGGCGGCAAAGGCTCGTCGTCCTGATCCGCGGGCGGCACGGTTTCCGGCGGCCCGGCGAATCCCCGCTCCCAGGTCGCCCGTGGGGTCACCATGGCGGCGGGCGATTCCTCGGATTGCCCGCCCATCGCGGTCGCGGTCTCGCTGACCTGACTCATCCCAGAGCGCGCCGGTTCGGGTTCAATCAACAGCTCCTCATGCCCGTTCGCGCCTTCCAGGGCGCCGCCATCCGCCTGAGGCGTGGCCACACCCTCAATCCTCGGCGCCGGAGAATCGCCCACCGCGGTCTCCTGGCTCGGGGTCTCAACTGGAGCGAACGGATCCGACCAGGCGGAACTTACGTCCACCTCGCCAGAAAGGGCGGCGTCCGGGCCGCCGGCCTCGGCGGCCCGATCGACCGGACTCACGGTCACCGGAGGCTCGGCGGCAACTTCCGGCGCCGGTGCCTCATACCGTGGCTCCGGCTCCTCATGGGGGGGAGGCTCGGCGGCGATTTCCGGCGCCGGTGGCTCATAGCGGGGCGCCGGTTCCACGGGAAGCTGGGCCGCCACGGCCTCGTAGCGAGTGGTGGGGGTTGGAGCCGGGCTGCTGATCGGCGCGGGCGGCTCCGGCGCCGCGGGCTGGCTGAGGACATCCCACGGATCGTAGGGGGCTGGTGCGTGGGTAGTGCTCGGGCTGGAGGATGGGGAAGGCACGGTGAAAGTGGGGGCGGCCGTTGGGGGAGCCGGCGCCGCGAAGGGGCTCGCCGATCCATGCCCCACCGGGTTCGTGGCTTCCAGGGCGCTCCACGGATCGTTGGGATCCACTTGCTGGGGGGGTGGGGCGGGCGGGTTGGGATCCACCAAAGCCGGTGGGACTACCGCGTGATACTCACGATCGCGGGGGGCGCTGCGCGCCGGATGAATTTGCAACGACGGAACGGCCAGAATCTCCCCGTCGTTTCGGTAGGCCACCATCCCGAACTGGCGAGTCTCGCCAGTCGGGGTGCCGATATCAACCGCGCCGGTAAAGCGCGAGGGGACGCCGACAATCGCGAATTGCTGAGTCTGCCCGCGCATAATGACATCCAGATCGGGCATGGGAGCCCCAGGCACGCCGATAATCAGGCCATAGCGAATGGATCCGGGAACCTCGATCCAGGTGAGGGCCAACCCTTCATCCGGCCGCGTCTCCGTTTGCAAGGGAACCGCAAGCATCTGCATGATTACACCTCGTTCTGGCCGCTCCAAAGCGGCGGGGAATGGGGACCCTCGCGAAAGCATCCGTGGTGAAGCTGCCACACAGCCCTAAAATGGGGGCAATCATAGGAGTAGCACGCCTGGGGCCTGAGGTCAAGCGGGACCATGGTCGCGCCGCTTGGCGTCAAGCGAGACTCACATTTGATGGTTAAGGGTGCACGTTAGGAGCGCGAATCTCCAGGCATCATCATTACCCACAAATCGCGACCCCAGGCCGCATAGCGTCATATTTGGTAGGGGCGCACAGCAGTGCGCCCGTCTGGCTGCCACGAGGGCGCACCGCTGTGCGCCCTACGTGGCCACACGCCGCCCAAACCGTGGTGGTGAGTGGCACCACCAGCTACACCGACACCTACGTCTATTCCCAGCACGGCATGCCCCTCGAACTGCTCCGGACCACCAACGGCGTGCTCAACCGTTACTGGTACGAGCGGGACGGACTGGGCAACGTGGTGGCGCTCACCGATAGCAACGGGACGGTGGTGGACCAGTATGCCTACGACCTCTGGGGCACTCCGACCACCGTGAGCGAGACGGTCCCGCAGCAACTCCGCTACCAAGGCTACTGGTATGACAACGAGCTGGCTTGGTATTGGCTGACCACCCGCGCCTACGATCCGGCCCTCAAGCGGTTCCTCCAACCTGTCAAGAGGCGCGCCAAGAGATCCCACCGATCCGCTATCCTAACGCACAGAGGAGGTTCCTACCGTGGCAAGTCCGGCCTATACAGACCCGCATCGCTCCCCCGCCCCATGGGCCGAGATCGTTCCCGGCCAAGGTCCCGCCACCGTTGACCTCCTGATTGAGCTTCCAGACGATGGATTCATCTACGAAGTCGTTGAAGGGGTGTTAGTGCGCATGGCCGGAAGCGGAAAGCAAGCCACGACCATCGCCGTCACTTTGCTCTCCGCGCTCACCGTCTACACGCGCCCGCGTCGACTTGGCGTGATCACCGGGGCCGACGGCGTCTACAAATTCCCAGGGGCCGAAACCGGCCTGATCCCCGACGTAGGCTTCTACCTCGCGGCGCGTGACGCGCTCATCGAGGACGACACAAAGCCCATCCCTTTCCCGCCCGATCTCGCGGTCGAAGTCGCGTCTCCATCCCAGTTACCCGCCGCCATGGCCGCGAAATCGCGCGCCTACCTCCGCGCCGGAACGAGCCTCGTCTGGGTCATCTGGCCGCGGAGTGGGCACATTGACGTATGGCGTCACGATATCCTGACCGGCCCAGCGTCCATCCTTACCCTGGGTGGCACCCTGGACGGAGAGCACATCATCCCAGGATTCTCCTATCCCGTCGATGACCTATTCCTCGACCCCCTGCGTCAAGAACCGTAGGATCACCGTCACTTCTTCCTCGCGCCGACTGTCGTGATCCCGACAAGGGTTCAGCAGCGAAGGCAACGCGCTACCCCGCGTGAAGCTCAAGCGAACGCCTCCACCCCGCCTTCCGCGTACGCCTCGCTCCGTGCCTCCGGGCGCCGCAGCCAGCCCAAGAGCTCGGTCAGCCCCTCTCCCACCCCTACCCGAGGAGACCAACCGGTCGCGGCGGCGAACTTCCGCGTGTCCGAGACAAAAAACCGTTGATCCCCAACCCGCCAGGGCGCGAACTCCACCTCCGGCCGCCGCCCCAGGCACTCGGAAATAGTTTCCAGCACTTCCAGCAGACTGACCGCGCGGCACGCCCCGCCGCCGATATTGAATGCCTGCCCAGACAGCGCCGCCCGCGTGCCCCCCTCCGGGTCCGCAAGACCGGCATGGGCCAGACGGAAGGCCCGCACCAGATCAGCCACGTAGAGGCAATCGCGTACCTGGCAGCCGTCGCCGTAAATGGTGATTGGCGCTCCCCGGAGGGCAGTGATCAGAAAGTGCGCCACCCATCCCTGATCCTCGGTCCCGAACTGCCGGGGACCGTAAATGCAACTCATCCGGAACACCGCCGCCGGGACGCCAAAGGTCCGCGCGTACTCCAGCACATACTGGTCCGCCGCTCCCTTCGAGCACCCATAGGGACTGCGGAAGTCCAACCCCCACTCCTCACTCACCCCATGGTCCGCCACCGTCGGGTTCACCGGTATGTAACGGTCGCCCGCTCGCCGGGTCTCCAAACCCGCCAACTCTCCATACACCTTGTTGGTGGAGGTCGATACCAACGGCGGTGGGTTCGCGAGGCGCCTCAGCGCTTCAAGCAGGGTGATAGTCCCCCCCACGTTGACCGAGAAATCGTGCATCGGATCGCGCAGGCTCGAGGTGACGGCGACCTGGGCCGCGAAGTGGAAAACCCCGGCCACCCGCCCGCCCGCTGTTGCCGCCCGGCCCAGGGCCTCGGCAACCGCCTCGCTGTCGCGGACGTCTCCCTCCACCACCCTGACCCGATCGCCATGCACGCCCCGCAGCCACTCGGCATTCTGGTCCACGCCCTTTCGGGAAAAGTTGTCCAGCAGGACAACCGGCCAACCGTCGGTGAGGAGGGCATGAGCTAGATTGCTGCCGACAAACCCCGCTCCGCCCGTGATCAGCATGGCGCCCCGCGTCTCGGTGTCATCGATGCGCATCAAGAGCTCTCCCATTGGGTGGCGATCACCAGCCCACGGGCCGCGAGCTCGGCCTGGGCATGCTCGAGCCTGCCGCCGGAATCTCGGATCCCGTTCTCGGCCAACCAGGCCACCAGTTCCTCGATCCCAGCGCTCAGCGATACCTCGGGGCGGTAGCCCAGCCATTCCCGCGCCCGCGTGGTATCCGCGTAGCAATGGCGAATGTCCCCGGCCCGATAGGTGCTCTCCACTCGCGGGGCAACCGGGGAGTCCAACGCCTGGGCCAGCCGCTCGGTGACCTCCAGAACCGTGTGATAGTCTCCACTACCGATATTAAACACCGCGTCCATGGGCTCGGGCGGCAAGCTGCCGGCCTCCAGGGCCAGCCGGCAGGCGCGGGCCACATCCCGCACCGACACGAAGTCCCGCCGCTGTAAGCCGTCCTCATGGATCAGTGGCGGTTCACCGGCCAGGAGGCGCGCGGCGAAAATGGCAAGCACCCCGGTATAGGGATTGCCGAGCGCCTGTCGTAGCCCATAGGTGTTGAAGAACCGCAGAGCTACGGTGGAGATCCCATAGGCCCTCCCGATCAGCAAACAGAGACGCTCCTGATCGAACTTCGAGAGGGCATATACGGACTGGAGCGATGGGCGTTTGCTTTCCGGGGTGGCCAGCGGGCGCAAGGGGCGCCCATCGTCGTCACGTGGCTCCCAGTCTCCCCGACGGAGGGCCTCCAGGCCGCGTTCCGCGTCCTCGACCACGCTCCCGTCGTCCCGCGCGTAGAGTCCCTCGCCATACACACTCATACTCGACGCGACCACCAGGCGCTGAACCGGCCGGCGCGCGAGGGCTTCCAGCAACACCGCCGTCCCAACCGCGTTGCTCTGGGTGTAGTGGGCGACCTCGTACATGCTCTGGCCCACCCCCACGGCGGCCGCCAGATGACAGACCAGATCCACTCCGGCCAGGGCGCGCGCTACCGCCTCCGGATCCCGCATGTCACCAACTTGCAGCTCCGCGTCTTGGGACAGATACGCGGGCCGGGCCGGAGAGGCGCCTTCCGCGCGCCCGTGGACCTGCGGGGTAAGATTGTCGAGGACGCGCACGGTGTAGCCGTGCTCCAGCAAGGCATCCACGAGGTGCGAACCGATGAAACCGGCGCCGCCCGTAACCAGGACTCGCATCGTCAAGCGCCTCTCCCGTGCTTTCCCAGCCCAACTCGCCGCGCCTCGCATGCGTGCCCTGGATTCGTTCTACCCTGCTTTACATGCTACTACGTAGCGACATACTGCGTACACGCGCGAAAATTAAGGGCGGCGCCGGCAGTACTCCTTCCGGCGCCGCGTCGGTATCGAGCCAAGGATGTGTCGTTCTCGTCCACCTGGCCGGGGCGCGGCGGAATCAGGTACGGGCAACCCTTCCGGCCGGTTCGGGCCGCCGTAGGAAGACAAAGGTAGAGAGTTGCTGGTCGAAATCGCGCCAATCCCTCACACTGAACACGAGGATACACGAGGAGGCGGCACGAACCTGCCGTGGGTCTCGAATCGTGGAACGCACGTCATCGCAGGTCGGCATGGAACCAAGAAGACGGGAGGCCGCGAATGAGTCAACATCAACCCGCTGATGCCCTGGTGTTCTTTGGCGCCACTGGAGATCTTGCCTATAAGCAGATTTTTCCCGCCCTGCAGGCCATGATTCGTCATGGCCACCTGAAGGTGCCGGTGATCGGGGTGGCGAAGGCCGGGTGGACCCTTGAGCAACTGATGGAACGGGCCAGGGCCAGTCTCGAGGAGCACGGAGGGGTTGATCCCTCGGCATTTTCCGCCCTCCGCGACCGGTTGCGCTACGTGGACGGAGATTATCAGGACGCCGTCACCTTCCAGCGGCTGCGACAGGAACTTCACGGAGCCACCCATCCACTCCATTATCTGGCAATCCCCCCCAGTCTGTTCGGTGTGGTAGCCCAGGGGCTCTCCCAGGCGGGTCTGGCCAAGAACGCGCGTGTGGTATTCGAGAAACCCTTTGGCCACGACCTGGCTTCGGCCCAAGCCCTGAATCAGGCTATCCAGTCCTTTTTTCCCGAGACGGCGATCTTCCGCATCGACCATTATTTGGGGAAGGAGGCCGTGCAGAACCTACTGTATTTCCGCTTCGCCAATACCTTCCTGGAACCGATCTGGAACCGGAACTACGTGGAGAGCGTGCAGATTACCATGGCGGAAAAGTTCGGGGTGAGCGGCCGGGGAAGATTCTATGAGGAAGCGGGGGCGATCCGGGACGTGGTGCAGAACCACCTGCTGCAAGTAACGGCGCTTTTGGCGATGGAGCCGCCGACCGGCGGCGGCCATGAAGCGGTGCGCGACGCCAAGGCCCTGGTCTTCGAGGCGATGCGCCCTCTCCGTCCCGCCGAGGTTGTCCGCGGCCAGTTCCGCGGCTATCGTCAGGAGCCGGGCGTGGCGCCGGACTCCCAGGTGGAGACCTTCGCCGCCCTCCGCTTGCACATCGAGTCCTGGCGCTGGGCGGGAGTGCCCTTTTACATTCGGGCCGGCAAGTGCCTCCCTGTCACCTCGACCGAGGTCTTGGTGGAACTCAAGCGCCCGCCGCAAGCGGTGTTTGGTCATGTGGAACCGGGACAAACAAACTTCCTCCGTTTCCAGCTCAGTCCCAGCGTGATGATTTCCCTGGGCGCCCGCGCCAAGATGCCGGGAGAAGCCATGGTAGGCGAGGAGGTGGAACTGGTAGCCAGCCACCAGGGAAGCGACGAGATGAGTTCCTATGAGCGACTGCTGGGCGACGCGCTCCGGGGCGATGCCACCCTGTTCGCCCGCCAGGATAGCGTGGAGCACGCCTGGAGGGTGGTGGACCCGATCCTGGGTAACGTGACGCCCGTCCACGAATACGAGCAGGGGACCTGGGGACCGGTGGAAGCGGACCGGATCATCGCCCGCGATGGGGGCTGGCACATTCCCGCCGGGATTCACGTCGGCCAGGAGCTGCCGAGCGACCGCCAGTATGGCCCCGCACGCGGCTAGAGAAAGGATACAACCGTGAAGGAAGCAAGAACGTCCCTGACCCGGCGACCGGAGTGGCAGGCCCTTCAAGCGCACTACGACCAGACGTGTACGATGCACCTCCGCGACTTATTTTCCCGTGACTCCGACCGCGGCGAGCGTCTGACCCTGGAAGCGGAGGGGATCTATCTCGATTATTCCAAGAACCGAGTGACCGACGAGACGATGCGCCTCCTGCTGGCCCTCGCGGAATCGAGCGGCTTGCCGGCCCGCGTTGGCGCTATGTTTGGCGGCGAGAAGATCAACGTCACCGAGCGGAGGGCGGTCCTCCACGTAGCCCTTCGGGCGCCAAAAGGCGCGAGCATCCTGGTGGATGGCGAAAACGTGGTTCCGGAGGTCCACAAGGTGCTGGATCGGATGGCAAACTTCGCCAATCGGGTGCGCGAGGGTAGCTGGCTCGGTCACACCGGGAAGCGGATCGCCAACGTGGTGAACATCGGCATTGGCGGCTCGGATCTGGGCCCCGTCATGGCCTATGAGGCCCTGCGCTTTTACAGTGATCGCCGGCTCACCATGCGGTTCGTCTCCAACGTGGATGGGACGGATCTGGCCGAGGCCGTCCGGGATCTCGACCCCGAGGAGACGCTGTTCATCATCTCCTCCAAAACCTTCACCACCCTGGAAACCCTCACCAATGCACGGGCAGCCCGTGACTGGGCCTTAAGGTCGCTTGGCGACCAGGCAGCGGTGGCCAAACACTTCGTGGCCGTGTCCACCAACGCGGGCGAGGTCGCCAAATTTGGGATCGATACCACCAATATGTTCGAGTTCTGGGACTGGGTTGGCGGCCGTTACTCGTATGACTCGGCGATCGGCCTCTCCTTGATGATCGCCATTGGGCCGGATCACTTTCACGAAATGCTGGCCGGGTTCCATCGCATGGACGAGCATTTCCGTACCGCCCCACTCGCCCGGAACCTCCCCGTGCTGCTCGGTCTCCTGGGGATCTGGTATGACGATTTCTTCGGAGCGGAGACGGTGGCCATTCTCCCCTACGACCAGTACCTGAATCGGCTCAGCGCCTACCTCCAGCAACTCGACATGGAGAGCAACGGAAAGCACGTGGACCTGGAGGGAAACACCGTGGATTACCAGACGGGGCCGATCGTCTGGGGCACGCCGGGGACCAATGGCCAGCACGCCTATTACCAACTGATCCATCAGGGCACGAAGCTGATCCCCTGCGACTTTATCGGCTTTTGCCAAACCCTTAACCCCGTTGGCACGCAGCACGATCTTCTTATGGCCAACTTCCTGGCCCAGACCGAGGCCCTGGCCTTCGGAAAAACGGCGGAGGAGGCCCGAGCGGAGGGAATCCCCGACTACCAGGTTCCGCATCGCGTCTTCACCGGCAACCACCCCACCAACACTATCTTGGCGGATCGGTTGACTCCGGAGACCCTCGGCAAGCTGATCGCCCTCTATGAGCACAAGGTGTTCGTCCAGGGGACGATCTGGCACATCAACTCGTTCGATCAGTGGGGCGTGGAACTGGGCAAGGCGCTTGCCTTAAGGATTATCCCCGAACTTGATCCGGTCCAGAAGCCGGACTTGTCGCATGATAGTTCCACCAACGCTCTGATTCGCCGGTATCGCGCCCGGCGTTAGGAGATCGGCAAGCGCCCAACTTTCTCGATCAGCGCGATATAGGCGCCCGGCTCGGTGTCGTGGTCGAGAAACCGGGTCGCGCGCCAGGCTGTTCCCTCCAACAGGTGATGCAATTCCTCCTTGGCCAGGAACAGGTACTCGAACCAGGGGGTGTACCGCTGCTTATAGCGAACGCGGATGGTGAGATGGCCGGGGAGGCGGCCGCACCGCACATTCTCCTCTAGATAGGCCAGATGCACGGGCTCGGTCACCATCCTGGGATCCACGCTTTCGGCGATTATGTGGGCTCCCTCGCTGGTGGCCGCCGCCAGCCGGGCCAGGAGCGTGGCGCCGGCGGTGGCGTTTCCGGCCAGGCCGAGGT
>DATBTL010000377.1:0-5877 GCA_036559345.1 Chloroflexota bacterium | reverse complement strand
CCCCAACCCCGCTGGAATGTTAAGAATCCAGACGCTTATACGACTTCAACACCTCGCGGAGCCTGTCCAGGGGCAGCGCGTGTACGACCACCCCATTTAATCCCGTGGTGGTCACGGCTGCGCACATGGCGTTCAGGATCGCCTCTTCCACCGTGTCCGCCGTCGCCTCGAACAGCGGCGTCATGGCGCTGGGTGGGAGGGTCCGAACGGCGAGTGGCTGAACCGAGTCGGTGGTATCGCCCAGACCGCGGTTGGCGGTGGAGAAGGCCAGGAAGATGTCGCCGCTGCTGTTGGCGCCGATTCCTCCCATGCGGGCGATCCCCAGGGTGGCCCGTTGGGCCAGTCGGCGGCATTGACCAGGGAGAAGCGGCGCGTCGGTGGCCACGATCACGATAATCGAACCCGCGTCCCCCACGGGGACTCCGGGGAGCGGCGCCACCTCCGGCCCCAACTCACGGCCTACCGGCACCCCATCCACCCGGAGTTGCTCGCGTTTCCCATAATTGGCCTGCACCAGGGCTCCCACGGTCCAGCCGCCCTTCTCGGGCGCGAGCAGGCGGGAAGCGGTGCCGATCCCTCCCTTGAATTCATGGCAGATCATCCCGGTGCCGCCGCCGACGCAGCCCTCGGCCACCGGTCCATCCTTAGCCCGGTCCAGGGCGGCGAACACATGTTCAGGCCGCACGTGCATCCCGTTAATATCGGAGAGGACGCCGTCGTAGGTCTCCGCCACTACCGGAAGACTCCAGACGAGCGCTTGGTCGGCGCCGTGACGCTGGAGGCCGTAGCTGATCAGGGCATCCCGGACCATCCCCACGCTGTGCGTGTTGGTGATTGCCACCGGGGTGGTGAGCAAGCCGGACTCCTCGATCCAGGGCAGCCCGGTCATCTCTCCGTTTCCGTTCAGCACATGGTAGCCAGCGAACACCGGATCGGCCCCAAGGTCTCCCGCGTGGGGCAGGATCACGGTGACGCCCGTGCGCACCGGTCCCTGCCCGCGGACCAGAGGCCCCTCGCCGGAAATCAGGGTAGTGTGTCCCACCCGCACTCCCGCTACATCGGTGATCGCGTTCCAGCGTCCCGGTTCGAGGCGACCGAGGCGGATGCCCAGATCTCGCGCCCGCGCCCGTACGCCGTCCGTGCTCTCTCGCATCGGCTCACCCTCTCCCATTGGGCAGGATGCCGCGAGCTACATGGCGGATTGCTCGATCGCCATAGAGTGTTTCGATCGCTTCCGGCCAGGCTCGGGCGAAACGGAGGAACGCCTGGGCCCCCCGTTGGGCTGTCTCGACGGCGCTTTCCACGAATGCCATGGGCTCCAGAATGGTCGTATCGTAAATGGCTGGCCGATGCGCGCGCAGGGCCTCCAGGGCGTAGCGCTCCAGATCGTCGCCCAGAAACTCGCCGGGATACGGATCGAGGTCGGAGGCGGTCAGGGGTGAGAAACCCCCATCCTGGGCGGCGGCGCGGAGCTTTTCCCGTTCATACAAGAAGCGCCGCACGTCCTGCTGTAATTTGGCATAGTCAAAATCGCGGTAACTGCGGCCAGGCGGTGGGAGGTGGCGGATTGGGCGATTCTTGTCGAAGTGGTAGCCGATCCCGGCCAGGCGGGCGTTGATCACGTAGTCGATATCCTCGCCGCGAGTGATCGCCGGATCGAAGCCTACCCGCCCGGCCAACTCGCGGCTGAAGGTCATGTTTCCGCCCAGGGCGAAGGCAGAGGAAACCACGGCGCCCGGTTCCGCCTCGATGCGATGGAGCATGCCGTTCATCAGGGCGATTTTCCGCTCAAAGGGATTGGGATTGGCGGCGGCGTCCGCCGTCACCTCATGCAGGCGGAAACCTTCCTCGTCCAGGTAATAACTCGCGGCCCCGAATACCCGATCACCGTTGTCGGCTCCCAGGGCCACGCTGGCGGCGGCCCGGCGGATGAAATGTGGGTCCTCCACCACTTCGTCGTCGTCGAGGGCCACCACCAGGTCGCAATCAACCAGGTACGGAATCAGCAGTTGCAGATTACGGACCTGCGGATAGCCCCGCCCATCGAACCAGGGCATCCAATCGGCGTGGCCCAGCGACCGCAGCCTGCCATGCAGCATCCGCACATGGGCGGGGGTCCAGAGGGCGATGGGCAGGTCCGGATAGAGGTCGCGGATCGTATCCACCTGATAGGCGGCGCTGGTTTCCACGTCGGGAGCGGAGCTGGAGATCAGCAACAGCACCACTCTTGGCCGATCGGGGAGGGCTTGCAGGCTTCGCAGCAAGCGGGCCATCGTACCGGACTGGTTGACGGGGGTTGGATGATCCTCCACGCTGTCACCGACTCTGCGAAGGCCAAACGAGCGGCCCCAATAGGTAGGAACCACGATCGCCGTCCGGGCGATCAGCGCCTCGATGGCAGGGGACGAAGCGGGCGGCTCCCCCTGCTGATACTCATTCACGGTGCGGCTCCCTATGCGCGGCGTGCCAGATACGGGCACTGATGATTGAGTCTATGGTAGCGCCCTTACACCACATGAATAATCCCATTCTGGCCAGGGTGGATCTGGCACTCGTAGGGGTAATCACCCTTGGTGGGAAAGCTCCGGCGCAGGGTGTAGCCGGTGTCCTGGATCTGATCCTGGAATGGGTGCAGATTATGTCCACCTGATTTCCAGACGAAGAGCACGGTAGTCCCGGTGCTGATCGTGATATTGCTGGGCGAAAAGCCCCCCCCCAACTTGGGGTCGCTGATCACGTCCACCTCTACTTGTCGTAGCCCCGTACAGTGACTGGAGGTGGCGGCCGGGTATGGTCCTCCCTGGCCGTCGGTGTTCGCGGGCGCGCAACCTGGGGAACGGGGCGCCGCGGTAGCGGTGGGCGCGGCGGGCGCGGAACTACCACCCCCGCACCCGGCCAGGAGAGGGATCAGCCCGAGCGCCAGAGCCGCGATCAGGCGGCGGCGAATGACGAAGCAACGCATGGTTGTAAGGTACCGCACCAAGGACCGGAAAAGCGATACGCGCCGCGCGAGCCGTTTTCCCCTCCCTTGAGCCCCGTTCGCGGGAGGGAAGCGCGGCGCGCGTGGCGCGTATCGTGTCCACCTGCGGCCACCCTCGGCAGGAAACCGAAGGCGCCCGGTGTGTCACGGGAGCCCGATACGCCCCGCGTATCGGCGGTTCCCGTGCATATGTTCAGCATGACAGAACTGTATAAAGGAGCCTTGAAGCGAATATGAAGTTTCCGTGAAGACCTATATGGTGGTCCCTTGAAGAACCGGCGGGGTGGTGACGATCGGCGAGGCAAGTTCCGCGCGCGCGGGGAGGGCCACGGTAAAGGTGCTGCCCAATCCCGGCGCGCTGGCCACCACGAGGCCGCCCCCATGCGCCTCCGCCAGGTGACGGGCGATAGTCAGCCCAATCCCCGTGCCGCCGCCCAGGCGTGAACGCGACTTGTCGACCCGATAGAAGCGCCCAAAAATCTGTTCGATATGCTCCGGCGCGATCCCGATCCCATTATCTTGGACCGAGATACACACCTGATCCCGTTCGGTATAAGCCATCACGCGGACCCGTCCGCCCACCGGCGTGTATTGCAGGGCGTTGGCTAGCAAGTTGAGCAGCACCTGGAAAAGGCGGTCGGCGTCACCCAGCACCGCGCCCGCCTCGGGCGCCAGCTCGCTGGTCAGGCTTACTCCCTTGGCCTCGAATTGGGGCTTGGCCCGCCCGATCACCCCATGCACCAACTCCCGCACCAGCACCGGATGCAACTCCAGCGGCATCTGATGCGCCTCCAACCGGGAAAGCTCTTGCAAATCCTTGACCAGCCGGTAGAGGCGGTCCGCCTCGTGATAAATCAGGGTGTAGGTTTCCTGATCCGCCGGCATCACCCCATCGAGGAGCGCTTCCATGTAGCCTTTGATACTCGTAAGCGGGGTGCGCAACTCGTGGGCCACGTCGGCAATCAGGGCCTGGCGGCGGGCCTCGGTCTGGGCCAGGGCATCGGCCATCTTGTTGAAACTGGCCGCGAGCTGGGTGATCTCGAAGTCGTCCCGCACCGGAACCCGCTCCTCGTAATGGCCGGAGGCGATGCGACGGCTGGCATCCATAATCTGGTGCAGCGGTCCCACGATCCGATGGGAGACGAAGAGGCTGACCGCCACGGAGGTAAAGGTGGCCACCGCCATGGCGGCCACCAGGCCCTGGAAGAGGCTACGCTGGAAGCCGGGCAAATCGGCGCCGGTGATTCTGGCCGTGAAATAGCTGGAGGAAAAGACGGCGGCGGAGAGCGCCAGAACCCCGATCCCCGCCAGCCCCACCACCAGGTACGACGCGAAGAGTCGCCAGGTAATCTGGCGCCAGAGGCGGCGGGCCACCGCGCGGGGACCGGTCATCGCTCCCCACCCGGATCGTCGAACTTATAGCCCACTCCCCGAACCGTTTTGACGAACAGGGGTTCGGCGGCGTCTTGCTCGATCTTTTTCCGCAAGAGGCCGATATGGACATCCACCACCCGCTCATCACCCATGAAATCGTAGCCCCATACTCGTTCGAGCAGTTGGGCCCGGGTGAAGACCATGCCGGGCTTGGCGGCCAGGGTGCGGAGAATCTCGAAATCGAGCGCGGTAAGCGCCACTTCCTGACCCCAGACGGTCACCACGTGGCGGCCAGTGTCGATGGTGATGTGGGGGAAACGCAGGGCCTGGGGCTCCCGCTCCACCTCTGTTATGCCCCGGCGGGCCCGGCGCAGCACCGCCTTGATCCGCGCTACCATCTCACGGCCGCTAAATGGCTTGGTCACGTAGTCATCGGCTCCGACCGAGAGCCCAATCACCTTGTCGGTTTCCTCCGAGCGAGCGGTGAGCATGATGATCGAGACATCCGACTCCTGGCGGAGCAGCCGGCACACCTCCAGGCCATCGATCTCCGGCAGGAGGAGGTCCAACACCACCAGATGCGGATGGGTGGCGCGCGCCAAGCGGAGGGCCTCGCGGCCATCGGAGGCCGTGCTCACCTCATAGCCCTCACGTTCCAGATATGCCTGCAAGAGACGGACGATGCTCGCCTCGTCGTCGACAATCAGGATGCGCGTCCCCAGGGTGGGAAGGGCTTCGATGGCGTTCACTTCCTCGTTCTCCTCGTTCGGATGGTGTTGTGGTTATGGTACCAGGGGTTCAGCCAGCCTACGAATGACGCCGCATGGAATCCTTCCCGTCCGATCGATCGGATCGGTCCGATCAGTCGGATCGGACTGAGCGGACCGATTCATGTGGCGCTACCGGTACCGTCGCGATACCGTACACTCTCGTTGATGGACGATGACTGCATTCTCCTCGAACAGATGGTCTTCTTCGGCTACCACGGTGCCTACCCGGCCGAGCGGGAACTGGGCCAGCGCTTTATCGTCGACCTGGCACTGGGAGTCGATCTCGAGCCGGCGGGGGCCAGCGACAATCTGGACGACACGGTGAATTACGCGCGTATCTTCGATGTCGTGCGAGGGGTGGTGGAGGGTCCGCCCTGTAATCTCCTGGAAGCGGTGGCGGGGCGCATCGCCGACGCCGTTCTGACCGAGGAGCGGATACGCTGGTGCCGGGTGCGCCTGGCTAAGCCGGGGGTCGCCATCCCTGGATCGCTGGCTGGGGCCGCGGTCCAGATCACCCGCGGGCGAAAGACATGAGCCGGGAAACCGCGGAAGTGGCGATAGGGATAGCGGAAGCGCGCCATCCGCGTGAGACGGCGTGGGGACGGTGGCGACTCGAATGGGGCGCGCGCACCTACATCATGGGCATTATCAATATGACGGATGATTCCTTCTCCGGCGATGGGCTGGGCTTCGACGCGGCGCCCGCGGTAGCCCAGGCCCGTCGTTTCGTCGATGAAGGGGCCGATCTTCTGG
>DATBTL010000376.1:0-20758 GCA_036559345.1 Chloroflexota bacterium | reverse complement strand
AGTTCTCCATCCCGATGAGGAGCGGGGAGCCGCAAATCCTCGGTCACGATCTGGCCCGGGATGATCCCAATCACCCGCGCGTCACCCGCGTGTCCCCGCAGACGGAAGGCATGCCGATCGAGGCGCGGCAGGTGCATGGTGCGGTCGCTGCCCACCGTGTCGGGCACCGGCAGGGGCGTCACCACCTGTCCCCCGCGAGCCACCAGACGGCCCATCTTATAGACATAGGCGGCGCCGAACCGGCGGAGATCATCCACGGCCACCAGGTCCGCCGCGTAGCCGGGGGCGATCGCGCCGCGGCGGGCCAGTCCGAAACACTGAGCGCTCTGAATGGTGGCCATCCGCACGGCGGTGATCGGATCGAGGCCGCCGGCTACCGCCTGGCGGAGAATGGCGTCGAGATGCCCCTCGCGCAGGAGATGATTGGGGGTAATGTCGTCGCTACAGAAGGCGGCGCGGGCCGGACGCAAGCGACGGATCAGCGGCAGCAACTCGTGGAGATTCCGCTCCGTGGAACCCTCGCGGACCAGCAGCCACATGCCTTTCCGCAATTTCTCCTCCGCCTCCGCCTCCGCCACCGACTCGTGATCGGTGCGAGGGCCGGCCAACACGTAGGCGGAGAGGTCTCGACCGCGCACCCCCGGCGCGTGACCGTCGACATGGCCCTCGGGGCCGAAAAGCTCCGCTTTCGCCAACAGATCCGGGTCTCCGGCCAGGGCGCCGGGGAAGTTCATCAACTCTCCCAGCCCCAATACTCCCGTCTCGCCAACCAGCGTCCGGAGCGCGGCGGCGTCGAGGATCGCGGCGGCGGTTTCAAAAGGCGAGGCGGGGACGCAGGACGGCAGTTGCACAAGGATCTCCAGCGGCACCTGCCGGGCCCATCGCAACACCATGCGGATCCCTTCCAGGCCCAGCACGTTGGCCAATTCATGCGGATCGACGATGGCCGTGGTGGTCCCGCGGGCCAATACCGCGCGCGCGAACTCCGGCACCGAAAGCATGGTGCTCTCGATATGAATATGGCCTTCGATCAATCCCGGCAGGAGGGTAAGACCGCGCATATCCACCCGCGATTTCGCCTCGTAGCGGTCGCCCAACCCTACGATCCATCCCTGGTGAATAGCCACATCGGCTGGATAGATCTCACCGGACAGCACGTTGACAATCTCGGCGCCCTCCAGCAGGAGGTCCGCCGGCTCCTCTCCCCGTGCCACCCGAATCAGTGCCGGGCGATCCATGCGTTCAACCCTCCCCCTTGCCGACGTGTGCCCCGCGCGGCGCGCCTACCCCATATGTTCTCTCAATGGTAGCGGGAGGCGCTGAAACGGGGATCGGCCAAGAATTGGACGGATCGGACCGATCCGTCCAATTCCTGGCCGATCGGTTTACCAGTGGATCGTGTAGCCGCCGGTAAGCTGGTAGGCGGTTCGCGCGTCTGAAACCCAGACGTCGACCATCGCTCCCATCACCGCGCCACCCGTATCGTTAGCTCGGCAACGTCCGATCCCATCGATCGTGATCGTGGTGCCGAGCGGAACGACGGACGGATCGACCGCGCAGCCTCCGGGGCCGGCAGGGACGCCGCTCGCGGTGATCCCCGTCAGATCATAGCCCGTGACCCAGGCACGCAGGGTATGCGCGGGTGGGCTCGGCACCCTGGCGGGCGGCGGACTATCGCGATGATTGGGATCCACGCCCCTGCCTGGGGGAGATAGCGGCGGACTCTCGCCAAGGCCCGGCTTCGCGTTCATTCCTGATGGGGATACCGGCGGGCTGCCCGGCAAGGTAGGGATCATTCGGCCCCCGGCCGCCCTGGCGGGATTGCCTCCGAGTCTCGGTTCGCGTGAGAGGGACGCCGCGTGGGCCACGACGCGCTCCGCCTGGCTGGCGGTAGAGCGTCCCAGGAGGAACAGGCAGCCCCAGAGGAGCAGACCCAGCAGGGCGGCCAGGACAAGGACGGGCCGATGATGAGGAGGAAACGCGCGTGGAATACGGTTCATGCGGATGATTGCCTCTTGGAGTATACTGGGCGGCTCATCCGCCCTTCTCTCCAGTGTACGGGTGATTATGGTAATGTTCCATGGGCCCATGGTCCCCTTGCCAAAGGTTTCCGAGTATGAGTCACTGTGCCGGCACGGCTATCTCTGCTAGGATAGGGCCGGATAGACAGCCTAACAGACACCATGCCGGCGCGAGCGGAACGAGAGTGATACGACGATGGATGAGGAACGGTTCGATTACGATCTGGCGGTGATTGGCACTGGTCCTGGGGGGCAGCGCGCGGCCATTGCCACCGCCAAGGCAGGACATCGGGTGGCGATCATCGAACGGAAGTCCGTGGTAGGCGGGGTTTGCACCAATACGGGAACCATTCCCAGCAAGTCGCTTCGGGAAGCCGTGCTCTACCTGTCGGGTTGGCGCGAGCATACGTTTTATGGCTCCAGTTACGCGGTGAAGCGCGATATTACGATCAGCGATCTCCTGATCAGGACGAACTATGTCATTCAGCACGAACTGGATGTGATTCAGCATCAGATGTACCGGAACGGGGTAGACGTGCTGCGCGCCTCGGCGGCCTTCAGCGATCCCCATACCCTCCTCCTCACCGTGCTCGATGGGAGTGGGAGCCGTCTCATTCGGGCCCGATTCATCGTCATCGCCACCGGCACCGACGCGGCGGTCCCCCGCGACTACACGGTGGATGATTGCTCGATCTTTACCAGTGACGCGATTCTGGCCCTGGATCGCATTCCTCACACTCTGGCGGTGATCGGCGCCGGAGTGATCGGCTGCGAGTACGCCTCCATGTTCGCCGCCCTGGGGACGCGCGTCACCCTGATCGATGCCCGGCCCACCCTCCTTTCCTTCATCGACGAGGAGGTGGCCGCCTCGTTGGCCTTTCATCTGCGCGAGAACAACGTCACCTTGCGCCTGAGCGAAACGGTCTCCCACGTGGAGCGGACCGTCGATGGTCATGTGGCCACCCACCTGAAGAGCGGGAAGCATTTTGGGACCGAGAAGGCGCTCTATAGCGTGGGGAGGGTTGGGGCTACCGCCGATCTCAATCTTGGGAGCGCCGGAATCGCGCCCGACGAGCGCGGCCGCCTGGTGGTAAACGACCACTACCAGACGGCGGTGCCGCACATCTACGCGGTGGGTGACGTGATCGGATTCCCTTCCCTGGCTTCCACCTCGATGGAACAGGGGCGGTTGGCCGCTTCCCACGCCTTTGGGCTCCCCGCCAGCAGCGTACCGGCTCACTTCCCCTATGGCATCTACACCATTCCGGAAATTTCCATGGTTGGTTCCACCGAGTCCGATCTGACCCGCGACGGGGTCCCCTATGAGGTGGGGAAGGCGTCGTATAAGGAGATCGCGCGCGGCCAGATCATCGGTGACCAGGTGGGGATGCTCAAGCTGATTTTCCATTCCGACAGTAGCCAACTCCTCGGGGTGCATATTATCGGCGAAGGGGCGAGCGAGCTGGTTCATATTGGCCAGGCGGTGATCGCCTTCGGGGGGACGGTGGACTACTTTGTCAACACTGTGTTCAATTATCCAACCCTGGCCGAGTGCTACAAGGTGGCCGCCTTCGATGCCCTGAACCGGATGCGGGGATAGTACACCGAGGCGGAAGCACCGAGGCGGTTTTCGGTAGGGGCACCCCTCGTGGGTGCCCTTGGCGGCCCGAACCAGGGCACCCACGAGGGGTGCCCCTACAACCAGCGGCCGGCTTGCGCCAAGCTATACTAACGTTTCAGTTGTTGCCGCTGAAGACCTGGTTCGTTGGCTCGAACGGGAAAATGGGCTCGAAGGCGGGGGGAGTAAAGTGCCAGCGCTCTCCCTGGAAATGGCGGACCACCTCCGCCGACCAGCCCGCCACGTCATGGCCGCTCCCGATCGCCACCTGGCCCGCCGCTTGCCGATCCAGAGGGATCGTGCTGGGGCCGATCCTATAGGCCACGACCACCCGGTTCCCGGGGAGATGGAGCACCAGATAGGCATTCCACGGCATCACATGCAGGCTGCCGGCCCGCAGGGCGCCCGCGAGATTCCCGTGGTCTGTCACGTCCACCACCATGCGGGGCAGCACGCCCGGCCCCCATTCCCGCGACTCCGCCGCGGTCGGTTGGCGCAAGGTGGCCACCGTATAGGGATACTCCGGGATCAGACCACGCGGCATGGCGCAGTACACGCGGCCATGAATCGCTCGGTAGAGCATGGCGCCAGGCCATTCGGCCACCGGTTCGAACCGCGCCATCCGCCGATCTCCTTCTATTCCTCTATCCTGGGGAAGAGGATTGGCAGCGGGCCCAGCCTCGTGCCAGGTTCCAGGTGGCCCCACCCGCCCAGCGCGCGGGCGGGCGGCAGACCCAGGGCCTCTCGGAGGGCGGCCATTTTCGTGGGCATGGCGGGACTGAGCAGGGCGGCGGCGATCCCCAGGGTCTCCCCCGCGTAATAAAGGGTGACCTCGACCCCGGCCTGATCTCCGGCCTTGGCGGCCGACCAGGGCGCTTTCTGCTCCAGGTAACTATTGGTGCGCTTGATCAGGCTCATCCCCTCGGCGAGCGCCTGGTGCGGCTGCATCGCCTCGATGGCGGCGCGCACCGCGTCGGGCGCGGCGATCGCGGCATCCCGGAGGTCACGATCGGTTTCGTTTTCACCGGAGGGATCGGGGACGATGCCGCCACAATAGCGGTTGAGCATGGTCACTACCCGGTTTGCCAGGTTGCCAAGGTCGTTCGCCAGATCGGCGTTGTACCGCCGCTGGAGACCAGCGGGACTGAACTCGCTATCCTGACCAAAAATCATTTCACGCGCCATGAGGTAGCGCGCCCCGTCCACCCCGTAGCGTTCGGTCAGGGCTACCGGCTTCCGGAACAACTCCATCGCGTCGGCCATCGCGTCGCTCGCGTCCACCGACTTTGAGCCCTTCTGCCCGCCCATGGTCCAGTAGCCATGTACATTCAGGTGCTGGAAAAGGGGGATGCCCGCCGCCTTCAGCATGCACGGCCAATAGACCCCGTGCGGCTTGAGAATATCCTTCCCAATCAGATGCTGGCCCACCGGCCAGTAGGTCTTGTAGAGTGGATCATCGGGCGGATTGAGAGCGCTGACGTAATTGATCAGGGCATCGAACCACACGTAGGTCACGAAGTCTGGATCGAACGGTAAAGGGATGCCCCAGGTAAGGCGGCTGGTAGGCCGGGAAATGCAGAGATCCTCCAGCGGCTCACGCAGGAAACCCAATACCTCGCGCCGGTACTGGTCGGGCCGCAGTCTATCGGGCTGCGTTTCCAGCAGATCGATCAGCCAGTCCTGATAGGCGCTCATGCGGAAGAAGTAATTCTTCTCGCTGATAAAGGTGGGAACGGTCAGGTGTTGCGGGCATTTGCCGTCCACCAATTCCTTTTCGGTGTAGAAACGTTCGCAGCCATAACAATAGAGGCCGCCGAATTCCCCGAAATAGATTTCGCCTTTGTCGTAAACGGTTTGCAGGATCTGTTGCACCACCTTCATATGCCGTGGTTCGGTGGTGCGGATAAAATCACTGGGCTCGATCCCGAATTGGGTCCAGGCATCCCGGAAGGTGTCGCTGATCCGCGTGACGTACTCGTAGGGGGAGACCCCGGCCGCGGCGGCGGCCCGCGCTACCTTGTCTCCGTGCTCGTCGGTGCCGGTCAGCATGCGGGCATCCTGCCCGAACAGCCGGTGGTAACGGGTCACCAGATCGGCGATCAGCGTCGTATAGGTGCTGCCCGCGCTGGGCACCGCGTTGGCATAATATATTGGGGTGGTGAGATAGAAGGCATTGTCACTCATCCCTCTAGTGTATCAAGGCACTGTCTTCCCCTGCTATCCTGATCGGTACGCGGTCACGCGCCGCGGTCCATCCTTGGCGGAATGAGCCGTTGGTCATGCAGAGTATCTGTTCCCACTGCGGAACGCGGGTTCCCGATAGCTACCGCTTTTGTACGGTGTGCGGCGCGCGCATGGACGGCGCTCCTCCCCCACCGGCGCCTCCGCCCGTCCGCGCCGCCCCCGCTCCCGTGACCACTTCCAGTATGCTGGCCGGACGGTACACGGTGGACAAGGTGCTGGGGCGTGGGGGGATGAGCACTGTCTACCAGGCATACGACACGCGGTTTTCCAATCGGGTGGTAGCGATCAAGGAGATGGTCGACAGCTTCGCTACCCCGGAGGAGCGGGCCGAGGCGACCCGCGATTTCTTGCGTGAGGCGGATATGCTGGCCGCGCTCCGCCATCCCGCCATCCCCGCCGTCTTCGATCGGTTCAGCGTTAATACCCGTCACTACCTGGTGATGGAGCATATCGAGGGCGAGAACATGGAGGCGGCCCTCCACGCGCGCGCCGCTCCGTACTCCGAGCAGCAAGCGCGGGCCTGGGCCATCGAGTTGTGCGCCCTGCTTCGCTACCTGCACGAGCAGCAGCCGCCGGTCATTTTCCGCGATCTCAAGCCGGGCAATATCCTAATCGAGCCCAGCGGCAGGTTGCGCCTGATCGACTTTGGGATCGCCCGCTTTTTCAAGCACGCGCAGAGCACGGACACCACCGCCCTGGGGACCAGCGGCTACGCCTCACCCGAGCACTATACGGGGCAGACCGACGCCCGCTCGGACATCTACTCGCTGGGCGCTACCTTGCACCATGTGCTTACCTTGCGTGATCCCTCGCGCCAGCCGCCCTTTCAGTTCCCGCCGATCCGTTCGCTCAATCCCACCGTATCACCGGAGCTGGAGGCGATCATTGGTCGCGCCCTAGCCACCGATCGGGCCGCCCGCTTTGCCAGCGCCCGCGAGATCGAGGCGGCGCTGGCCGCCCGTCCCCGGACTCCCCGCGCCCGGACTGGTCCCATGACCCCGCCGCCGATCATGCCGCCCCCGGCGGCCTTGACCGCCGCTGGTCCCAGTCCGCTCGTCCTGGTGATCACGCGGGTCCGGCGGGGCGCGGATCTTGGGGCCCTGGCCAGGGAGATGGCGCCGCTGGTTGGCCAGCCCGAGCCGGCGGCTCTGGATCTGCTGCGGCGCTTGCCGTTGGCGGTCCCGTTGGTCTCGGTCAATCGGCTGGGCGACAAACTGAAGCGCATTCAGCAGCTGGGGGCCGATGCCCGCCATGTGGCGCCGGCCACGGAGTCGGTTCACCTCGATCCGGCCTTGATGCAGGAGTTGCGCACCCATCACCAGATCGTGATTTGGGATGTCAGAGTGGGGGCGGGACGCGGCTGCTATTGCCGGCGCTGCGGCTTTCGTTGGACGACCAGCAAGGCGGTGGGCGATTTTGTCCCACAAGTATGCAATCGCTGCAAACGGGACGATTGGAGCAAACGGCGCCTCTGTAAGTGCGCCTGGTGCGGGCACGAGTTCGAGGTGAACGATTATGACGCGAACCCGGAACGCCTCCGGCCCTTCTGCGAGTGCTGCGGACTCCGCGATTGGCGCTTGGGCCGGCGGAGCGGCTGGCAGGGCTTCGTGGAGACCTTCCGAGGTCTTTTCGGGCAGCCGGGGTAACCCGCGACTATATAGTCTGGCGAGCACGCAGTACTATTTGGCTACCGATTGTGACTGTGTTTGGCCGTCCTCTTGACATACAATAGGGGTTGATGGCCGATTGGTCACTCGATTCCCAAGGAGATGCGGATGATAGCCGAGGAATCGCGGATCCGAGAGCGAGGCGCATCGCATGAGGGGTTGTGGTGTTACCTCGTCTCCCTGGGAGGACGGCTGTTCGCGCTCCCAGACGATGACCGTACCGTGCTCCTCCCGTTCATTACCGGAATGCCGACCGCGACCCCGCTGCCGGCCGGACTTGTGCCGCCCTATGTGATGGGCCTGATTAATGTGGCCCAGCGCGGGGAAATCTTGGTGGATCTCCCCCGGCTGCTGGATTTGCGCGATGGGCCTATTGGCCCCGGCGCGGCGGAGAGTCAACGGGTGGTGGTGGTTGGGGAGTCCACGCCTTCCGAGAACGAGGAGTATCGCCTGGCATTCGCCATCGATTACGGGTACGAGCTACTGCAGGAGCCGGTGTTCGCGGAAGCCGGCGGCCAGATTACCGAGCCATACATCCAGGCCCTGCTTGAGAGTCCCCGCGGCGAGGCGGCGTTGCTGGATTTAGAGGCGATATGCAACACGGTTCTGCAAGGTCTGGGCGCCGAGCGGCGCTGGAATCAGCCGGCCGAATCGTTGGAGATCGACGACGCCTAAAGTACCTCTTACGGGTGAGGACTTTCCGGGTCAGCCGTAGTACCATTGGGCTATAACACCTGGCTGGATGGATGCCCTACGATGCGATAAGTACTGGTTTCGCGTGTTTCTGCCTTGAACATGGATTCCCCCCTATCCAGAGGAGCGGCGTCATGGGAAACAGTGGCCGTGGATCACGGCAACGTACAATCGTCATCGATGTACGGCAACGAGTTGGCCCGGAGAACGGAAGCACGGCGGGCCGGGGAGCTCGCGAGGCCCACCGAGCCGGAGCGGAGAGGAGGGAGGCATGACCAACCCTACATATCGCCGGCAGCGGCTTCTCTACCTGACCCTTGGTCTGGTGCTTCTGGTGTTTATCGGCCTGTTCCTGGTGCTGTTCCGGGTGATCAGCGACGCCGCCACCGGCGACGTGAGCAAGCAGACTCAGGCTACCGCGTCCACCAGTGCCCAGGCGATCGCAAGCTCGATTCGGACTGACGCCCAGTTGGCCGCCGCGTTGGCTGCCCAGGACGGTATTGTTCCCATCCTCCAGAGCAATGACAACGGCCCCGTGCTCAACCGGATTGAATCAACCACCCTCGGTTTCCAGAAGGCCAATCCGCAACTGACGGGCGTCTACCTGTTCGATGCCAACCGTAACTTCATTCTCGGCCAGGTGCATGATGTCTATCATCTATACCGCGGGGTAGGGGGAGCGGCCTGCGATCAAAGCGCGTATTGCAGCCTATCCTCTCCCCCTACTCAGGGCTACCTGGTGACCAACCAGATGCAGGCGAATCTGAACAAGGTCTTGCAACCGGGATCCTCCGCGATCGAGCCGTTGGTGTTTGGCCGCCTGGCGGGATCCTATGGCGACTTCTATGTCTTCCAACCGATTCCCTCCCCCACGGGTCATGGCACCCTGGGCGCCTTGGTGGAGCAGATTGACGGGACATCGCTCTTCAGCCCCTATTTCCAGACCGGGACGACCGGCAGCGTGATCCTGGACGGCAACGTGGTGATCGGCCCCGGCATGGCCGCCGCGCATCAGCGTGGTTTGTTGCCGGTAACTCAGCCCGTCCCCTCCCTGGATCCGGGCACCTCCGGCGGACTCACGCAAACGCCGGGCCTGGTGCCCGCTCCCACGAGTCTTTCCGCCGGCGACCTGACTGCCCGATTCGCGGTGGGCGGTACCACGGTTCAGGGCAGCATCGCGCCCGTGGGGATGTCCGGTCTCCAGGTCGTAAGCTACACGGCGCCAGGCAGCCTCTCGACCAACGCCACGCGCTCCATTATCGCGGTCGGCGTCCTATTCCTTCTCCTCATCGCCTTCACCCTTGGCGTGTATGTGGTCCAGAACCGTCGGGTGCAACGCACGGAGCAGGAGAACGCGGCCGCCATGCGGGCTCGATCCGATGCCCTGACCGAGGATATCGTGACCGTAGCTCAGGCGTTGGCGGTTGCCCGCGAGGGCGACCTTACGGTGGAGATTCCTCCCAGCGATTCCGAGGTGGGACTCCTGTCCCTCTCGCTGAACGGCCTGATCAGTGACTACGGGCAAATCGTCGGTGGGATTGTCCAGGCGTCCCAGGCGGTGCAGGAAGGCGCCGCTCGGGTGGACGTGGGGGTGCGCAAGATCGTGGACGCGGCGACCAACCAGGCCGAGGAGGTGGCCCTGGTGGCCGCTCGGGTGGAGGACGTGGCCACCTCCGCCGTGGAGGTGCAGCAAGGCACGCAGACTGCTACCACCCTGGCCGGTCACGCCCGCCAGGCCGTGCAGTCCGGCCAGGAATCGGTGGGCCGGATCGCCGAGGCGGTTGATTCGATCAAGGAAGCGGCTATCGGGACCACCCGCGAATTCAAGCGCCTGCAGGAAGACTCGATCCGTTTGACCGCCCTGGTGGCCTCAGTGAAAAGCAATGCGGAAAACCTCGACATGCAGGCCGCGAACGCGACCCTTGAAGCCCGCCACCTGGGTACCGAGTCGGGCTCCGCCTTCGCCACGAACATCGGACGTCTGGCCCGCCAGGCGCAGGACACCCTGGCCGACGCCGAAGGCGCGGTGCGCAGTGTGGTAACCTCGATCGACGAGGTGAATCGACGCATCGAACGTATTTCCGAGCAGGTACGGCGCGGCGTGGAAGAGGTGCGGACCGTCCGGGCCACCTTCGACGACGTGACCCACACCAACGGCAGCCTGGTGCAGTTCATCGATAGCGTGGCCGATTCGGCCAGTATCCAATCTCAATCGGCCCTTGAGGCGGCCCAGTCCATTTCGCAGATTGCCCAGGTGTTCGAGCAATTCACCGAGCAATTGGTCGCTTCCGGCGATGAGATCGCGAACATGCGTCTGATTGTGGCCGGCTTGCGCGAGTCGGTAGCCGACCTCCGGGTGGGCGAGTTGGAGCCTGATCCGGCTCTGGCTCCCCGCCTCAGCCGGGAGAGCGCGGCATGAGCCAGCCAAATCCCCTCGTTGTCCAATTACTGGCCCGGATGCTTGAGGACAGCCAACTCAACGTGGAGACCTTGGTGGGCTCCGTCCAGCGCGTTTCCCGCGAGCTTTCCGCTCTGGCCTATAACTACAGCGGCCATATCACGCGCGCGGGATTCCGCGACAGCACCATGCAGACGCTCGATGGGCAGCTTGACGAGATCAGCGCCATACTTGGCCGAACCCTGTTCGATCTGCAACAGCGGCTCCTGGGTGACGTGCAAGCGCTCCGCCAGCTCGACCGCATCCACGCGGTGATCGACCTTGAGGATACGCGCCCCGTGGGGGTTCGAGTGCGCGAGGCGCTTGACCAGTACTGCGTGGCCCTGGCCCAGGAGTACTTCGCGATCAGCGAGACCCTTGCCAACCTGAGCTTCCGCGTCCGGCTCCTGGCCAATAACATTGAAATATCGGCTTGCCAGGCGGGTGGAGACGATGTGAACAGCTCGGTCGATCTGTTCTGTATCATGGCCGGGCAGCTCCGTGGCCTGGCCGATCGCCTCCGCGGCACCACCGGGGACTTGCGCATTTTCGAGCAAACCCAGAAGGGTCATGCCGAGTCGGTGCGCGTGGCTCTGACGAGCAGCGAGGAAGGGGCCGCCGCATGAGCGCCATCGACCCCGCCGAGCGTGCCTCCGACGCTCTCGCCGACCTGCGGGCGGCTTTCGTCGCCGCCCAGCTTGCCCCGCCTGCGCCAACGGTCTCGCCGGACGTGGAGGAGGATCAAGGCGACATCGCCACCCCGCGGGCCAAGGCCGCCTCGGCGCTGGAAGCCGGGCTGCGGGGCCGCCTGGAGTGGTGCTGGGAACAAGACGACCGGGATGGAGAGCACCTGTGCCGCGTGCTCATGGAGATGTGCGCCTGGCACGAGCACGCGGACTTACGCGAACGGATACTTTCCTTACAGCAACGGGGTATCGCCTTGCTGGTCGACGGTCCCCTTTCCCCGAGCGCCGTGGGCGAGATTGAGGACGAATATCGGGCCATCAAGCCCCGAGAGGATGACGCCGCGGCCATCGCCGCCGCGCTTGGCATGTCGCTCGAGGAGGCTCGGAGCTTCGGTCTGGTCGGCACCCTCAGCGGGGTGGGGATCGACGACGAGACGCCCGTGCCGGTGTTGCAAGGGGTGGGGGGCGAAGCCCTGGCCGAGCCCGAGGAAGAGGAGGATCTGGAGACCCTTTTCCGGCGGGAGGCCATGATTACAGCCACCAAGACTCTGCCGCAATCCCTCAAGCGCCTCTGGGGCGACCAGCAGTCGATGGATGCCATGATCACGGTGCGCCGAGGCTTCCATACACTCAAGGGCGACGCGCGAGTTACCGCGCAGTCCGCCCCTCCGGCGGTCGCCGAGGAACTGGAAGGGCTGGCCGTGCTGTCGGAGGCGGCCGAGGACATCATCGACTACCTTCTGGGTGACGATTACGACGCCAGCCAACCAGCCCCAGGGTTGCCGGCTGGGGCCTTTAGCCTCTTGAACGAAGCGGCGACGGCGATTGTATCCCGCCTGGAGATCCAGAGTCCCCTGGCCAACGAGCCCGCGCTGCTGCGCCGGCTAGAGGGGATGCAGCGCAAGGCCGCCGCGCAATCAGGCACCCCAATCGACGACGCGTCGCTAGCCGCGAAGATTCCCATGCCGCCGGCGCCTCGTCCCAAGGCCGCTCGAGGCGCGGCCCCCAAGAAGGCTCCGGCGGACTCGCTATGGCCAACCTTCCTTGAGGAAGTCGCGCGTTTGATGCCGGATTTGCATCGGGCCCTCGGCGTACTGAGCAAGAACCCCGCCGACGAGACCGCGCTGGTGCGCGCGCGGGTCAAATTGCACACCCTCAAGGGTGGGGCGGCTCTGGTGGGCGGCGGCGCGCTCCCTATCGAGGCGATTGCCCACAGCGCCGAGGATCTCCTTGAGTTGATCGAGGATTTCCAGTTGCGCGGAGAGATGAGCGAGGTGCCCAGGGAGGTGCTCGATGGGGTGCTGGACGCGGAGGACGCGCTCCAATCGCTGGTCGACGCTCTCACCCGGACCGGATCGTTCGGCCGTGGGTCGAGCCAGTCACAACTCATGGCCGTGTCCCCGGACATGCTTTCCCGTCGTTTGGACGACATAGCCGAGCGCGTGCGTCGCGGCGATCTGGTTGCCCCGGCCGCGGCTGAACCGGTGACCGCGGAGGTTCCCGCCGCGCCGCCCCCCGTACCCGCTCCGTCCACTCAGATGGTGGCTCCAGTCGCGAAAGGGCCTGGGAAGCCCGATTCGGAGCCTTCGGAGATCGAGAGTGATTTGCTCCACCGGGTGGTGCCGCAATCGGTGCGGACGCGCGCCATGGCCTCGGTTGGCTTGCGGCAGGTACATTTGCGCGACATCACCGACCGATCCGGGCGGGCCGAGGTGCGTGGCCGGGTGGCGGTGTTCGACCGTATGCGGGCCCTGGAGGACCGAGCCAGGCAGGCCACCGGATCGTTCGTCCTCTTCATTGGCCTCCAGCATATCTCGCAGTACGTGGCCGAGCAGGCGCGTTACCGCGATCTGGCGGGGCCGCACGGGCAGATTTATATCCTCGGGATGCTGGATACCATCCCTACTCCAGAAGCCCGGATCACTATCGTGCCCCTGGAGAATGGGGACGCCCTGTTATCCGAGTGTTTCGCCATTTTTGACGCCACGGAGTACGGGGGTGCCTTCATCGCCTACGACATCACCACCGACCTCGCCCAGGCGGGACGCCGGTTCCGGGGGGTCGCCGTGGATGATCCAGCCCTGGTACGCGAGGTGTCGGAGCGCCTGATCGCGGCGTTGCGCCAGGATACCGCCCTGGTCGCGGTCCGCCGCGTCGTCCTGCAGGATGCCGAAGCTTTTGAGCTGGTGCCCCTCCCGCGCCAGCGGAACGCGGCTCCCGCCGCCGACCAGCCGCGCGGCCCGCGGACAGGTTTCCGCCCCGCCGCGGAGTATGGGAAGGAATACAGCCTGCAGACCGCGTTGCGCGCCCTGGAGGATTTGTCGGTTACCCGAGATGCCCTGGCCGAGTTGGTGTCCCGGATGACCCGCCAAAGCATTGAGTCGCGCCGCAGCGGTCGCCGCCTCCGGACCCTGGTGGAGAGAGTCGGTACGGAACTGGCTGGCCTCCGCTCCGAATTGGTACGGACCAACCGCCGCACCGGTGACTGGGATCTGTTGGAAAAGGAAGAGTACAGCACGATCGACGTGCTGCTGATGCAGCTTGACGAGGCCCTGGCCGACCTCGAGGAAAGCGACACCAGCCAGCGCCGCGATCTGGGCGAGGCACGGGCCCAGGTGGAGTCCCAGGCGGACAATCAGTTGCGGGCTCAGCGGGTTCTGCTGGACATGAGCATGATCCCCTTGTCGCAACTCGAGGATCGGTTGAATCACGTGGTCCGGTCTCAGAGCCGCCGTTTAGGGAAGCAAGTAACCTTCAAGATGGAGGGCGGCGAACTCCAGCTAGACGGGCGGATCGCCGAATCGCTGTTCGAGCCTCTGTTGCACTTGATCAACAACGCGCTGGACCATGGAATCGAGGAGACCTCGGGTGATAGAGTCTCCGCCGGGAAAACGCCGAGCGGCCACCTGATCATTCGTGGCCGCACCAACGGCGACGGGGTGGCGATCGAGGTCATTGATGACGGGCGCGGTATCGATCCCGAGCGGGTGGCGGCGGTGGCCGTTTCGCGAAACATCGTAAGCGCCTCCGAGGCGGCGGCCATGAGCGACCGCGACCGGATGGCCCTGATCTGGCGGCCCGGCTTCAGCACCGCCCGATCGTTGACCACGCTTTCCGGACGCGGCATGGGGATGAAGAGTGTCCAGGACGAGATCACCAGCTTGCAAGGGCGCATCGAGATTGCCTCGCGGGTGGGACAGGGCACGACCTTTACCATTTCCCTCCCCCGGTCGCTGGCCATGATGCGCGTGGAAGTGGTGCGCGAGGGCCGGGATCTGATCGCGGTGCCGATTACCCAGGTGGTTGCCACCCACCCCCTGCCGTATCGGAGGCTGAGCGCCCTCCGCGCCGGACAGACGGTGGAGATCGGTGGGCGCGCGCTGACGCTCTATGGGGCGCACCTCGCGGCGGGCCCGATAGGCGATGGCGAGGCCGGCCAGTCCATCGTGCTGGAAGTGGCTGGTCGGGCTGGGGGCTTGGTGGTGGATGAGGTAATGGGGAGCCAATACCTCCCGGTGCGGGCGGCGCCCGGCTATTTGCGCCGTCACTGTGGGGTGCTCGGGTACGCGGTAGGCGGCGGCGGGCGGATCCTGCCGATCCTGGACTTACCGACCCTGATCGATCGCTCAGGCTCCGACACGCCGGTCGTGGCGGTGGAGCAGACCGAGCAACCGGCCTATACGGTGCTGGTGGTGGACGACAGCCAGACCATGCGGCGAGCCCTGCGAAGCACCCTGGCCAAGGCTGGTTTCCGCATCCGCGAGGCGGCCGATGGGCGGGAGGCCCTGACAATTTGCGCGGCCGGGATGCCTGACTTGATTACCCTGGATATGGAGATGCCCGGAATGGATGGATTGGAAGCGCTATCCGCCCTGAGACTGTTGCCGGCGGGCGGGGCCACGGTACCGGTGTTCATGATCACCTCCCGCCAGCAAGCGCGGCACCGGGCGGCGGCCCTGGCGGCGGGCGTGACCCGGTACTTTACCAAGCCCTACGATCAAGATGAACTGGTGGGCGCGGCGCAGCTTGTCCTGGCGCGCGGCGCCGCGTCCGTGCGCGAGGCCGCGTCGTGATGGAAAACAAGCCGTACATACTCGATGAGACTCACGACACCCTCGTCGGTAGGACGAGGACGTGGAGGCGCCAACCCGCACGCTATTCCATGGAAGGAGACTGCTGATGTTGTTTGGAGGGCGAGGGAACGCCACCCAGAATCTACCCCATCCGCCGGCCCCATCCGCCGCTCCCTTGAAAAACGCGGTCATCCTGGCGGTGGATGACGACGCGACCGCGCGCGCGGCCATCGCGGATACCCTGGGGCAGGCAGGGTATATCGTACACGCGGTGAGCAATTATAGTGATTGGGATCAAGTGTGGCACAAGGGTCCGGCGCCCAGTCTGCTGGTGCTGGACATCATGCTGGCGGAGCCGCGGCGGGGCGGCTACGAGATCCTCAGAGCCCTTCGTCGGGAGGACAGCCGGACTCCGGTGATCATGGTGAGTTCACGCAATACGCCCGCTGATGCCGCGTTCGCCAGGGCCCATAACGCCAATGCGTTCGTCAGCAAGGTTCGCGGGGAATTCGACCATCCCGAACGCGGGCTGGCGGCAACGGTCACGCGGCTTCTTACCCCGTGATCGCAAAGGAGTTATACTGTTATGGTGACAAGCACTAGCATGGCCCTCCGCGGACCTCGGGTGAGAGGTTGCCGGTTGACGGCTACGGTGAGTCACTCCTCCTCGTTCCAAAGGAGATCGTAGCCATGAATAACCTGGGTGGGTCGGGTCCAGAGCGCCAGCGCATTTTGATCGTCGAGGATTCCAAAACACACCGCCGGAATCTCCGAGACGCCTTGGCTGACGAATATGAGTTACACTGGGCGATTAACGCCCGTGACGCCCTGGCTCTGGCCTTTACCAAACGCCCGAACCTGATCTTGCTTGATATCAACATCGAGCCGCCGCCGACCGACGACCTGGACAAGGACGGCAACCCGATCCCCGGCAAGAACATTAGCGGCCTGGAAGTGTGCCGCCAACTAAAGAAAAGTATCCTGAAGGATACGCCAATCGTGGTGCTCACGGCGTCCAAGGGCTTCATTCCCCGGATCAAGGGCAAGCTCGCTCATGCCAACGAATATCTGACCAAGCCCATCGAGACGGCGCAATTGCTTGAGTTTATTCATAAATACCTCGGCAGCCCTCGGGTACGCGGACGCCTCGACAAGATCGAACGCGATTACGGGGAACGTACCGCGCAATCGCGCTAGTCCGCCGCCACGAGGCAACGACGGGTACGCATCGGAGCAGATATGCCTCGGATTCCTCGGCTGTTTGGGCGCAAGCGTGACGAAGACAGCACCCCCGCGCCAAGTAGTATCGTGCCCACGGACTCGGCCCCGCCGGCTGAAGCGGGCACTCCCCTGGATCCGGCGGCCATCGCCGCCGATCCACTGGAAGGCGAGCTACCGCTAGCGGTGCCCAGCCACGAAGACGAGCCTGATCAAGCGGACGAGCAAGAGACGGTTCCCGAGCCTATCGAGCACTGGCCGGTGAACTCTCCGCCGGAAGCCGCCCAGTCGACCGAGTCCCCAAAGGATCTGGAGACGGATCCTCTCCCACTCTCGGGAAGCGCGCGAAAGCATCTGGACCTTGTACAGCCGACTGAGCCGCGCGAGACCATGGCGCCGCCCGTGGTCGAGGCAACCGACCCGGCCCCAGAACCCGCGATGCCCATCCCCAAGACTTTGATTGGCGGCAAGGAAGAAGATCTGGTGCCGCTCATCCCAGATACCGAGGCAGATGTGGCTGGGAGCGGTGAGCTGGACGAGACGGGCACCGCCGAGGCGGCGGTGGAGTCGCTCAAAAGCGCGTCGGAGCTCCTGGTGGCCCGCGTCAACTCGCTGCGCACTCTCTCTGATCCCTCGCAGATCGTTCCCGGAATGATTGCCCTGATTGGTGAACTGGATGCGCGCTACACGCGCGACATGGGGATTACGCGCCGGAATGGCCTGGAGGATGTCCTGCGGGACGTCCATCGGCTCATGGCCGAGGGCGACCGCTTTGTTCTCGAGTCGCTGGAGAATGGCCGCGGCGGTCTCAGCGCCGACGCGGTGACGCGGGATCTCCGGACAATTGCCCCTGGTGATCGCCCCCGGATGCTGGGCCACTACGTCACCGTCCTGGCCTTCATGATCCAGCGGGTGCTGCACCAGTATCTCCGCCCTCTGGAGGAAGACGAGACGCGCACCTACGAGATTAGCTACCGCCTCGATTATCTGGTCGAGGGAGTGCGGGATATTCTCCTGGCGAAGGTAGCCGCTCCGGCGCGGTAAACAGGGCCAGTCCGCTCTTGATCAAAAGAGGCGAGGCTGCGATGGCGCTTCCTCCGTGGGCGGACTTTCCCGGCCGGGACGCGGCCAGCGGAAGCGGGCCAGGGGTACTCGTCCCTTGGAGTCGAACTCGATGCCTTCGGCTACCAGGAGGCGGCGCTGCTCCTCGCCCCTGGTGCTGATTCCCCCCTGACTGTTGATAATCCGTTGCCACGGTATCAAGGACTGGCGGCCCTTTGGCAGTTCGTTCAGGGCATAGCCGACCGTCCGCGCGTCGCAGCCGCCCACCAAAGCGGCGATATCACCATAGGTGGCGACGCTGCCCGCCGGAACCTGGGCCACCGCCGCGTAAATGCGAGCATAGAGTGCCTGGTCGGGGTTGGTGGTCATGGCTGTCCGTTCTCCACTTCCATGTCGATAGACATGTCTCCTCTCTCAGAAGGCAGCCGCTACTCTCTACGGAGGCGGCGGTCAAGAACACTGCTCCCCAACGTATACCATATTCGGCAATGGTGGGATAGCGCGGATCGGGACCGCCAGGCCCGGTAGCCTCGTCCCATCATATTCTGGGGCGAGGCTACCGGGCCGGCGGCTAGCGTGACTGGCCCGCGATCCGTCTTTGCAAGGTGCCGGCCGCCACTGTGATAGCTTGCGCCGGTGTGCTCTTCTTGAGCAACACCGCCGTCACGGCATCGCTCAACACCTGATTGATGGCGCTATCGTAGCGGCCAAAGTTGGCGGGCTTGCCGGCCGTATACTCGCTGAAAAAGCTATACACATCTGGGTGCGCCTTCAGGTAGGGATCGGCCCGCAAGGCGGTCAGGGTCGGGAGGGCGAAGCCGATGTGCAGTTGCCGCGCCTGGAAGGCGGCCCCGGTCAGGTACTCTATAAGCTTCACCGCCGCGGCCGGGTGCGCCGTGCGGACTGAGGCGGACCAGGCATTGGTGAAGATCGGCGCCGCCCGCCCGGCCGGTCCGATCGGGATTTCGGCGACCCCGAATCGGAGGTTGGGATAGGCAGATCGCAGGTAGGAAAGCTGCCAGCTGCCGTCGATCACCATCGCTGCTTGCCCCTGGCCCAGGCTATCGATAGCAGCGGCGCCCGTGGCCGTGGGCGTGGTGGCCGAGTGGTCAACCAACTGAAAGTCCGTGTAATAGGTCAGCGCCTCGATCGCCCGCGGATTATCAAAGAGCACCCTGCCCGTGACCGGATCGAGAATCCCGGAGCCAAAGCCATACAGGAACGGCATCAAATTGGTGAAATCGGCCGGCATCATCGTGCCGGTGGTAGTTAGCCGCTTCGCCAAGGCCCGGAACTGGGCATAGGTCAGATTATTGGTGGGATAGGGTACACGCTCGGCATCGAAGATATCTTTATTGTAGAAGACAGCGACCGTACCCCAGTCCTTGGGCAGCCCATAGGTAGATCCTTTGACCTGAAAGACCTTGAGCAGATCCGGGATGTAGCGGTCCAGGCTGACCCGATCGCTGGCCAGATAGGGATCGAGCTTGAGCAACCGCCTGGCCTGGCCCAGGGTGGCGATCAAATCCGGACTGGCGTAGAACACATCGGGTTCCGTCTTGCGGGCGAACTCACGCCCGATTTCCGCCTGGTAATCTGGTTGGGCAGTGGGACTGTAGCGCGCGACTATGCAAGGGTTGAGGTTGTTGAACTGGTTGATGCCAATCTCCAGCAGTTGCGTTTCGGGGCCCGGTTCCTTCCAGCCGGTCACGCGCAAGGTGGTGGTCGTGGCGCACGCCGCGGCGTGTCCGGCGTGGTGGTTGGTCAGGCTCGTCAGGGATAGACCAATCAGCGCGGCAAGGCTGAGCAGGCGGGTGGTTGGTTTCATGAAAGGTATCTCCTCCGTAGCGGGTCCGTTGGTGGCGCCGCTGTCAGTCCGCCGCGCCTCTACCGACCGCGCTCAGTGTGCGCCCGAAACGCGGCGCTGCCCACGAACATGCTCCCGCACAGTTGACCGCACAGTTAGCTGTGCGGTTGTGCTATGCTGTGGCCACCGCGGCGCCAGGGGGGCTAAGAATGCGGCGGAAGCGGACGATGAGAGATGGAAGCAACTGATTCGCCGGCCTTTGCCGATCTGCTGCGTCGCCATCGCAACGCCGCCGGACTGACCCAGGAGGAACTTGCCGAGCGCGCCGGCCTCAGTCCCCGCGGCGTCCTCTATCTTGAGCGCGGCGGGCGGCAGCCCTATCGCGACACGGTGCGGCGGCTTGTGGAGGCGTTGTCCCTCGCCGAGGAGGAGCGCGCGGCGCTGGTCCAGGCGGCACGGCGTCCGCGACCCGCGGATAGTCTCTCTCCCACCGACGTCACGCCGGATGATGATCAGGAGTTGACTGGGCGCTCCTGGGTCTATGTCGCGCATGCCCAGCATGACGGCGCTCTCGTCCAACGGCTGTGCGCCGATCTCCGTGAGCAGGGGATCAGCGCCTGGATCGCTGATCACGACCTTGTGCCAGGCACCCCGAGTTGGGAGCAGGCGCTGCGCGACGCGATCCGTGCCGCCTCGGCGCTCGTGCTGATTACTTCGGCGGCCACCCGCGCCTCGCGTTACATCGGGGACGAACTGCGGATTGCCGAACTGTACGGGCGGCGGGTCTATCCACTCTGGGTAGCGGGCGAGCAGTGGATGGAATGTGTTCCTCTGGGCTGGGGCGGCCTCCAGTACCTTGATGCGCGTGGCAGTGGTTACGAGGCGGCGCTCGCTTCGCTGGCCGCCGAGTTGCGGCAGCTTTCCGGTGGGCGCCCTTCCCCAACTCCGCTCGCCAGGCCGCGGAATCCCTACAAAGGCTTGCGCCCCTTTACCGCCGAGGATTCCGGCGATTTCTTCGGGCGTGACAGCCTGGTCGCCGCGCTTCTGGCCGCCGTGTCCGCCGGCCTTGAGCGTGGGCCGCGGTTCCTGGCCCTGGTGGGAGCGAGCGGATCCGGCAAGTCCAGCACCGTGCTCGCGGGTCTGCTCCCCCGCCTCCGGGCGGGCGCGCTCGCCGACAGCGCGGAGTGGATCTACCTCACGCCGATGACCCCGGGCGCCCGCCCTCTCGAGGC
>DATBTL010000375.1:0-14528 GCA_036559345.1 Chloroflexota bacterium | reverse complement strand
CACCAGCTTGATGATGAAGACCAGAAGTACGGGAAGCAGCACGCCGTTCACCACCTGAACCCCCAGCAATAAGCTCACCACCATGGCCGTGGGTAGAAGGACTCCCACGATAGTTCCCATGGCGATCAGGCTGGTGAAGATGGCCCAAAACGCCGGCGCCTCGCGTACCTGGGTGTGGACCCCATGCCGCAGACCAAACGCTTCGGTCAATGAGTAGCTAGTGGCCAGCGGGAGCACGGCCGCCGCTAACATGGAGGCGCCAAAGAGACCCACGGCGAATACGTACTTCGCGTAGGAGCCCACCAGCGGCGCCAGGGCGCGCGCGGCGTCGGAGGCCAGGGTGACCTGGATGTGATGCCTATAGAGGGTGGCGCCCGTGCAGATGATGATAAAGGCGGAGACCAAGTTGCCGAAAAAGGTGCCGTTATAGACATCCAGGCGGGTGAACTTGTAGTCGCGCATGGCGACTCGTTTCTCGGCCACGCTCGACTGTAGGTACACCTGCATATAGGGTGTAACCGTGGTTCCCACCGTGGCGACGAAGGCAAAGATATAGGCGGACTGGAATTGAAACGAAGGGACGACGGTGTCGCGGGCCGCCGTTCCCCAACTTGGGTGCGCCAGGATGGCCGAAATGGGGTAGGCGAAGAAGGCAAGAGTCATCAGGAGAAAGATCACTTCAACCCGGCGATAGGAGCCGCGGGCGACCAGCCACCAGATCAACAGGGCCATGGCCGGCACGCCGAGCAGGCGCGGAATCCCCACCAGTCCCAGGGCGGCGCCAATACCCACGAACTCCGAGATGGCGGTGCCGCCGTTGGCGATCAGCAGGGCCAGCATGGCGAATCCCACCCACCGGATGCCGAAGTGCTCGCGAATCAGCGTACTCAGGCCCTTGCCGGTCACCGCTCCCATGCGGGCGCACATTTCCTGGACGAGCGCCAACGACACCGTGATCAGGAGGATCATCCACAAAAGGCGATACCCATACGATGCGCCCACCGAGGAGTAGGTCGCGATGCCTCCCGCGTCATTCCCGGCATTCGCCGCGATCAGCCCTGGTCCGAGCGCCGCCAGGTAGATGAGAGGCCCAGTCCGCGGCTGCCGCACCGCTCCAATGAACCGCCGCATCCGTCCCAGTGGGCCGAGGCGGAAGCGGGTGGACGCAGGCGTGGCCGCCGCGGCATCAGCTGAAGACACGAGGCACCCGGCGGCGGAGATCATTGGGCAGAATCTCCGAGAGCGCGTCGTCCACCGCCACGATCCCTAACAGCCGCCCTCCCGCGTCCGTAATTGGCAGGGCCATCAGATTGTATTCCGACATCGTTTGCGCCACCTTTTTGGCGGGCGTTTTCGGCTCGGCGGTGCGCAACTCAGTGGACATAATGTCCGTTACGGTCAAGTCCTGGTTGGCGAGTAGGAGGTCGCGAAGGGTAAAGACGCCGACCAGCTTTCTTTCGGTCATATCCTCAACCACGTAGACGTAGTACACCCAATCGGGGCGCTCGAATTGCGGGCGGAGAAACTCCGCCGCCTCGCGGATGGGCAGGGATCTCGGCGCGGCCACGTACGCGGTAGTCATCAGGCCGCCGGCCGTGTCCTTGGCGTAGGTCAGCAAGGCGTGGATGTCGGCGGCGGATCCGGAAGGAAGATCCTGAAGAACGCGCCGAACCAACGGAATCGGCAGATCGGCCAGGGTGTCGGCGGCGGTGTTCGGGGCCATCCGGTCCAAAATTCGGGCCGCCCGCTCTGGCGCCAACTCCACGAAGACCGCATCCCGGAGATGGTTATCCATCTCCTCCAGGGCGTCCGCTGCTATCTTGTCGGGCAGCGATTCGATCAGCTCCAGAACCTGTGGAGTGGGCAATAAATCCATGATTCGCGCGATATCCGCGGGATGCAATCGCTCAAGCCTGGAGTGCTCCGGCCGGGCCCATCCACCGCTCATGTCGGAGGCGAGGACTTCAAAATCGTCCCAGGGGAGAGAGCAGTGGTCGTTCCCCTCGGACCTCAGAGCTTGGGGGAGGCATCGGCGAATCAGGGCGCCCGTCGCCAGATCAACCGCGTCGAGGCGCCAACCGCTCGGCTCTTCGATCAGGAGGATGTCGTTGACACGGGCCGTGGTCACCGCGCGCAGGTCAATGACCTGATGGTCAAGCAGATCATGGGCCAATAGCCACTCGCCGGATCGGCGCGCGAATGGCACCACGCCACCCGCGCGAACGACCCAGGGACCGGCTCCATCGTCCGACCATTCCAGATACGCGCTGCCACATAAGAGTTCGACCCCTGATCGTCGAACAAGAAGACCGGCCAGCAAAGGCGGCTGGTCGCCGCGTTGGCGCACCACGAGGTCGCTCAGGTGGCCCACCATTTGGCCGCGCGGGTCATGCAGGCTCTTTGCCAGCAGCGTGGATATCCGGACCACCCTATTCGCCGGGCTTGTGATGCTCTTCGCGATGATGCTTCATCACGGTCCGGGCCGCCACTTCCTCGGCCCGGTCGCCGTAACGGCCACTCTTTTGTGCGTCTTCTTTAATGTGCTCATACTGCCGTTCTTCCTTTTGACCGACTCCTTTAAGTGGCTGTTCCTTTTTCTTCGTCATGGCTTCTTCTCCCTTTGGGCTAGCCAGATCCTGAACCGGGAAGGCGCCGAGCCGCTTCCCCTGTTCGTACAATGGCATGGATCAAGACTCGCCGGAACCGCCAATCGCATGGGTCCAGGGATCAGAGTGGCTTAGTACGTAATGAGGACTAGCCAGGTTTCGCCAGTCCGCTACCCCATACAGCCGATCACGAAGGCGCCATGATCTGTCAGAGTGATCTGAATAGTGAAAAGCCAGCCCGAACGGTGGTGGGCCGGATCGGGCGCGATGAGACCTGAAGCTGTGAAGGAGACGGAAATGAATACGGCGCGAATTGAGCATCAGAAGTCAAATGCCGCCGATGCCAGCACGACAAATCGAAGCCAGCCTGAACGGCACGGGCATACCCGTCCGGGATTCGATGCAGAGGCCAGAGCGGAGGCTGAACTGGCGATTGGGTCGGGTAAGCGCGCCTATGCCAAGTTCAATAACGACTGGACGATGAATTTGGTGTCCATGTTGTCCTATAACGTCCTGACCTCGGTTTTCCCTTTATTGTTGGCTCTGTTTACCATTCTGGCCCTGGTTCCTTCACTCTCGGGTCACACGGCGGACTTCGCGAACCAGGTGAATAAGATCTTGCCGGGAAACGTGGCGAAGACGATCAACGTGGCCTCGTTGCTCGCCAAGGTTCGGGCCAGCTACGGGATTCTGACCGTGATCAGTGTGGCCGGTCTCCTGTGGGGCGGCTCCAATTTATTTGGCACCATGGAGAATGCATTCGCAATTGTCTACCGGGTCCGGACGCGCGATTTCATCCCGCAAAAGCTCATGTCCCTGGTGATGATTCTCCTGTTCGTGGTATTGCTGCCACTCTCATTTGTCTCCTCCATTCTCCTGGGAAGTGCCAGCACGGCCCTGGGGAGCATCCTGCCGGGGGGGCTGAGTGGCCCATTTCCTTTCATCGTCGGTCTGGCCGCCAGCCTGGCCGCCCTCTTCGTCCTCTTCTTGGCCATCTACATCGTGGTCCCCAACATGCCGATCTCCTGGCGGCATGCCTGGCGAGGCGCCCTGGTAGCGGCCGTCGCCATGGCCATTGTCAACACGATATTTCCTTTCTACACGGCGCACTTCGTGGGAACCAGCCAATACGGAACAGCGGCGATTGGGACGGTAATCGTCATGATCACCTGGTTCTGGTTTTTCTCCCTTGTTCTGATGGTTGGGGCACAGGTAAACTCTCTCGCCATGGGCATCAAGCCCTGGCCATACGATCTGGCCCGGATGCTCACCCAGGTCAGAATCTCGGACTTGAATCTCTCCAGTGGTGCTAGTTCGGCCCCATCGGCGGCAGCCGGCCAGTCCGACGGTTCGGGAAGCGCTGCTGGGAAGACTGGCGGATCGAGCGCGGAAGTCCTATCGCGCCGGCCATAGCGCCCGCGGGATACGGTTGCGGGGCGGCGGTCTTCGGCTATCATAGCGGTAGCGCCTGTTCATGCTTGCAGGAAAGCCGAGGATCCGCGATGCGACGAGAGCCTTCGGGATGGCGGCCTCACCGGCCCGGCGGTTGGGATTGGACCGCGCGCTGGTTGCGGGTCGGGGCACTTCTACTTGGGATTTGCTTGGCTGGGATTCCCGTTGGACCCGCCGCGTCCATGGCTTTCAGTCCCATCCATCTGCCGGCGGACGCCGCCATGCATAGCAAGTCACCAAACGAGTGGTGGTACGTCACCGGTCATCTCCGTGACCGGGCCGCGACGCGCTACGGTTTCGAGATGGTAGCCTTCAAGTTTGGCAACGCCCGAGAACTGGATCCATTCCTCACCGTAAACACGCTCTACCGGATCGACCTTGCGATCACCGACGAGACCCACAAGCGCTATTACTCCTCGGTTGAGTACATCCTACCCTCGCCAGGTAAGCCAGTCCTGGCGACCCACGGGCTAAAGTTGCGGTTGGCAGCTCAGCGGAGTTCTCTCTCCTTCGATAGCGAGACGGGTGCGGGACCAGCGTACCGTCTGTCCGCCCGGATGCCCAGCGGCTCGCTCGACCTCCGGGTAGTGACCGTGCGTCCTCCGTTACTGGAAGGAGGAACCGGCCTGCTATCGATCGGTAATGGCTATTCCTACTACTATAGCCTGACCAATCTTTCTACTACCGGCACGCTTCTCCTGAATGGGCAAAAGCTGGCGGTCACCGGGCTCTCCTGGATGGATCATCAATGGGGGCAATGGAACTGGTCCACCCAAAAAGGTTGGGACTGGATGGCCGTTCAACTGGCCAACGGAACCAGCCTTTCACTGGTGAATTTCCTCGGCGGTCCTCGTTCGGGGTCCAAGTACGCCACGGTCAGCTTTGCCCATGTGCCGCAACTCTTTACTCGCGGAGCTACGATGACATCGCTTGGCCGGCCCTGGACGAGCCCGCGGAGCCATATCACCTATCCGCTCGCCTGGAAAATAGCGGTCCCCGCTATCGGCCTGAAGGCGGTAGTAACCTCATCCGTGCCAAACCAGGAGATCGTGGATCAAGTAGATCCATACAGCACCTACTGGGAGGGCAGTGGCCGGCTCTCCGGAACGCTTCAGGGCAAACCGATCAGCGGGTTCACCTACACCGAGCTTGCGGGCTACTATAAGCGCGGCCCGCTTGGCTTCTAAGTGATCCGATGGGACGAATCGGTCCGATCCGACTGATTAGCGATGTACGCCGTGGGCAATACGCTCAAGGGTCTCCAGTGCTGGTTCTGAGTTGATCAGAAAGCCAGCCGCGTCGCGGGCGGCCGGGAGGGCGGATTCCAGTGAATGGCCCATGAGACTCAGGAGGCGGCAGCGCTCGGCGTGAGCGCGAACCTCGACAAAGGTCTGGCCTTTGCCGCGCAAGAGGTTCAATTGGTGGGCTCGCGCCTGGCAGGCCATACGCAGTTCGCCGCTCTCTTCATAAAAGAGGCACAGAGCATCGAAATAGGATGTTCCCGCGATCCATAGGCTCTGCTTGTTTTCCTGAATCGCTCGCTGGCACAGGCGCTGGGCGGTCGCCGCGTCTCCATCTCTCCGCGCCAGCACGGCCTGCCACATCAAGCATTCAGCGATGCACGCGTACTCATCAACCCGGCGCCCGGTCGCTTCTCCCTCCAGCGCCCAGGCGCGCAGATTCTCCGATTCCCCACAATTCCAGGCCACGACGCAGAGTTGCGTATATTCCGCCGCGCGAATCTTCTCGGTGGTGACTTTCTGGCCCACCATGTGCCGCTCACTCTGGGGCTTGATCGGGTGCATTCCGCCCACTGGGGTGGCAAGGCTCTCCAGCAGGAGTTTCCGCGCTTCTTCCCAGCGCCCTATTTCCAGGGCATAACGGATTTTGACTCCTCGCAAGCAATCATGGCACAGCGAGTCCGCTTCCAGGTTGTTGGTCATGAAGTCGATGCCGGCCTCGATTTGCGGGGCAAATCCGAGTGGGTCGATGCCACACTGAATGCGGATGACATCTTCATGCAAACAGACCCGTTGGGGGAAGCGCGCGTAGAGCGGCTTGTCCGCTTCCGCTACTCCCGCCTCGGCGATTCTCAGGCCCTCCGCCAGGTCTCCCAGAGGCCCCGTGATGATCTGGAGACGGAGGTAATCGAAGAAGAGAATCCACCAGGACTCTCGGAGGGCGACGGCCTCATCCCGGCCTTGATTATAGAGTTTGAGCGCGCGCTCGGGCTCCTTCTCGCGGATTTCCAGCGCCTCCAGAGCAAAATACATGAGGCGCTCTCGCCGGAAGTCACCTCGGGCCCGCATTTTATCAGCGAACAAGATGATCCAACGGAAGGGCCCTGACGGGATCTTGTTTCTGGACAACGGTGGGTCACTGGATTCCCTCATGCGGCCGCCCCCAAAATGATCAGATACGCCGCGGAATGCGCATGACGCAGATTGTAGCAGGGGGAGATCCACGCTTCAACCTGGAGATCCCCCTGACCTCCCTCACAGACTGCTGACTACCCCACGGCGTTCGCACATATCGAACACGGGGCAGGTAGAGCAGAGAGGGCGCGGTCCGAGGCAGATGTGCTTGCCGAACGGCACCAGGAGGCGATTGATCGTCACCCAATAGGCTTGAGGCAATACCAGCTTCAGAGCCTCCATGGTCGACTCGGGGGAGGTGGTACGCACGTAGCCCCATCGATTCGTCACTCGATGGACATGGATGTCCACCCCAATAGCCGGCTGACCGCAGGCGATTCCAAGCACCAGGTTGGCGCACTTCGGCCCCACTCCAGGTAGCGACACCAAGAATTCGAAATCACAGGGAAGCGCCCCATCATAATTCTGGTCGACCAGCTTCGCGATGGCGGAGATATTGGCCGCCTTTTGGGCGTGGAAGCTGGACCGCACAATCTGTTCGTCAATCTTAGCAATCGGTAAAGCGGCCATGGCGGCGGGAGTCGGCGCTGTGCCAAGGAGTTGCCGTGCCACCGGAAGCATCGTTTCGTCACGCGTGCGAATCGAGATGATGCAGGCTACCAGTTGTTGGAAAGGGTCATGGAAGCCTTCATCATACAGTTCGAACAGCGCCGCCTTCGGGAAATCCTCCACGGCATGGCTCACCCGATCAAGTGCCTGGTCCACATTGAACGGCTGCCGCGTGGCCATGGTGCGCCTCCCTCAGGGGGAGTGTACAGTATCAGTCGCCCGGATAGCGTGGCATGGACTTCCTGGCTGTCAGGCCGATACGGCCTCCGGCGTGAGCACTCTGCGCACCCCAGCGAGGCCCACGCTCAGCGCGGCCCGTTCCTCCTCCGTGAGGAGTACCAGGATGGATTCGAGGGCGGCCTGTACGCTGTCCCGCCCAGTCTCAAGGAGCGCCTCCCCCGCCCTGGTGACGCCCAGCCGCCAGCAACGTCGGTCTGAAGGGTCGAGGGTTCGGGTGAGGGCTCCCGCACCCACCAGACCTCTTACCAGATGGGTGACACGGGCCGGGTCGGCACCGAGGGCGCGGGCTATGCGAGACGGTAGGGTTCGCCCCTGTCGTACCTGGCTCAAAACGCTGAGCTCGGCCAACGAGAGTGCCTCCGGAGAGGCGACGCGAAGCTGTTGATCGACCGCTCGCAGGAGGCGCAGCATTGCCCCCACCTGCCATAGCGCGTCGGGAATTAGGGCGCCATTCATATCCATCATTGGTTGGTCCTTGATAATCACAACTATTGTGCTACTCTATGAGTATGCCACGGTAACAAGCGCGGGTCCATGGTATCGCGTGTCGTGGTTTACCAGCCTTACGCTTCTCGTCCGGTACTGACTACAAACCCAGCGGCGCCGTGGTTCGCGGCCCCGTGGACTTTTTCAAGCCAACGGGAGACTCCATATGTCGGCGGTCAGCGTACCAGCCTCCGTCACGAAACTGTCAGGCGCGCAACCGCTGCCCCAAGCGTATGACGATGGTTACAAGTGGACCGTCCTGATCAACACGACGATTGGGATGCTGGTTGCCTCGATTAACAGCAGCATTTTGCTCATATCGCTTCCCGCCATTTTCCGGGGGATAGCGATCAGTCCGCTGGCCCCTGGGCAGTCGGGCTATCTCCTGTGGATTCTCCTTGGTTACATGGTAGTGACCGCGACCCTTCTAGTCACCTTTGGCCGGATTTCCGACATGTTTGGCAGGGTAAAGCTGTACAACCTTGGCTTTGCTATTTTCACGATTGCTTCGGGCCTGCTGGCCTTCACGCCAGGGACTGGCGATCAAGCGGCCACGATCATTTTGGTGCTCCGCTTGATTCAGGGAGTGGGGGGCGCCTTCCTGTTCGCCAACAGTGCCGCCCTCCTCACCGATGCGTTTCCACCCAGGCAGCGCGGAACCGCCATGGGGGTAAGCCAGGTAGCGGCCATCGTGGGCGCCCTGGGAGGGCTGCTCCTTGGTGGATGGCTCTCCACCATTGACTGGCGTCTGGTGTTCCTGGTCAGCGTACCATTCGGCCTGGTGGGCACGATCCATGGCTATCTCGGGCTCCACGAGGTCGCGGCCATCCGGCGTGGGCAGAAACTGGATATTCCGGGCAACGTGACCTTTGGAGTGGGGCTGACGGCAATCTTGATTGGACTGACCTACGGTATCGAGCCGTATGGGAGCAGTTCAATGGGTTGGTCCAATCCCTGGGTGATTGGATGCCTGGTAGGAGGCGCCCTTATCCTTGGCGCCTTCGCCTGGATTGAGACGCACGTGGCCGATCCGCTCTTCCACCTGGAACTCTTCAAGATCCGGATGTTCACGGCTGGGAACATCAGCGGCTTCTGCGCCTCCCTGGCCCGCGGAGGGTTGCAGTTCATGCTCATCATCTGGTTACAGGGAATCTGGCTTCCTCTTCACGGGTACTCGTTCGAGCAGACACCGTTGTGGGCGGGGATTTACACCATGCCCATGCTAATTGGGTTCGTGATCAGTGGTCCAGCTTCCGGCTGGCTGTCCGATCGCTTTGGCGCCCGTGCCTTCGCCACCGGGGGGATGTTGATAACCGCCGCCGGCTTCGTTGCCCTCTGTACACTGCCCGGTGATTTCAATCGGGGGATATTCTTCGCGCTGCTCTTGATTCTGGGCATCGGAATGGGCCTCTTCGCCGCCCCCAACACCACCAGCATTATGAACTCGGTGCCCCCGGAAGCGCGCGGCGTGGCGTCGGGCATGCGGGGCACGTTTCAGAACGCGGGCCAGATGGTAAGCATCGCCTTCTTCTTCAGTATCCTGACCGCCGGGCTAGCGGCCAGTCTTCCTACCGTGATGTATCAGGGCTTGCATCAAAATGGGCTGTCGGTGATGCTCTCGCACCAGATCTCACATCTGCCGCCGATTGGGGTGCTGTTCGCCGCCTTCCTGGGTTACAATCCAATGCGGTCCCTGGTTCCATCCTCGGCGTCAGCCCATCTCAGCCATCACACTCAGTCCGTGCTGTTCGGACACGCCTTCTTCCCCCATCTCATCCTTCCGGCTTTCATGAACGGACTGCATCTGGCCTTCTACGTGTCCGCCGCGATCTCCCTGATTGCCGCGATTGCCTCGCTGCTCCGTGGGAAGCGCTACATTCACGGCGAGGAAGCGGCAGCCCAGGGGTAGGACCGACGGCCGATCCAGTCGTGGGCTTAATCGGCGCCGGACCATCGCCTTATCACCGCGTATAACTGGGCCAGGCCAAACGGTTTGGACAGTTGATCATTGATCTGCATCCGAGAGGTGGTTGCCTGCAGCCGATCCTTGGCGGACATGACGATGATGGGGATCCCGGCCGTGGAGTCCTGGTCGCGCAGGCGGCGACTCACCTCGACTCCATCCATGCCGGGCATTTGCAGATCGAGGAGAATGCAGTCGGGCTGCCGATCGGCGGCGACCGGTAGAGCCTCCGCGCCTACGGCGGTCAGCACCTTGTAGCCGTCGTCAGTGAGAGCTTCGGTGATGAAATCCAGGATCATCGGATCGTCGTCCACCACGAGAACGGTTCCCTGTCCCTTCACCATACTCACTACCCATCCCCTCGTCTAGCCTGTCGCCCCTTAAGTGATTCCAAAACCTGCCGGCTAAACCGCAAGAGGGATCCGTGCGGTAAAGGTGGCCCCGTTCCCCGGGCTCCCCGCCGCGCTGATATAGCCGCCATGCTGCTCCACGATCTGGCGGGCGCTGGCCAGTCCAATCCCGCTGCCAGGAATTTTTCCGCTGACGTTCGAGCCGCGGAAAAAAGAGGTAAATACATGAGGGAGATCGGCTTCAGGAATTCCGATTCCGCGGTCGCTCACCGAGATAACAGCCCATGGGGCTGATCCCTGCCCCTCCGACCACACTTTCACCCGAACCACGCCCCCTCCCGGGCTGTACTTTACCGAGTTGGAAAGCAGATTCGCCACTACGCGCTCGAAGCGCGCGTCATCCACGGAGGCGATTAGGGGCTCGGCTGGAGAGTCAAGTTCAATATGGTGGGATGGGGATGCCACCTGCTGCAGGTCGATGGCCAATTTCACCAGGGTGATCAGATCGGTAGGACGCCGTTCCAACTCCAGCAACTGCCCCATCTGCACGCGAGTCACATCCAGCATCTGATTGATCAGATCGGTCATCTTCCGCGTGCTGTTGACCACCCCGGCCAGCCGAGTGGCCATGCGCATCGCGTCGCTTGTTCCCTGGCGGAGCAATTGTTGCTGTACCAATTCAGTGAGCCCCTGAATGCTGACCAGGGGCGTTTTGAGATCGTGGGACATTGATGAAAGAAATTCCTCGCGCGCCCGCTCGGTCGCCTTTTTCGCGGTAATATCCGACTCAATGATCGCGGCTCCAGTCATCTCACCCGCCGGCGATCTGATCGGGGAGACGGCTCGAGAAACCATCAGGAATGATCCGTCTTTTCGGATACGCTGAGCTTCCTCGTGTGCCACCAGGTTCTCGTCGTGCAGCCGGGCGAGCAGGAGCGGCAAGGTCGCGCGCTCGGTCTCAGGCATAAGCATGGTAAAAGGCTGCCCCACCGCTTCACTCACGTTGTAGCCATAGAGCTGCTCAGCGGCGGGATTCCAGCTGGAGATCTTTCCATCCGCCGCCGTGCTGATGATCGCGTCCGTCGACGATTGGACGATGGCAGCCAACCGCAACTGCACTTCCCGCAATTGTCGTTGCTCGTCTCGATGGAGTTTTTCCGCCAGGGCGCGCTCCACGGCTGGACCAAGCCTTCCCAGCTTATCCTTGAACAAATAGTCGGAGGCGCCCTGCTGCATGCACGCCACCACCACTTCCTCGCTCACCGCCCCAGTTACCACGATGACCGGAATATCCCTGTCGCGCCGGCGGAGCAACTCCAGGGCCCGGGGGGCGTCAAACTGGGGCAGACTATAGTCCGCCAGAATCAGGTCGGGCTCGGATTCGATCTCGGCCAGGAAGCTCTCCTCGGTCTGCACCCGGATGGCCTCGGGCGCGTAGCCGGCCTGGCGGAGCGCGAGGAGCAACAATTCGGCATCCGTGACCTGATCCTCCACCAGGAGAACGCGGAGGGGAAGCAGCCGTTCGTGATTCATGGTGAGATTCATTACCCCTTGGGCCGCTCGTTCAACAGGATCCAATACAGTTCCAGTTGCTCGATGGCCGCCGTGAATTGTTCAAAGTCGACTGGTTTTACTATATAGCTGTTCACCCCAAGATGATAGCTCTCCACCAGATCACGCTCCTCCCGTGAACTGGTCAGGATCACGATTGGCACATGACAGGTTCGGGGGTCGGCCTTTACTTTGGCCAGCACCTCGAGACCGTCAACCAATGGCAATTTGAGATCGAGCAGGACCACGTTGGGGGTCTGGCGCACATCCCGGCCCGCGTATTTACCCTCGGCAAACAGGTAATCCAGGGCCTCGGCGCCATCGCGCGCCACCTGGATGTGGTTGGTCACTTTCCGTTTCCGAAGCGCGTGCAGGGCAAGCTCGAGATCGTTCGGATTGTCCTCCACTAACAAGATCTCAGCCATCCGGTTGGGACCATCACCGCTCACAATGCTTCCTCCTCGCGTATGGTAAAGAAGAATGTAGCTCCTTCATTTACCGCCCCTTCAGCCCACACTCTGCCGCGATGCCGTTGCACGATCCGTTGCACGATCGCCAATCCTACCCCGGTACCCTCGAAATCCTCCACCCTGTGCAGACGCTGAAACACGCCGAACAGCTTGCTTGCATACCGCATGTCGAATCCCACCCCGTTGTCGCGCACCCAATAGACCTGCTCGTTGCCGGTACGCGAACCGCCAACGGTCACCATGGGCTCTGGGCGCGTCCGGCTGTATTTACATGCGTTGCTAATCAGATTTACCCACACCTGGCGCAACAGGCCGCGATCACCCCGACAGGAGGGCATGGCGTCGACATCCACCCGAGCCGGCGCCATATCTCCTATGACCTGGCGGGCCAGCTCGCTCATGTCCACTTCCTGACGGACGAGCTCCTGCCGATTGACGCGGGAAAAGGAGAGCAGATCATCGATCAGTCGCCCCATGTGGGCCGCGCTGTCGATAACCAACTGGAGGTAACGCCGGCCTTCCTCCGGCAAGAGAGATCCCGACTCGTCACTCACGATGCGCGAAAAACCATTGATCGCCCGCAGAGGCGCCCGCAGGTCATGCGAGACTGAATAGCTGAAAGCCTCCAGTTCCTTGTTCGCTATCTGAAGCTCCGCGGAGCGACTTGCCAGATCACCATTGAGCGCCTGGAGCTCGCTCATTGACTGTCGTAACTTAATACGCATCTGGTCCATGCGCGCCGCCATGGTCTCGAACTCCACGGTCCCACGCACGATGATTGGTTCCTCAAGCTCGCCGTCGCCTACCCGTCTCGCCGCCTGGCCAAGAGCGTGGAGGGGTAATGATACGGCTCGGGTGACCAGCCAATTGACGACCGCCATGGAGATGGCGGCGATGCTGATCAGGATGCCCACCACCCAGAGGGCCTGGGTCATGGCATTATCGCTCTGACGATGCGCGCGCTCTCGGGTTGCGCTTAAGAAGGCGGTCAACTGGGCCACCGCGGCCCTTTGGCCATCAAAGAGCTGCTTGCCCACGTTTTGTTGGGCCAACAACGCGGCCCCGCTCAAGCGAGTTGAAGCGAGTACTTGAGTAGCCCAGGATTGCCAGCGATCCCCAGCGCCCACCACGGCGGCCAACAGGGGCATGGTTCCAGACTCAGCCCGAGCCAGGGTGAGAGAACGCGCGCGCAAACCGGATATTTTCCCTGCCGCCGCATTGTACGGCTGCAAATACGATGCCTGGCCGGTGAGCAGGTAACCACGAAGGCCCGTTTCTTGGTCATCCAGCAGGCGAATCTGGTCGAGAACACTGGCGTTCAGGGCATCCGTGACGTCCACGGTGTGGGTGTAATGGTCGCGTACGATATTGATACCGGAAACCGCGGCTCCTCCCGCCGCCAGCAGAAGGACAAGCACGGCCAGGTAACCCACCAGGTGCAGCTTGCCGATTCCGCGGAGGTATCGTCGCTGAAGATTCCCAATTAGCGCCGGCACGTCAAATTCCACGGTAGGCCGGCATGGTAGCTCCAAATACAAGCCCAGGTAGTAGCAAGCCGGAGACGGCCTCAACGCCCGCACGGCAATCATACGTGGTGAAGGTCATCAAGGATATCCCCATTTTGGCTACGCCGCGTCCAAATGAGGCAACGAATAGGAGGTAAACTTACGTTCATACGGCAGTGTACCAGGGGAGATATGTGTGAACGTCAGCCAGATGATTGTGGTGGCCGAAAAGTGAAGACACCCGCAGCGGCGCCCGCCCCGCCCCGCCCCCTAACCTTGCTCCGAGTCTGGACGCTTATCGGCCTCCAATCCTTCGGAGGCGGCGCCTCCACTCAACTCTTGATTCAGAGGGAGTTCGTACAGCGGCGGAAGTGGATTGGGGCGGATGAGTTACTGCAATTGTGGAATTTGTGCCTCTTCACCCCAGGGATTAATCTGGTAGCCCTGACCATCTTGATCGGACGGAAGTTGGGCGGCGCACCCGGCATCGCGGTTTCGGTGGCGGGCCTAATGCTACCCAGCGCGGCGGTCACCTGTATCCTCGCGGCAGGCTTCGAGGCGGTGCAGCATAGTACCGCCGTGCACGCCATACTCCGAGGAGTTGTCCCGGCCACGGCCGGAATCATGGCCGTGGTGGGCGCGAACTTCGCCGCGCCGGTGGCCCAACGAGCGAGGGAGGATGGTCCTCGGATCATGGGCATCTGCATTGCCATCATCCTTGCCGTCACCTTGGCTCTGACGGCGCTCAGATTGTCCGCTGCCGCCGTAATCGTCATTGCAGCGGTGTTGGGGGTCATGATCTTCACACCCTGGAAAGGGGTTCCCCTTCCCCCTGATTCCCAACCTCTGACCGACGAAACCCCGTTCCCATGATCAACCCTTTTATCTACTTTTTGATGTTTCTGAAAGCATCACTGTTCT
>DATBTL010000374.1:0-2565 GCA_036559345.1 Chloroflexota bacterium | reverse complement strand
GAGGCCCGGCATGTTGTCGCCATCGTACTGGAAGCTATCGGCTACCGCCAGGGGACGGCTGCCCAGCCCCTTGGCGGAGGCCACATAGAGGCGGTCGCCGGTGGGACTGGGAGCCACCGCGCTAGGATACCAGCCAGTGGGGAGAAATCCCGCCAGAGTGAAGCTGAGGGGAGCGGGGCGGGCGGTGGTGGGGGAGGCCGCCAGAACGGCCACCGCGTCATCACCGGCTAGGGCAACATAGAGGCGCCGGCCGTTGGGGCTGACCGCTACGGCGTCCGGAGAGGCGCCGGCCTGTTCGCCGGGAAGCACTCGCAGGTCGATAGTCTGGGTCACGCGCGCGGAAGCGGTGTCCACCACGCTCAGGCTGTCACCGCCCGTGTTGGCGACATAGACCTGGGAACCATTGGGACTAACCGCGAGCGCCGTGGGATGGTCACCCACCATGATTGTCCCTACCTGTCGGGCCTGGCCTGCGGCATCAAGCCCAATCACGGCCACTCTATGAGCGCCCTGGAGGGCCACATAGGCCGCCTTTCCGTCGGGCCGCACCACGATTCCGGCCGGATAGACACCCTGAAGGATAGGGGGGCCGAAGGAGAGTTCACGGGCGCTAAAGGTGGCCGTATTGATAATCGCCAGGGCATTATTGATCTCGTGCGTGACCAGGAGGTAGCGTCCATCGGGGGTGATCGCCAGGCTACGGGTGAATCCCGCCGTGCCGCGGAGCGCGGGGACCACGCCGCCGATCAGTTTGAGCAGCGGGGTAGGGAGAATGATTGTACGGGCGGGACGCGCGGCCACCACGTCAGCGGTAACCGGGAAATCGTAGACCGCGTCGTTGCCGCCCCCAGCGGCATAGAGATGGCGCCCATCGGGCGAGAAGAGCACGCCAGTATAGAAAAAGTTGTAGGCGCCGGGCATCCCGCGCTGGGCGGGATCCTGGCCGGTCCGGACGGCCGTGATCACCCGCGACCGTCCCGTATGGAGATCGATCACGCTCAGCGACTGATCGGGCGCAACCTCGGCGGCGTTCCCGGCCGTGGCCGTCAGGGTAGGGTCGGGCGGGTTGGCGTAGGGACAGGGGACGCGATTGGGATCGCTGGTGCAGTAGCTCTGTTTCCCTGAATTCAGTCCATAGCCCAACCCGCTGTTGATCGCCACCGCCAGGGCCCCATCGGGCGAGATGGCGAGGCCAAGAGGGAAATCACCCAAATCATAGCGAGTGCCGATCGGGGTCACCAATCGTCCGTTGGGAAGCACCGTGCCGTTGGCGAAGGCCCCGATGGGCGCGGTGGGACCGGCGATATTCGGGCCCGCCATGGCAACGGCGGGCTGGTGGTCCGGCGGCGTCCGCGCCGACATGGAGGCGCCGATCCAAAGCATGGTGAAAAGGGCCAGGGCGGCTCGGCGGATGGCAAGCATGGGAAAACACCCTCCTTCGGATACACTGTACACTGAGATGACTGCTTCCTCCGATCCTCCCTATCTGGTGGTGCGCCCGCGGGGCCGGCGCCCTTGGCGCGAACGCTTGCTCACCACCGGTTTCAGTTTGGTACGCTCCGCGAGCGCGCGGCTTCAGCAGCCTCCCACGCTCCCCTCCGGTCCCTGCCGGATCCTGGTGATCAAGCCCTGCTGTCTGGGTGACGTGCTGCTGACCACCCCCGTTCTGGCGGCCCTCCGCGCGCGCTTCCCGCTGGCCGCTATTGATTACGCGGTGGGACGCCACGCGGCCCCGGCGATCGCCGGTCACCCCGAGGTACGGCGGCTGGTGGATGCCGGCCCTGGGGGCGGACGCGGAGTCCGGAATCTGTTGGTCCTGCTCAGGAGGATGCGGGCCGGTCGATACGATCTTTGCCTGGTGCTGGAGCGCTCGCCGCTATTTGCCGGCCTCCCCTGGCTAGCGGGGATTCCCGCGCGGGCGGGGATCGACAGCGGCGGCCGCGGATTCGCCCTCAACGTTCGGGCGCCGTGGGACGAATCCTTGCATGAGGCCGATCTGTATCTGAGCGTGGCGGCGGCGCTGGGCTGTCCCGTCGAAGGGCACGAATTACGCTTCGAACCTGATTCCGCCGCGATGGTCCGCGTGGAGCGGATCTGGGAGGATCGCGGCCTGCGCGGGCCGGTGGTCGCGATTGCCCCTGGCGGGGGAACCAATCCCGGCATGGATCTGCCGGAGAAACGCTGGCTGCCCGAACGTTTCGCCGCTCTGGCCGACCGGCTTTACGCGGACTACGGGGCCACCATCGCGGTGCTGGGCGGGCCCCTGGACCAGGCAGCCTGCGAGGCGATGCGGGCGTCGATGCGCGGGCCCAGTCTCGATCTGTGTGGGCCGGCGCCATTCGCCGACCGGGGAGCCTTCCTTCGTCGCTGCGCCCTGTATGTGGGAAACGACTCCGGCCCCACCCACCTGGCGGTTGCCGTCAGTTGCCCGGTGGTGGCGATCTTTGGTCCCACCGATATGGCGCTCTATGGCCCGTACCACGCACGGGCCCGAACGGTCCGCCGGGATCTCGCCTGCAGCCCCTGCTTCATTCATGGGCATTTCCCTCCCTGTCCCAACCAGCA
>DATBTL010000373.1:0-8902 GCA_036559345.1 Chloroflexota bacterium | reverse complement strand
TCGCGAGCCTCACGCTCTCATCCGGCCTGGCTCCCTCCATCCATGCCGCCGCCCCGACCACCACCCCCCTCTACATCATTACCGGCAGCGATGTGAACGTCGAGACGCTCTTCCGCGATACTCTGATCCCGGACTTCCAGAAGGCGTATCCGCAATACAGCGTCACCTTTACCAACATCCTCCATGGCGGCACCGCCATGCAGACGCAGGTGGTCGATAATTTGGTGGCGGCCAAGCAGGTGGGGAAGAAGAGCATCGATTATGATGTTTTTGAAGGGGTGCCCAACGGCTTCAACTATCCGGTAGGCTCGACCTACAAGGACTACTTCCTCCCCCTCAACCCCGGTAACGTGCCGAACGCTTCCAAGATCGATCCATCGGTGGAGCTACCGGCCGCCGGCTACGGCATTGCCTACCGCGCCTCGGCCGTTGTGTTGGCCTACAACAGTCAACAGGTGCCGCACCCACCCACGACCTTCAGTGACCTCATAGCCTGGATCAAGGCGCATCCCGGCAAATTCACCTACTGCAAACCCGATCTGGGCGGCTCCGGCGCCAATTTCGTGGTGGGCGCGGTCCGCTCGGTCATGGACCCCATGCAGTACCAGCAGATGGCGAAGGTACCCTACAACAAATCCTTCGAGACGGCTTGGCCGAAGGCCTGGACGTTGCTGAAGAGCATCGAACCCGACCTCTTCCAACATGGTTTCCATCCCAACGGGAACACCCCGGTGCTCAACTTGCTTTCGCGGGGTACGATTACCCTGGCCACCGCCTGGTCCGACCAGAGCCTCGACGCATTGGGGAAGGGACTGCTGCCCAAGTACGTCAAGCTCACCCAAATCAACCCTCCGTTCCCCGGCGGGCCGACTTTCCTCTCGGTGCCGAAGCTGTCGCAAAATCCGGTCGGAGCGAAGGCGTTCCTCAATTTCATCCTCACCCCCGCCGAGCAAGCCAAGATCGCCACGGCCATCGATGGCTTCCCGGCGATCAGATTCAAGTACATGCCGGCTTCCCTGATCAAGCACTTCGGTCCGATCGCCACCGGCTACGACTCCTTCTGGCCGGGCGGTCTATACAGCACGGACCTGAACGCCGCCTGGACGGCCAACGTACCCTCTAGTTAGTCGCGGGGTACCGCGTGAGCACGTCGATCGGCCTTGAACGCGATGGAGCGGCGCCCCGGCGCCGCTCCATCAACCTGCGCGAGCACATCCTGGGCTACTGCATGGTCGCGCCTCCGGTGCTCTTCCTGGCGGTGATCATTGTCTATCCCGCTCTCAAGGCAATCTGGGATACTCTGGCTGTTCAGCATGTGGTCCTCCGCCATGGAGGGCAGGTGGTGGAACGCACCCTGAGCCTTGAGGTCTACCGGGAGATCTGGAACGATCCGCAGGCTCGGCAGTCGATCGCCTTCAGTCTGCGCGTGACCGTAATCACCGTGATCGGGCTCTTCGTCCTGTGCTACCCCATCGCGATGTATCTGCGCTTCACCCAGAGCCGCGTGGCCTCGATGTTCCGCTCGCTGTGCTTGATCCCCCTGTTCATCCCCACGATTATTTCGGCCTATGCCTTCATCTCTTTTTATCAACAGGGCAACTTTCTCGACGTGTTGCTGCAGGACGCGCATCTTGAGTCAACCGTTTTCCGGGGTCAGTTCCCGCAACTGATCGACAATGCCACCGGGATCGTGATGGCGCAGGTCTGGAATAATATCCCGATCACCGTACTGCTGTTGGGCGCCGGGCTGGGGGAGATCGACAACGCGCTAATCGAGTCCGCCCGTGACATCGGCGCCGGGTATCCCCGTATTTTCCTCAGCATTCTGCTCCCCCTTACCTTACGCCAGGCGCTGATCGCCTTCGCTCTCGCTTTTATTGGGGTGCTGGGCAGCTATAACATTCCCGCCCTGCTTGGTCCGACGGCGCCGCAAATGATCGGCCCCTTGATGGACCAGGATGTTGGGCTGCAGAAGCTGCTGGTCGCTCAGGGCCTGGCGGTGATTACCTTTGCCTTCGCCATTCTGGTCGGCCTGCTCTACGTGGTGGCGCTGGCCAGGCAGCGCGGGCGGTGAGGAGAATGCGGATGGTGAGTCCGCGGCTTCAGACGAGAAAGTGGATGCCATGGCACAAGCAACGGTAGGGGGCCGAGTCCATCCGGCGCCGGAGACGCTTGGCCTGCGAGCGGCCCTGAGCGGGTTCAAGTGGATTGCCCTGGCAGCCCTGGCCATCTTCATCGTGGGACCGCTGTTGGTGATGACTATCTGGGCGTTCGAGAGCGAGTGGACCGGGAACAGCTTGCTGCCTCAGAGCTGGACCTTGCATTGGTGGCCGGATGTGTGGAATCTCACCGGGATCACCGACGCGATCAAGTTGAGCTTGGAGACCGCCACCGTGGTGATGTTGTGCTCGACCGTGATGTGCCTCCCCGCCGCCTACGCCTTCGCGCGATTCCGGTTCTTCGGACGCCAAACCCTGCTCCTCATTTTCCTGGCCTCCAATGCCTTCCCCAAGTTCGGCCTCTATATCTCCATCCTGACCTTCTTCTACCAAATAAACTTCGTCCAGACCTTTCAGGGGATCGTGGCGATCCAGATGGTGGAGACCTTACTCTTCATGATCTGGATTCCCGCTACCGCCTTCCAGAACATCGACCGGGGCCTGGAGGAAGCCGCCCTGGACATGGGATGCTCGCGGGTGGGCACCTTTTTCCGCATCACCTTGCCGCTGGCCGCGCCCGCCATTGCCGTGGCCATGTTGCTCTCCTTCGTGGCCGCCCTGGACGAATCGCAGGGCACCCTGATTGTCGGCCTCCCGCACTACAAGACGATGCCCTTGATCATGTATGATGCGGTGAATAGCTATGCCCAGCCGGAGGGCGCGGTGTTCGCCTTGATGCTGTCCATCCCTTCACTATTGCTTCTGGTGGTGGCCCAGCTTCTGGCGCGCGGCCGCGGCGTCCGTATTTTGGGAGCGTCGTGAACCATGGCTGAACTGACGCTGCGGAACCTGGTCAAGTATTACGGCAACGTACAGGCGGTGCGCGACATTTCCCTCACCGTGGCTAGCGGCGAGTTGCTGTGCATCCTCGGTCCATCCGGCTGCGGCAAGTCCACCACGCTGCGGATGGTTGGCGGTTTTGAGACAGTTAATAACGGGGACATCACCATTGACGGCCGTTCCGTGGTGGCCTTGCCGCCCAACAAGCGCCCAACCGCGATGGTGTTTCAGAAATACACGCTCTGGCCTCACATGCGCGTGTGGGACAACGTGGCCTTTGGGCTCAAGCTACGCCGGCTTCCCAGGGCGGAGATCGAGAAAAAGGTGGGCGGCGCCCTGGAATTGGTCGGTCTGCCGGAAACCGCGCGCCGCTACCCGAGCCAACTTTCCGGCGGTGAACAGCAGCGGATTGCCCTGGCCCGCGCCCTGGTTCTCGAGCCGAAGGTGTTGTTGCTGGACGAGCCGCTCTCGAATCTGGACGCCCGGCTCCGGGTCAGGATGCGTGAGGAGATTAAACGCATCCAGCGCCGCACCGGGATCACCTCGGTGTTCGTGACCCACGATCAGGAGGAGGCGCTCTCGATCGCCGACCGGATCGCGGTGATGAGCAAAGGGGTGTTGGAGCAGCTCGATACTCCCAGCACTATCTATGCTCGCCCGCGCACTCTGTTCGTGGCCGATTTCATCGGGACCATGAACGTGCTGGATGGTCTGTATCGCCGCGAACTCCGGGCGGTGGAGGTGGCGGGAGCCCGGATTCCCGCCGCTGAGGGCTCCTGGCCGGACGGTCTGGCGTTGCGCATAGCTATTCGCCCCGAGGATCTAACGCCGGTGGGCCTCCAGACGCCGGGGACATTCCGCGGGCGGGTCGACGTGGTGATGGACCTTGGCCATTTCCGGCAAGTGGAAGTTGCCGCGGAGGCGGGCCCGGTGCTCAAGATGTTCGTGCCGAAGGAGAGCACGATCGGCACAGGCGAACCCATTTCGGTCGCGCCGGCGCGCTGCCTCGTCTATTCCGGGAGCGAGGAACCCGTCGAGTTGACCCTCACTCGCCAACCAGCTCCGGCCCGTTGACCGCCCCATAATGGTCCTCCGTAGGGGCACCGGGTACCGGGTACCCTATGGGTGATGGTCGATCCGCGCCAAGCTGTACTAGAAAAGGAGCCTCGTGAATGTACCGCATTTTACAAGCTCTTAGCTTGGGCTTAAACTGTGCTTAACATCACTCTCCGTATCATGGTTGGGAGCCGCGCGCACCGGCTTGTTCCTGGTACCGCGGGTGGTGTTGGCGGGCCGGCCCGCGGTGAAGGTTCGCGCAACGCGGGTGAAGGGAATGCTCTGTATTATTGTTGTACGCCGTGGGCGAGCAAGGACGCCCAGGAGCGTATCGTGCGCGGCGGGTACTCGAGGCACGGCAGCCATGGCGATTTTTGGCTTAGCAAGGGGAGGAAACCATGAGTACGCACGACATGAGCCGTCGAGAGGTTCTGAAACGGGGCGCCCTGGGAGGGCTGGGGCTGGCGAGCCTGGGCTCGCTGGCCGGAGCGATGGATCTTGGGAGCGCCTTCGCGGCCCGAGACGAGGCAGGGGTGGGTCTGCCGACCGCGCTGATCAACGCGGCCAAGAAGGAGGGTCACCTCAACACGATCACCCTCCCGGTCGACTGGGCTAACTATGGCGAGATCATGAACACGTTCCAGACTCGCTACGGCATTCACATCGCGGACGCCAATCCTAACGGCAGCTCCGCCCAGGAAATCGCCGCGATCAAGAATCTGAAGGGCCTCAACCGCGCTCCTGACGTGGTGGACGTTTCCGCCTCGTGGGCCGCGACCGGCGCCAGTGGCGGCTTGTTTACTCCGTACAAGGTAGCTACCTGGAATACGATTCCAGACAACATGAAGGATCCCAACGGACTCTGGTACGGTGATTATTACGGGGTAATCGCTTTCATGTCGAACAACAGCACCGTAAAGCACGCGCCCAAGGACTGGTCTGATTTGACCAGCCCCACCCTCAAGGGACAGATCGCCCTGGGCGACGATCCCCGGAAGGCGGGCGAGGCATTCGCCTCGGTCTTCGCCGCTTCCCTGGCCAACGGCGGCTCGCTCAGCAACATTGAACCCGGAATCAACTTCTTCTCCAAGCTCAAGAAGTCCGGCAATTTCATCCTCAGCCAGGCTCTCAACGCGAATTTTGCCAAAGGCGAGATGGGCGTGGCCATTCGCTGGGACTACCTCCTCCTGGCTGCTCGCGATGGGTTCAAGAATAACCCGGCCGTGACGGTCAACATTCCCCTCCATGGGCGCTATGCCGGCCCGTACTTCCAGGCAATCAGCAAGACCTCGCCCAATCCTAACGCGGCAAAGCTGTGGGAAGAGTATCTCTATAGCGACGAGGGGCAGTTGCTGTTCCTCAAGGGTTACACCCATCCGGCTCGCTACGCCGATCTGGCGAAGCGAAACGTCATCCCCAAGGCCCTTTCGGCGAAGCTGCCGCCCGCCTCGGCGTACGCCGGCCTCAAATTCGCCAGCCTGGCGCAGATCACGACCGCGCAGGCGGTCCTGCAAGAGCAATGGGGTCCCAAGGTCAGCGGTAACTAAGCGCGAACTCGTAGGGGAAGAAGCGGGCCGGCGCTATCCACCGGCCCGCTCTCTCCAGTAGCGTGGCTTGGCGGACGTTTCTCGGTAGGGGCACCCCTCGTGGGTGCCCTCGTGCAGGCCCCCAAGGGCGCCCACGAGGGGTGCCCCTACAACCGATGGCCCAATGGAGACATGATGGCCGAGGTCGCCGACCAGATTGCACCCGTCCGACCCGGAAGCGTGGCTGCCGCTCCCTTTCGCGCCCGATCGCGTTCGGCGCGCGCCAGGACGATGTCGTGGCTGCCGCTGGCGCCTTTCTTTCTCTACATTTTCTTATTCCTGTTTCTCCCCACCGTGTGGTTGGTGGTGGGCGCGCTCCAGGATACGTCCGGGAGCTTTACCACCGCCAATGTCCGCTCGCTCTTTCAGGGCAGTAATCTTGACGCGTACAAAACCAGTATCGAGCTCAGCCTGGCCACGTCGCTGACGGGCAGCGTCTTCGGGTTTTTCGTCGCTTACGCCATGGTCAAGGATGGGGCTCCCCGCTGGATTCGCGCCCTCCTTTCGACCTTTGCCGGCGTCGCGGCGAATTTTGCCGGTATCCCGCTGGCCTTTGCTTTTGTCGCCACCCTGGGCACCACGGGCGTAGTCACTGTTCTGCTGAATAATCACGGACTTCATATTTACCAAAGCGGCTTTACCGTCTATTCGTTCGGCGGCCTGGTCCTTGTCTACACCTACTTCCAGATGCCGCTCATGCTGCTGGTCATTAGTCCCGCGCTGGATGGCTTGCGCCGGGAGTGGCGGGAGGCGGCGGTCAGCCTGGGCGCCTCGGGGCCACAGTTCTGGCGGTGGGTGGGATTGCCGATCCTCTGGCCATCGCTGTTCGGAGCGGCCGTGCTGCTCTTTGGCAGCGCCTTCTCGGCCTATGCCACGACGGTGGCCCTGGTCGGCTCACAGATTAACCTGGTGCCGATTCGGATTGGCAGTATCCTCTCCGGCGACTTCGCCGCCGACCCGAACCAGGCCAATGCCCTGGCGGTCGGGATGATCGTGATCATCGCCGCCGTGATGATCGTGTACGCCGTGCTCCAGCGGCGGTCCAGCCGGTGGCTTCGATGAAAAAGCCGCACTTAAGCCCCTGGGATATCGCCTGGTTGGTGTTTGCCGCCCTCTATTTCCTCATTCCCCTCTACGGTACGGCGGAGTTCAGCCTTGAGACGGGGGTGGGCAAATACGGCTTTGACGCCTACCAACATGTGGTAGGCGACACCAGCCTTCAGCAAATTGATTTCAAGGATACGTTCCCCCTCTCGTTGAAGCTCGCCCTCGCCACGGTGCTCCTGAGCATCGTGCTCATGGTGCCGACCGTCTATTGGATCCATCTCAAGCTGCCGCGGGTGCGGCCGGTGATGGATTTTATCGCCACCCTTCCCCTGGTTATCCCGCCCATTACCCTCGCGGTGGGCATTTTGCAGTTGTTCCAGGCCGGCTCGCAGCAATCCAGAGGGCCGGCGCAGCTGTTGGTGGCAAACCCTTCCTCGTGGTTGCTGTCGGGCCCACAAATTCTTGCTCTATCCTATGTGATTCTCGCTCTCCCGTTCACCTATCGATCCCTGGACGCGGGCATGCGGGCGATCGACTTGAAAACCTTGACCGAAGCTGGGCAGAGCATGGGGGCCAGTTGGTTTACCGTACTCTGGCGAGTGATTCTCCCCAATCTCCGTTTCGCGATTCTGGCCTCCGCTTTTCTTACCATTACCCTCGTGATGGGGGAGTACACGATGGCCAGTATCATGTTGTTCAATACCTTCCCTACCTTCATGTTCGTGGTTACCACCGGCGGGGACGCGCACCAGGGCGCCGCGCTGGCGATTTTCAGTCTATTGCTTACCTGGGCCGCGTTATTGGGGATCCTTCTGTTGGGGCGTAAATCAGGACGCCGTGACGCACAAGTCGCGGGAGCGAGGTAAGTCGATGGCCGACCTGGAACTCCGGGGCCTGCATAAGCGATTCGGCGAGGTCGTGGCCTTGCAAAACCTTGATCTGGGGATTGCTTCGGGTGAGTTCGTCGCCTTCCTCGGCCCGAGCGGCTGCGGAAAAACCACGGCCCTGCGGATCGTCGCCGGATTTGAGCGGCCTGATACCGGCAACGTGCTGCTTGGCGGCAAGGACATTACCGACCTGCCGGCCAACCGCCGAGACATGGGGATGGTGTTCCAGGCATACAGTTTGTTTCCCAACCTGAACGCCCGCGACAACGTGGCCTTTGGTCTTCGCGTGCGGAAGGTTGCCGCCGCCCAACGGACGAAGCGCGCGGGAGATCTGCTGGATCTGGTTGGCCTCGCCTCGGCGGCCGGCCGCTATCCCCATCAATTATCGGGCGGCCAACAACAGCGCGTAGCCCTTGCCCGTGCCCTGGCCATCGAGCCCAGCGTCCTGCTTCTCGACGAGCCGTTGTCCGCCCTGGATGCCAAGGTAAGGGTACAACTGCGGGAGGAGATTCGCCGGCTGCAAACCCAACTGGGGATCACCACCCTGTTCGTCACCCACGATCAGGAGGAAGCGTTGTCGATCTCCGACCGGGTAGTCGTGCTCTCGCAAGGACAGATCGAGCAAGTCGGCGCTCCCACCGAGATTTACGGGAATCCGCTCACTGCTTTCGTGGCTCAATTCGTGGGCACCATGAACCGGATTGAGGGGACGACCGTACCGCCGGGCGGGATCATCGCGACGGGCGGAATGCGCCTCCCGGCCCAGGCCGCACGGGACTGGCGCGAGAACGAACGGGTGCTTCTCCTCCTGCGCCCCGAGGCAATCGAGGTCGTGCTGGGAGAGGAAGAACCACCCCCCGTGCTAAGAGGCACGGTGAAATCACAGATATTTCTCGGATCGGTGACTCGGCTCTACGTGGCCACGGAAGTGGGTGAGTTCATGGTCGATCTTGGCAGCCTCCGGGCCCTATCCTGCCCAATTGGTTCGGTGGTCGCGCTCCGCTGGAAGTCCGAGGCGCCCCGGCTGATTGGTCTCGAAGCGGGATCGAATGGCCACCAGCCACCGCCGGGCCAGAATTCGGTGGGGTCCGCGATAGCCGAAGCAGCGGGCAGGAGCTAAGGACATGATTCTGCCGACGAAATGGTCAGGTATACAAGCTTTCGGCCCCTGGGAGCGCGAGCATCTTGTTTCCGTTGAACTTCTCGAGCCAGGGTGGTTGAATGGAGAGAGCGAGAGCAGGGTTCCGGTGAGGAGGCGGGCGATGTCGTTGGTGGTACGGGAGGTAGGGGAGATTCCGGCGGCGGTCAAGGCGTGGGGCGAGGCACG
>DATBTL010000372.1:0-5014 GCA_036559345.1 Chloroflexota bacterium | reverse complement strand
GGCGCGGCGCCGGCCTGAGAGACCAGCAAGGCGTCCCGCCACCAGGTTTCCAGGAGGGCGCAGAACCCAAGGGCCCGTTCGCGGCTTTCGAGGAACGTCCCCTTTCCCAGCCAGGTCTCCACGGCCAGTAATCGGCGGTAGGGCCCGTTGCCGGCCAGACCCCCTATGATGGCCAGCGACTCCCGCTCTTTCTCCAGAAGTCGGGGGTCCGCCAGGGCGCGGATCGCCCAGCCCGGTCGTCCGCGGGCCAGAGCGGCCAGTTCTTCCGCGCGCGCCGGTTCCACCGCATGCTCCGCCACCAAGCCCTCGGCCAACAGGCGCGCTGGAACCGGCTGCAAGGCCAGCGACTGGCAGCGTGACCGGATGGTGATCGGCAAGGTCCGCGGGTCGATGGCGGTGAGGATCATGGTCACCCGCGGCGGCGGCTCCTCGAGGGTCTTGAGGAGGGCGCTGGCGGCGGCGGCGTTCAGGGTATCGGATCCGGCAATGCAGATGAGCTTGGCGGGCGCTTCCGTGGGCGCGAGAGCGACCCATTCCTCCACTTGGCGAATTTGCTCGATTGTTATGTCACGTTTATCGTCCGCCCGTTCAATCAATCGCACATCAGGATGGCCGCCGCGGGCCACTTGCCGGCAGCCGCGGCAGGCGCCACAGGGACGCGGCTGGGGGCCGGAGCAGACCAGGGAGCCGGCGAGACGCAGCACCAGGGTGGTTTTCCCGACCGACTCCGGACCATGCACCAGGTAGGCATGACCCAATCTCGAACGCGCTCGCGCTCTTTGCAGCAGATCCCAAGCCCATCCATGCCCTATCATGATGCATACAGGATGCAAGCCAGCCGCCATTCGCGGCAAGGGATAGAGAAAGATTGCCGATGCGGGTAGCACTGGTCCACGATTATCTCAACCAACCGGGAGGAGCCGAACATGTTGTCGAGGTCTTGCATCACCTATTCCCGGAGGCTCCTCTCTTCACTTCCGTGTACGACCGGGACGCGATGCCTGACTTCTGGCGCCAGGTTGATGTTCGCACCACCTTTATGCAACGAATCAGCCCGCGGCTCCGGGTAGCCAAGCGGCTGCTCCCCCTCTATCCCTATGCGTTTGAGTCCCTGGATCTCTCCGGCTTTGATCTGGTGCTCTCCAGTTGCAGTACGTTCAGCAAGGGAGTGATCACGCCGCCGCGGACCCTCCATGTCTGCTACTGTCACAACACCACCCGATTCCTGTGGATGTATCACCAGTATCTGGCCCACGAAAGGGTCGGCGTCTTGCAACGGGCGCTCCTGCGGCCCATGGTTACTCCGCTACGAGCGTGGGATTTCCAGGCGGCGCAACGAGTGGACCACTTCATCGCCAATTCGCGGGGTACGGCGGATCGGATCCGAAACTATTACCGGCGCTCGTCAGCCGTGATCGAGCCGCCCGTCCGCACGGCTGAGTTCCTGGGCGGGGACGGCAGCTATGATAGCGCCTTTTTGGTGGTTTCGCGCTTGCAGTCCTACAAGCGCATCGATCTGGCTGTCCAGGCCGCCACCCGGTTGGGTCTTCCCTTGCTGGTGGCTGGGCGCGGTCCGGATGAGGCGCGGCTGCGCGCCCTTTCCGGCCCCACGGTGCGCTTTCTCGGCCGGGTAACGAACAGGGAACGGGTTCGCCTGATGCAACACTGCGCCGCCCTGGTAGTGCCGGGGCGCGAGGACTTCGGCCTGGCTACCGTGGAGACCCTGGCGGCGGGACGGCCCATCCTGGCCTACGCGGCGGGCGGCTCCCTCGAAATCGTGATCGATGGGAAAACGGGCGCCTTCTTCCGTGAACCCACCACGGAGGCGCTGGAGGCCGCGATGAGGCGTTTCAAGCCTGGCGCCTACGATCCCGCGGCCTGCCGCGAGAGGGCGCGGCACTTCGACATCGCCACCTTCGGTGAACGGCTGCGCGCGCATCTCGATACACTGATCACGGCCCATCGAAGCGACGGGCCCCTGGGGGGACACGTATGATGATTGAAGGCGTGCAGATCAAGCAGTTGACCACGCACCCTGATGAACGGGGCTTTTTCCGCGAAGTCGTCCGCGTTTCCGATGGACTCTTTGATGAAGGCTTCGGTCAATTCAGCCACTCGCTCATGCACTGTGGGGTGATCAAAGCCTGGCATATCCATCCCAGCCAAATTGACTGGTGGTACGTGCCGATTGGCGCCCTCAAGGTGGCGCTCCACGACCTGCGCGAAGGCTCCCCCACCCACGGGATCACCACGGAACTGCTCCTGGGGGAAATGTATAGCGCGCAGGTGCTGAAGATTCCCGCCGGGGTCGCCCACGGTTGCGCCGCCCTGGTTGGTCCGACCCACCTTTTCTATATTACCTCGAAAACCTACGATCCCAGGGAAGAAGGGCGCATCCCACACGACGACCCCGATATCGGGTACGACTGGCTGGGCGGGCCTCCGATCAAGTGAACATCGCGGTTTGTGCCAGAACCGGCGCCGGCTGATCCGGACGAATCAGTTCAGGCCCTTCGTTGCGGGCGGTAGAGACCAGGCTCGAAACCGGATAGACTTCCATCCGCGCCGCCGCGTAGGGGTGAAGCAGCCCCAATATGGCGGGGCCAGCCGTGAGATTGGGGTCGAGCCAATCAACCTCACGCGTCCTTTCCAGGATGGCGGGCATCCGCTGGTGAATCGGCGCCATCAGACTATTGGGCGCCGTGGTGATGATCGCGAAGCCGGGGTTCGGCTGCCCCTCGGCATCCCGACTCTCCGCGTAAATGCCGGCAAAGGCGAATACCTCGCCCGAACTGAGACGGATGTAATAGGGCTGCCGGGCACGCGCGCCGGGCAACTGCTTCCACTCATAAAAACCATCAGCCGGAATAAGACAACGCCGCAAGGTAAGTGCTTGGCGGAACAGCGGACGATCGAGCAAGGTCTCGGCCCGCGCGTTGATCGGCGGCGGTCCCACTACCTCACCCAAACGGCGGGCCGGCGGATACCCCCAGCGCATCCACCGCAAGGCGTGACCATGCGCTGTTCCCACGATAACCGGAACCTGCTGTGATGGGGCCACGTTATACCGAGGCGCCAGTTGCGCTCCCGTGGTATCAACGTCAAAACGCAGGGAGAGTTGACCAATGTTCGTCAGGGTGAACCGCCCACACATACTCTTACCTCCTCTTCCCCAGAATACCGCGCAAGTAACTAAAGGGCTATGGGAGATCGAGGGAAGGGCGCACCGACGTTTTGTGATCCACGTTGTACCGCCATCATGGTCGCCACGGTCGCCTGGGAGCGCGGGGCACCCGCAAGCGGGTACCCGGCCCGCCCCGTTGGCGTCAGCGACCATGCGAGCAAGGATGCTCGTGCTCCCAGGAAGGGGTGGCCCGCCACAATTCTTCGGTGCGCCTTCGCGGGAACCAGCGACCGATTGTTGGGGATGCCCCTACCCTGGCAGGCGCGATTTATGGGTACGGATCAAATAGCTAGCCAGGCCGTACCAGGTCCATAAAGTCCGCCAGCATGCCATAGGCGGTGGTTACCGGCGTGGGCGCATGTTCGACCACGGTCAGGCCGGGCAGGAGATCCAGTTCGAAATGGACCGCCGACGAGGCACCATTCACCTGCCCGAGAGGGTCGTCCGGGGGAAGCAACTGAGGCCGGACTCCCGCCTCCACCGCGTCACCGCGACGGGTGGCCCAGCAGACCAATTTGTAGGGGGTACCGGCAGCCCGCCCAGCCCGCGCCGCCTCGCCAGTCAGGTTCCTGATCCCCTCGCGGGGAATGGTACTCAGGACGATTGGGTAGTCCATCAAGACCGTCACCAACGCCGCCACCTTCACCGCCGCGTCCCAGCCGTCCACATCGGCGCTGGGGTCCGTCTCAGCCAGTCCCAGCACCTGCGCGTAGGCAATACCCTCCGCCAGGTCGTCGCCTGCCTCCAGGCGCTCCAGGATGACGTTGGTGGTGGAATTGAGGATGCCGCGGAAGCCGGAAAGCCTGGCAAGCGGCAGCGCGGAGCGGAACAGGGAAAAAATCGGCGCTCCATCCATTACCGTGGATTCGAAGCGGAAACCCCTGCCTTCGGCGGCGGCGAGGTCGCGGAGAGCCTGGTAGCCATGGACGACCGTGCCTTTGTTCGCGGTGATCGCGTGCGCGCCGTGCCGCAACGCGGCCTCCAGATAGGAGATCGCCGGCTGGCCGCTGGTTACGTCCAGGGACGACATCTCGAACAGCGCATCGGCCCGCGCGGCCCCCAACCAGCCGCTCACCTCGCCAACCGGCAGCCGGGCGCCACTCATGGGGTCGCCGGCCAGGAGCGCCTGGACATCCAGGCCGGCGGGGTCGGCCAACCAGCCCAGCCGCCGGGTTGCCACCCCGGTAAGCTTCCACTCGATACCGTACCGCCGGCGCATCTCGGCGGTCTGGTCAAGCAGCAATTGGGCGAGGGCCCTTCCGACGTTGCCGAATCCGATGAAACATAGCCTGTAGGTACTCACGCGACACTCCTCACCTGGGGCGACATGCCTCCGCGCGCCCGGGCCAGGACCAGGGCGATGGCCAGTTGCGCCAGGGTGGCGGGCAGGGCCAGGAGCATCGCGGCCCTGGAATCGGCGTATTGCACCAGAACTCCGCCCACCCAGGGGAAGACGGCGCCCATAATCGAGGCAGCGGCAATCAAAAGCCCCGCCGCGCTGCCGGTCATGGCGGGGAACACTTCCCCGGCTACCGCCATGACCAGAGGGAAGACCGCCGCGTAGCCCAATCCGGTCAAGGTGAGGGCCGCCAGGGCCAGGGGCACATTGGGAGCGCCAACCAACGCCACGGTGGCCAGGACCGAAAGGCCGGTATAGCCAATCAGCAACTGCCGGCTGTTATACCATCGGGACAGGATGCCCGACAGTAATCGTCCCGCCGCCAGGCCACCCCAATAAAGACTGACACTGGTGGCCGCCGCGACTTTATCCATCCCATGGATACGCTCCAGGAAGGTAGCTGACCAATCACCCACCAGCACTTCCGCCCC
>DATBTL010000371.1:0-2433 GCA_036559345.1 Chloroflexota bacterium | reverse complement strand
CATGTCCTACCTGGATGAGCAACGGGTGCAGATCGACTACGACGTGCCGCTCTCCGAACTGATCATCGACTTTTACGACCAGTTGAAATCCCGGTCCCAGGGTTATGCCTCGCTGGACTACGATATCACCGGCTACCGGGAGGGGAAGCTGGTCAAACTGGACATCCTGGTCAACGCCACTCCGGTAGACGCGCTGTCCATGATTACCCACCAGGAGAAAGCCTATGCCCTGGGGCGGCAACTGGTGGATAAACTACGGACGATTATTCCCCGCCAGTTGTTCGAGGTGCCGATCCAGGCGGCCATCGGCTCCAAGGTGATTGCCCGCGAGACGGTGCGCGCCATGCGGAAAGACGTACTGGCGAAGTGCTACGGCGGCGACATAAGCCGGAAGCGGAAGCTGCTGGAGAAGCAGAAAGAGGGGAAGGCCCGGATGAAGCGAGTAGGGAACGTGGAAATCCCTCAGGAAGCGTTCATGGCGGTGCTCTCGCTCAATAATGGGAAAAGTGAATAGAGACATAATAGGTTGGAGAGTGCTCTTCCTTCCGATGAAGTTCGGAGGGTATGATGACAAGAGGAACAAATACTATCCAAAGGAGCCCATCCTCATCATGGCCACGTCCCTCGACACGATGCCCCAATCCGCGATTGTGCTGTATGGCACCCCTTGGTGTGGGGACTGCAAGCGGTCGCGCCGGCTGCTGGAGACCAACGGCGTTCCCTACCACTACGTGGATATTGAGACGGACCCGGCCGCGACCGCCGTGGTGGAACGGCTGAATGATGGTCGCCAATCGGTCCCCACGATTGTCTTTCCCGATGGCTCGGTCCTGGTCGAGCCTTCAAACAAGGTGCTGGCGGCTAAGCTGGGCCTTGCCATGTCCTAGTCTGGACCAAATTGGGTCACGATACCGTACCGCCAAACCACGGGGCTGGGGGCCCGTTTCGCGGAAGCCAGGACGTGGGGTGATGGAATGTCCCTTCACCCTATTGCCATGTGCGGTATGCTAAAACTACAGTGAGGTTCTTCTCATTATTCCCGTGCCTCGTCACGGCACTGTAGCGGCATTCCATTTCCTCGCCGCGTTTGGTTTCGCGGCGCGACCTCGCGGGCCTTATTTATCTTCTTTCCTTGTATCTCGGTGGTGGCAGTTGGGAAGCCGGGTGTTCGCCTCATGGGCGCGGCGTTCCGTCGCGATCCTGGGGCTGTGTGCGTTTTTCTCCGTCGCGGGGCCCCGAATGGGGATGGCCGCGACATCGTCGTGCGCGGCCCGGCATGCCGTCGTGTTCGTCAATCAAGGCTATGGCTCGTCGCAAGCGTCAATTACCGCCATTGCCTGCGCCACCGAGGATGTACGTGGGCTTACGCCTCACCAGCCGATCAAGGTGCGTTTGGTCGATAGCTCCAGCTTACGGGCCGAGGCGGTGGCAATCCGCCAGCGTGACGTGGCGGCCGAACCTCTGACCGGTACGGAAATGGCTTTTGAGCTGCTGGGCGCCCTGGCGCCCAACCAGGATCTGGCGGCGATCCGGCGTAGCCAGTACGGCGGCAACACCACGGCGCAATACGATATCGCCGGGAAGACACTGTACGTGCGGGACAATAAGCCGGCCTATACTCCCCTGGATAGGGCCTTTATCGCTCACGAATTCGCGCGCGCCTTGCTGGACCAAAACTTCAATCTCGCCAACTTGACCGGCCCTCATAATGATTCCGCCGGACGTAACTCCGACGCGCAATTGGCGGCCGAGGCCCTGGTGGAGGGTGATGCCTTCACGACCATGACCAACTTCGCCATCACCACCTTCAGCCGGCAAGACATTCTGCTCCTGAACCAGGAATTGCAAAGCGGGGGCAGTCCGCCCTCCGACTTTCCCCACGATCAGATTGGTTTTCCCTCCACGCAAGGGACAATCTTCGTGAAGTACCTCATGCAGGCGGCCGCCAATGGCAAGAAGGGAACCGCCGCTCGTGACGCCGCCAATCTGGCGATCAATAACGCCATGCGGCATCCACCTGGTTCGACCGTGGAGGTGCTGGACCCGGCGCTCTATGTCCAGCATCATGTCAGCACGGCCACCGAAACGGTCGATGCACCGCAACTGGGGTCTGGGTGGTCGAAGGTCGATAGTGACGTATTGGGCGCCTTCGGGATCGGTGATCTTTTCAGCCAGCATGCCCAAAAACCAGCCGAGACGGCGGCGGCCATGCAAGCCGGGGCGGCCTGGCAAGGCGATCGCTGGGTGGTCTATAAGAGCGGGCCCGACTCTCTGATGATCTGGAAGTGCCGATTCACCAACATCGCGGGGGCCCAGGCATACGTGCGGGCCCTGAGCAACTATACCGAGATCCGCTTCCATGCCACCCTGGCTTCCCAGGCCCCTATTGCTTGGCACACAACCGGCTACTCGTTGGCCGTTCGCGCGCATGGG
>DATBTL010000370.1:0-27055 GCA_036559345.1 Chloroflexota bacterium | reverse complement strand
CGGATGTGGGCCGCTTTCACCTTCGGCGGTTTAAGGAGGCGGCGCCAGCCTTTCCGCCCGGTTCAGCCCGCTACGAAGTCTTCCCCGGTGGCCGGCCACGGGCAGCGCACGCCATGGCGCGGGCAACTGCCGCCGGGACCGCCCAGCCGGTCCAGCAAATCACCACCCGCCACGCGCCGCCAGGCGGCCCAGGCATCACGGTCGATATTGATCCGCCAGGGGAGGGCAAGGCCCGCCAGAATGAGGGCCGGAATCCCTTCCCCAGCCCGTCGCCCAAGGGTGGTGATGGCGCATGGGAGGTCGGTGGCCGGCGTTCGTAGCTCACCATATGGACCCTCCCAGGAGATTGGGAATCCCGTGGGACCGTCACCGGCCTGGATCTCCGCCCGTTCCAGGGTCTGGCCGTGCCAGCCATGGGCGTCGATGCGCACGCGCAACGGCCATGGTATGCCACCCGCACTGTGCGCGGGATCGCCCGGCGGCTGCCGGCCCCGCACCCAGTCCAATGGGCGCACGACGACTTCGCCCAGTTCCCAGGCCGCCCGCAATAGATGGCGCATGCCGTCCTCTCCCGGCCAGTCCCAGGCCAGCACCATGCGGCGCGGCCCGTCGTCGCGGAGAATGCCGGTCAGGATCTCGCCCAGCGGATTCGGGCCGCCAAAAGGGCGGAGCAGCACCTCTCCGGCTCCTGGGTACTCTATGTGCCAGATTGTATGGCGATCCGGCCGCTCGGCCAGCAGGACGCGCCAGAGGCGCGAGAACCACCACCCGGCGCAGGAGGATTGAGGCGGCGGCAACATCAGTGGGCATCCCTGGTGAGAAGATACATGATGATTACAGTGTACGGGCGTAGCTGGATTTCGTGGCGGACTACCTCTTCCTGGGAGCGCGAGCATCCTTGCTCGCACTGGCGCGCCAGCGCCAGGAACGATGTACCTGTTCACCAGGGGAGCCATGCCCACCGGCCGGATCGTCTGCCGGACGCTTCTACGGGGGCAAGCAAGGATGCTCGCGCTCCCATGCGGTGTCTCGCGGCGGCGCTACAACCTGGATCACAAAACCTTGGCACGCCCGAGCAAGATACTTCCCGGTTCGACGCGGTGATTGCCTGCTACACTGGCCCTATGATGCGAGGAGGAGTCACCCGTCGCCGCTGGATCCCGATCTCCCTGGCGCTATGCTGCCTGATCGGGCTGCCCGGCACATCCGCTCGCGGCGCCGGCAGTACGATCCCCTACTACAACCTGCGGCACGCCTTCGCCTTCGCCTACCCGTCCAACTGGATTCAGCTCCGGGTCGCGGGAGCGGACTACGCGGTGCTTTCCCCCGATCTCAACGGCGTTCTGAGCGTGACCGTCGGTCCTGGCGTAGCGACCGACCCGGTGTTACGGAAGGCGCTGCGGGCCGCGTTCATCCCCTTTGGGCGCCCGATCCACCCAATCCAAATGGGAACCTACAATCTTCAGGGCGGGGTGGCCCAGCAGGCGCAGGCGATGCTGGAGACACCCGCGCATCGGCAATTGGCGATGACCGTGCTCGCGGCCTCGCACCGCCAGCGGGTGTACTTGATCATGCTGGTGGTGCAAGATACTCGCCAGGCATCGGCCGCCAGCGATTCACAGGCGTTGGAGGCAACACTGTCCACCTTTGCTCTGTTCTGAGCCGATCCGAGGCGGGTTACCTGTCAGTCGGCGATCACCCAGGAGGTTTGAATCACGGAGGGGCGCCCGGCAACCCAAGAATCTGCCGCGCCCGGAGCCCAAAGGCTACGTCGGCGGTCCGCTCGGTGGCCCAGAGCGATGGGGTATCGGGGAAGCCTTCCCTGGCGATCTCGGTGGCCCATTCAAGGCCGGCGTCGTAGCGGGCCTGCAGGGCCTCCAACGTGGGAATGTCCCGTAAGGCGCCGAGAATGCGGAGGATGGTGGCGTTGTATTCCACCTTCCTCCGCCCCATTGGTAGGGCCGCGTGCCAGGCGAGGGCGCGCTCCCAGCGAGCGTCCACGAGAGCGGCCTCTCAGATGGCCGCGACCACCGCGGCCTCCGCCTCGGCCAGCGACGGTTCGATCCCCAGACCGTGCTCTTCCAGATACTTCTCGGCGTCGAGCGCGGCCTTGCAGCCGTCGCCAGCGGCGGTGATCGCCTGCTTGTAGCGGGTATCCCGCACGTCTCCGGCCGCGAACACACCGGGAATGTTCGTGAAGCTGTGGTCACCGATCTGGATATAGCCAGCCTCGTCGGTGTCAATCTGGCCCTGAATCAACTCGGTGTTGGGATGGTGGCCGATCGCCACGAACACCCCGCTCACCGCAAGCTCGCTGACGGCGCCGGTCACCGTGTCGCGCAGGATCAGCCCACTGACCGATTGCTGACCCAACACATCCACCACCTCGCTGTTCCAGATGAAGTTGATTTTTGGATTGGCCAGGGCCCGATCCTGCATGGTCTTGCTGGCTCGGAGATGGTCGCGACGATGGATAACCGTCACCTTGGCGGCGAAGCGGGTCAGGAAGGTGGCTTCCTCCATGGCGCTATCGCCGCCTCCGACCACCGCAATATCCTTATTACGGAAGAAGGCGCCATCGCAGGTGGCGCAGGTCGAGACGCCGCGCCCGCGGAGACGGGTTTCAGACTCCAGCCCCAGCCACCGAGCGGAGGCACCGGTGGCGATGATCACGCTATGCGCGTAGAATCGTCCATCCTCGGTGTCCACCGCGAACGGGCGCTGCCCGAGATCCACCGCCGTCACATCCTCGTCGCGGATGTCGGCGCCGAAGCGTTCGGCCTGGGCTCGGAAGGTCTCCATCAACTCCGGACCCATAATGCCGGAGACAAAGCCGGGATAATTCTCCACCTCGGTGGTCAGCATCAACTGGCCGCCGCTCTGGGCGCCCGCGAAGACCAGCGGGGCAAGGTTGGCGCGGGCGGCGTAGAGCGCGGCGGTGTAACCGGCGGGGCCGGAGCCGATAATAATCAGTTTCTGGGGTTCGGTAGTCATGAAATCTCCTGTTCAAGGGGGGTGGAGGCGCGGAGGCCCGCCCAGGTATTCCCTCCACTTATAGTAACGTAGGATCCGGCACTTTGGATCTATGTGGAATTATCGATTGGCTTATAGGAGCGTCAAGATCCCGTCTCCTATCACCCAAGCCGCACGTTCGCCGCGAGTGCCCGCAGGATAGCCTTGATGTGGAAGGTCGTCAGGCCCGGATGCTTGGCCAGGATCCGGGTCACGATCCCCGTGATGTGCGGCGCGGCGAAACTGTTACCCGTAGCCGTGATCGTGCTGCCGTTCGCCCAGGCCACTCGCACGTCGATTCCCGGTGCCCCAAACTCCACCGGCGGCTCGGGATTATAGTAAAAGCAATACGGATCCTGGCTGTCATGGGAGGCAACCGAGATCACCGAGGCATATACCGAAGGAAAGCTCGGGATCGGCATGTTGTTGGCGGCCGTCACCAACATCACGTTGCGGAAGTAGGCCAGGTCTGCCAATTCATGGAAGACGCCGAAGAAGTCCTTTTTGGTGGTGCCCAGACTCAGGTTGCAGACCTGCATCCCCTGCTCGATCGCCCAGCGGAGCCCGGCCGCGAACACCACGCCCCGCCCGGTCAGCCCCGCGCCCAGCACCTTCACGCTGTAGATCTCGCAGTCTGGGGCGATGGCGCGGATCACGCCCGCGCAAGCGGTGCCATGCCCGTAGGAATCCGCATGTGGCTCGGCATCATACACCATCCCGCCCTCTTCCTCCCGAATCGTCATGTAGCCCTGAACACCGCCCACCGCCGGATGATCCGCGTCGACCCCACTGTCGATCACCGCGACCTTCATCCCCCGGCCGCTGCTGCCGCCCCAGGCCCATTCCGGGGTGAGGTCATCCAAGCGATCGATCGGCGCCAATCGGCGCAAACCCTCCGGCGCGAATTGGCGGCTATAGGCGGGACGCTGCCCGTTCATCGCCACGACACCAGATCCATCCGGGAGTCCGGTCGCTGCCGGAGATAGGTGGCGAAGCCGCGCAGGATGGTCTGGCATGCCGTCAGTTCCGCCTCTCCTTGCCAGCTGATCTCCCGCACAAGTTCGGCCAGCTCCAACGCTCGCTGATACACCGCGTCCTCCTCCAGTTGCCCGGCGAAGGCGCGCGCCTGGCCACGTAACGTTTCCCGCTGCTCGGGGGACAGGCCGCCGAGCGACCGCAGCACCTCGCCCACGAGTCCAGCCAAATTCTGATGGGTGCGTGACTGCTCGATCGCGACGGCGGCCAGGTTGGCGAACATACTCAGGGTGTCGGTGTCCATCATGCTGAAAGAGGCACTGCCCTCCTTGTCCAGCAATTCCAGCACCCCGATGATCTGGTCGCTGTAGAACAGCGGCACGCACAGGATGTTCCGCGGCGTATAGCCGATGCTTTGCTGGATGTCGGAGGCGCGGCGGGGGTCGTTCGCCACGTCGGAGATCGCCATCGGCTGACCGCTCACCGCGACGAGGCCGGCGATGCCATGGCCCAGCGGCACACGGAACTTCTTCACCTCATCAGCCTTCTGGCCCAATGCCACCTCGAATACCAGTTCCTCCGTCTGCTGATCGATCAGGAAGAGCGAGGCCGCCTGGGCGCCGATCACCCTCGCCGCCGTCTCCACGATGATCTCCAGCAACTGGGCGTGGCTCACTGGGGTCGCGATGGCGCCTACCGCCGCGGCCAGCGTGAGCGCCTGCCGCAAGTCGTCGGCGCCGCGCGCATCATCCAGCCGTCGTTGCAAGCGCTCGATCTCCCGCTGCTGGCGCGCGACCGTCTCTTGCGCCTCGGCCAATGGATCCTGTCCACCCATACTTCTCTCCCGCCGTCCCTTTCAGGTTCGAACGCGCATCACGCAGGCAGGGCAACCGCGCCGGCCGGCACATGCGATAACTCACGCAACATCGCGCGCCGACCGGCGACAGTCTCTTCCAGCGTTTGCCGTACCGCGGGCGCATCCTCGAGCAGCGCCTGGAAGTCGGCCCGTGCAAGACTCAGCAATTGCACCGGAGTCAGCGTCCGAACCGTGGCGTTGCGCGGCTCATCGCGCAGCAAGGCTATCTCACCGAAGTAGTCACTGGCGCCCAACACGTTGACGCGCCGCTCGGCGCCGCCCGCGCCGACCACCACCTCGACCTCGCCGCGCGCGATGATGTAGAGGGTATCACCGGGTTCGCCCTGCCGGACCACCTCCACGCCGGAGCCGTACCGCTCCTGCGTCAATTCGCCGGCAAGCGCGGCCAGCCCTTCCTGTCCGAGCGCCGAGAAGAGGGGGATAGCGCGTAGATGCTCCACCCGCACGCCCATCGCGCGCCGTCCCCCTACCGGCAGCGCATGTCCCATCTGCTCTTGGTACAGCTGCTGGTAGAGGCCGTCCACCTGAAGCAATTCCTCGGGCGCACCCTCCTGCACCAGCCGGCCGCTTTGCAGGACCAGCACGCGGTCGGCCATTGCCGCGACGGCCATGCGATGGGTGATACTGATCGTGGTCCTTCCTCTGGACAGCGTCTCCAGCGTGGCCAGGATCTCGCGCTCGGTGGTCGCGTCGAGTGCGCTGGTTGCCTCGTCCAGGATCAGGATCCGTGGATCGCGTACGATCGCGCGCGCGATGGCCAGCCGCTGACGCTGGCCGCCGCTCATCAACACGCCGCGCTCGCCCAGCACGGTGTCGTAGCCGTTCGGCAGGGTGGCAATGTAGGCGTCCAGCCGAGCCGCCTCGGCGGCGGCCCGCACCTCGGCGTCGGTTGCCTCAGGCTTGCCGACCGCGATGTTCTCGCGCAACGTCGTGTCAAAGATGAAGGTATCCTGGAAGACGAGACCGATCCGCGCCCGCAACGATGCCAGCGTCACGGCGCGCAGGTCTTGCCCGTCGATCATCACCGCGCCCTGGGCGGGGTCATAAAAGCGCATCAGCAGGCTCACCACGGTGCTCTTGCCGGATCCGGAGGGGCCGACTATGGCGACGTGCGCGCCGGCCGGGATCGTCGCCGTGAGATCCTGCAGGATCGGGCGCTCGCCGCCGTAATGGAAGCTCACGTGGTCGAACCGGAGTGCCCCGCCGAACGCCGGCAGCGCGACCGCGTCAGGCGTATCGGCGACGTCGATCGGCTCGTCCAGCAATTCCGCGATCCGCTCGGTCGAGCCTGCCGCGCCCTGTATCGCCTCCAGCGCCTCGAAAAGACTGGAGATCGGCCCGAATACGGAGGGTAACAACCCGATGAAGGCGAGCAGCGTGCCCACGCTCAGACTACCCTTGATCGCCATGTAGCCGCCGATTCCGAGCACCATGATCTGGGCTAGCGTGGTCGCCAGCGCCGTGCTGATCTCGAAGAGCGCCGCGAAGATCACCAGCCGAAGGATAGCCTTCAGCAGCAGGCCCAGGCGCGTGCGGAAGGAGGTAATCATCCGCTCCTCCAGCCCATACGCTTTGACGACCGCGTGTGCCGAAAGGTTCTCCTGGGTCATCGTCGCCACTTCGCCTACCAGCTTCTGCCGCAGGCGGCTGGCGCGGCCGAACCGCACGCCCAGCAGCAGGAAGCTGAGCACGAACAGTGGCAGCACCAGCAGGCAGAGCACCGCAAGCAGCGGGCTGAGTGTAACGATGGTGATCGATGCCGCTATCGCGACCAGCGTCTGATAGAAGCCAACTCCGGACGCCTGTGACAGCGCGCCCTGCACCACTTGCATGTCGCTGGAGAAGCGGGCCATAATGTCGCCCACCTTGGCTCTGCCGTAAAAGGCGTGTGAGAGCCGCTGCAGGCGCGAGAACATCCGCTCCTGCAGGGCCAGCAGCACCTGTTGGTTCACCAGGGTATTGACATAGACTCGCCGTACGCCGACCAGCATATTCAGGAGATAGACACCAACCAGCGCCGCGGTAAAGGCGGCCAGGCGCCCGAGGTCGCGGCTGGGGATCACCGTGTCGATCAGGTATTTACCCGAGAGCGGGATCGCCAACGTATAGGTGAGCCCGAGCAGCATCAGCACGATAATCTCGACCTCGCGCTTCCAGTGCGGCCGGAAGAACGGCAGGAGATACCCGAAGAACGTGCTGAAGGCGCCGCCCGATGCCTGCTTGCTCATCGCTCCGCGCCAAGCCTCTTCCAGGGCGCCGAGCGGGCGCTGGAAGGCGCCGTTGACGGCCTGATCCGGCCGGGTGGCGTCGTAGGTGCGGAGTAGCGTGGCGACCGGCGTGCTCCCGAACGCTTCCAGCAGGTAGGCCACAAAGGTGGTTGCCGCGTTCAGGTAGGCGGCACGGGCATCACCCTCCAGATGCGCCGCATCCGCGGGCAGGATGGAGAGCATCTGGCCGGACCGAAGCCGCTCGCGGACCCAGGCTACCGTGTCGTTGAGGGCCGGGCCGCCACCGCTACGTCCCGCGACGATCCCCGCGAGACCATCCAGGAAGAGCGTGGCGGATCCCGCTTGCTCCCCGAACCAGCGCGACGCCAGATGGTACACGAGCGCCTGGACGATTCCCGCGTCCGGCTGTTCCGGGCTGATCAGGCATATGATCGCCATGCCTGCCGCCCGCTGCCCGGGAAGCCCGGTGGATGCCGCCGCCGGGAGCGCCGCCAGCGGATCGCTCAGGTAAAGAATGACCCGATCGTCCGCGGTCTGCGGCGGCTCGAGCAGTCGCCGGCACACCTCAATCGCCGCGTCCGCCTCGCGCGCAACCGAGGGAGCCTGCTTGGCCGCATAGGAGCCCTCTTGCACTCGAATGGTCGCGTACTTTCCCTGCACGTCGCGCCAGCCCTGGCCGGCGCTCTTCTCCTTCTCCAGCGTGTCTCTCATCGAACTCCGCCTGTCTGGTGGGCTGTCGCTGCTATCCCGGTGCCACCCGTGGGCCACACAACGATCCCCAGCTATCTGATGTGCCTATCATACTACGCGCGATGCCCGGTAGCCCTGAGACTGTTGCCCCAGGGCTATCGGGCGCGTATGCTCGTGCGTCTATGGCACGCGGCCGGTCGACGTTACAGCCGGGTGATAGCGCACTCGGTGAACCAGCAGGTGGCTACAATGCACATCGCGTAGCCCCGCACTTCGCCGCCGCTCTCCTGTGCCAGCTCCTGGGCGGCGTCGCTGGGGATGCCGGCCGCCTCGAACGCGGCGGTGGGATCGGCTTTCAACTGCTCCCTGAACGCTGGGTCGGACTTGGCTCGGTCGATTACCGTCTCGGCCTTGGCGCGCAGACCCTGGATGTCTTGATTCGTGCTCATCGCTGTAGCTACCTTTCTTCGTACTACTCTCGTTTCGCCGGGTGCTCCCACTCAGCATGCCCACGTCTTGGGCACAGGGGAGGAGGACGGATGACTTGTTTCCGGTTCAGCCCGGAACACCAGATAGGGCATGTTGATCGTGTGACCCGTTTACCCGACCGTGAGATTGCAGGTGGAGGTGAACAGGCAACTGATCATGCATCGTGCATAGCCGGCCACCTCGCCACCCAAACCCTCCTCGCGCATGAAGTCGGGGATCGCCACCTCCGGCACCCCCGCCGACTTCAACGTCGCCTCCGGATCACTCGTGAGTTGGTCGCGGAAGCTCTGGTCCGACTTCGCCCGCGCCACGACCACGTCCAACTTGCCGCGGATCTGTTCGAACTCTTGCGGTGACACCGTGCTCATCCGTAACTCCTTTTCCTACAATTCCTCATAGCCTCAGGGGCTTGCCCATCCGTGGTTCTGACCGGTTCAGCGGCCATGCATATGGCCCGTAACAGACATGTCTTAGAGCCGCGTGATGGCGCACTCGGTGAACCAGCAGGTGGCCAGGCACCTTGCGTATCCCCGCACCTCGCCATCGCTCTCCTGTGCCAGTTCCTGGGCGGCATCACTGGGGATGCCGGCCGCCTCGAACGTCGCCGTGGGATCGGCCTTTAGCTGCTCGCGAAACGCCGGGTCCGACTTGGCGCGGTTGATCACCGTCTCGGCCTTGGCGCGCAGTTCCTGGATGTCTTGCGGATTCATGCTCATCGTTGGGCCTACCTTTCTTCGTGTTGCTACGTTTCCGGCGGATGTTCCCATCCGACATGCCGCCGTTTCAAGCGGAGGCGAGATGGGCGCGCGCGTGGTCCCCTGGCCCGGCCTGGAAGGCCAAGTAGGGTATGCGCCGATCCGGCCAGTGCAGATCAGCCCAACCGCTGCCCACATCGACCAGGAAAACCTCGATCGCCGCGCCGGTGGGCTGTGCCGCGGGGTGAGCGAGCGGAAGGGCCTGGTAGGAGCCCGGCGCCCAGGCCATGCGCAGCGTGGCCCCGCGCGGGCGGCGACGCACCGGTACGCGTCCGACCGCCATGCTGGCGGCCACGATCTGGCCCTCCGCCAGGCGCGCGCGCACCTCGATGGGATGAGCGGCGGGGTTGCCGGATGTTTCCGCCCGCTCCGCGGCGGGAGGCGGGAGCAGATGTACGGCGATACCCCGCTCCGCCGCAAGCTCGGCAACCATCTCCTGCGATCCGTTGGGTCCGCGGCCGAGCGACTGTTTGGCGCCCAGCCACAGTTCGGCAAGTTCCGCATGCTTCCCGACCAGGTCGAAGAATTCGCGCGCCCCCGTGGCGATGTCGCCTTTGCGGAAGCGCAGGTGGAGCACGGCGTCGATCCCTAGTGCCCTCAGCAATTGTGCGCGTGTATGTACGTCATTGAACACCGGCCACAGCTCGCGGTTCCAGACAAACCGGGCCGGATCGGGGTCGATCACCACCGCCAGCGAGGACAGCCCCCGCCGCGCGGCCTGGCACCGCACCTGCTCGAACAGCGCCCGGTGCGTGACCGTGAGCGGATCCCATACCCCCACCACGCCGATCGCCCGGTCCTCCAGGCGCCCGTACATCCGTGCGTCCATGCGCTTACCCGACCGTGAGGCTGCATCTGGAGGTAAACAGGCAGCTGATCATGCATCGTTCATAGCCGGCTACCTCGCCGCCCAGACCCTCCTCGCGCATGAAGTCGGGGATCGCTACCTCCGGTACCCCCGCCGACTTCAGCGTCGCCTCCGGATCGCTTATCAGTTGGCCGCGGAAGCCCTGGTCCGACCGCGCCCGCGCCACGACCGCGTCCAGCTTGCCGCGGATCTGCTCGAACTCCTGTGGTGACACCGTGCTCATCTGCTACTCCTTTTCTCCTATGCGACGTTGCTATCCCCAACATTCTGCCCATCGGTTATGCGCGACCCCTGAAGCGATCACCCCCTTTCGATAGCTCTGCCCCTCGAGCACGCTAGGCAGGCCGGTAGCGAAATCCCGCGCGGCTCAGTTGCCGCGGTCTACCCGGATCGGACAGGCGGAGGAGACACGCGGCCACGCCCGCGTAGCCGACCATATAGTCGGGCGTGAAGATCGTCGGCGATTCCGATGAAAAGACCAGGAGGCCATCGCGTTCTACGGCGAACGCTGCCAACAACACGGCTAGCTGAGCTGCATCCTCACCCGACCGCGGATCGCCGGCAGCCGCAACGTCCAGCAAGGTCTCGATCTGTCCCGCCAACCCGTGACATTGCACCGGGCTGGTCGCGCGCGCCCCCATGCCCGCGGTGCGCGCCGCCCGCCGCGCGACCTCCCAGGCGCCGGGCAGCGCATCCAGTCGCGCCAGATGCAAGAACAGGATCGCGATGCCAGACGCGCCGTGGCACCAGAGCCTCCCCGCCGGTCCATTTTCAACACCTGGCCAATCCAACCCGGTGCCATCGACCAGCGCCGGCCGCGCCAGCCCCAGCAGCCAGCGCGCCGCTCCAACCGCCGCGGCCCGAAAACGCTCCTCGCGCGTCGCCTCGTAGAGATCAAGCAGGGCATCCGCGATCCCGGCCGCCCCATGCGCGTAGCCCAGATAGGCATGGCCGCTCAGCCCCTCGTACCCGTCGGGGAACGGCCAGCGGCACGCATCGCCTTCGTCGCCGATCCACTCGGCTGCGTCAAGCACTGCCTCTCCGGCGGACCTCGCCGCCGCCAGGTGCTCGTCGCCCGCGGTCTCATCCCAGAGCAACAGATGGAACCGGAGCCTGCCCGCGGCGCCATTAAAGAGATCCGGCGAGGCGAAGGGCGCCCCATAGGGCAGACCGGCGATCCAGCGCCCGCGCGCCTCGGCCGCCGCGATCAATTCCGGGTCGCCGAGCACCTGGCCCGCACGCAGCAGGGCCGCGCCGACGCCCGCCTCTCCCACATACAGGCCGGGCAGCGGCTGCTCGCCCAGGTGCGGCGCTACGCGGAGCCAGCGCGCCGCTTCGGCCACCATCCCCCGGTGCCGCGCCTCGCCGCGGGCCCCGGCGATCTCGGCCAGGGCGAGGAGTGAGCCCGCGGCCCCGGTATTGATGTCGCGCGAACGCACTCCCGAGCCGAGTTGGTGACTGCCGTGCCAGGCGCGGCCCGTACCCTCGGGAGCCGGGACGCTCATGGCGCAGAGGGTGTCCCCTAATCGCCCTGCCATCTCCCCCGCGCGCCGCCGCACATCCTCCCACGCTCCCTCGCCGAAAGTCGACGCCGTGGGCGCCACAAGACCGATCTCGCCCAGCACCGCGTTGAGCGCGCTCATCGACTGATAGCGATCGGACGCGTCGCGCGCCAGGCAGCGCGCGATCAGCGGCTCCAAGGCCGCGGGCGCGGCGGGATTCAAGAGTGACAGTGGGCGGTCCAGCAAGCGGTCGGGCCGGGGGGCGAGCGAGGGATCGGCGCCCGTCGCCAGCAAGAACAGCAGCGCGCCCAGCGCGTACACATCGTCGGTGACGGCAGGCGATAGCCCCTCGGCCTGCCGCGGCGACATATATCCACGCGTGCCCAGCCCATGTGGTTGCTCCTCGGCGGTGACGCGGTACGCGAGTTCAAAGTCGATCAGGCGCAGGTTCCCATCGCCCAGCACGATGACATTTGGCGACTTAAGATCCCGGTAGACGAATCCGGCGGCATGCACCGCGCCGAGCGCCGCGGTGAGCTGGCGACCCAGCCTGACGATATCCTCGCCGCTCGGCAGGATGCCCTGCATCAGTTGCCCGCTGAGGTATGCCTCCAGCGTGATCCCCTCGACGTCCTCCATCGCCAGCAGCAGATCCTCGCCGTCCTCAAGTAGGTCGTAGACGGCAGGTCCGATGCCCACCGGCAGACACCCGAGCACGCCGGCCTCATGCCGCAATCGCGCCCGTGCATCCTGCCCGTTCTGTCCGAGCGCGGCAGCGGGATACGCTCGCTTCAGTACGCACCGGCGGCCGTGATCCAGGTCCAGCGCCAGGTGTACCGTGCCGCGCGGAGAGCGGTGGAGCGTGGCCACGGTGAGATAGCGTTCGGCGATCAGGCGCGTCGGGGCGGGCGTCGGCGTGGCGACCCCAGCTGCCAGGAAAGGATCCTCGATACCGTGGGGACATTGGTAGCTGGCCAACCGCCGATCCGGCACAAGCGTGCCGTCAACGGCAAGCAACGCCGGCACGATTTCGCCAAGCGGTGTCTGCATGTAGCGCCCGCCGAAGCCGCCGTAGCGGTAGTGTACAAGGCTCCCCGGCGCCAGCGGGCGATCGGAGGGGATCGGCGGCCCGGCAAGTCCCTGCGTGGCCTCGTGCAACGCACTCGCCAGGCGTACCGCCTGCGCATCGTCGCCCGGGTACACGGTGATGAACTTGCCGATCTGGCTCATGCCGGCCTCGCCCGTGTTCAGGGAGTGAAGCGCCCGCGGCGAACTGGCGACCTTGAAATTGGCGCCGTGCGCAAGCAGCACCGGAACCGCACGCCCGAGGACAGCCTTTGCCGTGGCTTCGCTCGCCGAAACGTGCAGCTTCCATCCCTGCTCGGGCGACACGGCACAAGCAGGGATCATGCGCAGCCACGGCCCCGCGGGATCGGCCATGGGCGTGGCCCACGCATCCCGTGGCTCCGCCCGCGGACTCGCGCCCAGTTCGGTAAGCAATGACAGGAACGACTGATCCACTCCCCCGTCAGCCTGTACCGCGTCAGCAGCCATGTGCTCCACTCTCCCTTCAGATAGTCACGTAGCAACTGCCGCTGAGGCAGGACCATGAATTGAAGCAGGTATCGACGCAGGCGCCGTAGCCCATCACGTCGGCTTCCTGCCAGCCCTCCTGCTGGAGTTCTTCAACCTGGCGAGCGAATCCCGACGATTCGAGCGCCAGGTAGGGGTCGTCGCGCAAAAGTTGGCGGAAGGGAGGGTCGCTTGCGATGCGATCGAGAAAACGATCGATGAGATCGCGATAACCGTCGCTCATTCCTGATCTTCCTTCCTTACGCCAGCCATGACGCAGGTGTTCCTTCCGTGGCGTGCGTTCTCTATACTCATCCAGGGCATTCGCTCGCTCTCACGGCTGTCCATGCGTTCTCGCGTGAGACGTTGCGCTGGGCGTTTCCTCAACCTGTCGTTATTCTGCCACCCAAGGATTACCATGCCATTACCATGATGGCCGCGGTCTTGTGCCGTCTTGTGTCGCGGTATGGGCAATGTGCGAGGAGCAGTCATCCTGTCTGGGCAGGAGCACAAGATAACGGGCTAAACCGGCCCCTAGTCTTGCGATAAGCGATATTGTCGTGTACGTTGATCTCAATCTGGCAGGTTGTACCGCCACCCAATACGCCGTCGTCGTTGCATCACGTAGATATGCGCTTAGGGGTGTTTCCTGATGCCGCGCTACCGGCAACAGTATCGTCGTTGCGGCAAGCCCAACTGCCAACGTTGCGCGGGCGGCCCAGGGCACGGTCCCTATTGGTACGCCATCGAACGGAGCGATGGCCGCACCTACTCCCGGTATATTGGCAAGGAGCGGCCGCTTGACGCGGCGTCCGGCGCTACCCTCGAACCTGCCGGGGCGGGTGCCGATCTCATCCTTGACAAGCAGGCGTCGCCCGATGAGATGGTTATGTGCCCACGAGACCAGGGAGAGACTCCCCAACCAAAGGGCATGGGGAGCGATGGCGTAATTCCTTTCTCACAATCCATCTCAGCCGCTCCAGGGCTGTCCACGGGACTCCGCATCTGGCTGCTGGGCGGCTTTCGCCTAGAACGTGGCGGCGTGGTGGTCACCGGGTGGCGACGACAGTTAGCCGCCGCGGTACTCAAGCGGTTGCTGCTGGCGGAAGGCCGGAGTCTGCCTCGCGAAAGACTTGCCCTGGACATCGGCCTTGACCAGGACACCGAATCCACCCGGCAGTCGCTCAGTACAGCTATCCACACCCTCCGTCGGATCCTCGAGCCGGGATTGCCGCCCGGCGGCCGTTCCCGGTACATCACCCTGGAATACGAGACGTTTTACCTGCACCTAACCGATGAGGACTGGGTTGATCTGTTCGCCTTCGCCGCCGCCCTCGATGGTGCCGCGACCGCCGATGATCCGTTGATGCCGCTGGCCTCAGCGGCGAGCATCTACGGGGGCGACCTCCTTCCCGACGACTCGGCGCCCTGGTGCGTGGTGCCACGCGAAGCACTGCGCCTGCGTTGGCACGGCGCCCTGTTCGCCCTTAGCGAGGCACAGGTGCGGCATGGGCAGTATGAACAGGCCGCAATGACGCTTGGAAGGCTCCTCGTCGCCGATCCCGCGCAAGAGGAGGCGGCACGCCGCCTGATGCACGTGCTGAGCCGGCAGGGACGGCGTGGTGAGGCGCTGCGCATCTACGGCGCCCTTAAGGCCGCGTTGCGCGCTGAGGTGGGCGCCCGCCCATCCGCCGAAACCCAGGCGCTGGCCCTTTCCCTGCAAGGAGGAGAGCTGCCTGCTCGCAGGCGCCTGGCGCGATCGGCGCGAGCGTTTCCGGCCCAGCACGAGGAATCTCCCCAGGCATCGCGCTCGCTCGTCGGCCGCGAGGTACATCTCGCTCGGATACGCGATGCGTTGCTAGCAGCGCGTGACGGGCGCGGCAGTGCCCTATTGGTCTCTGGGGACGCCGGGATGGGCAAAACCAGTCTGGCCGAGGAGGCGGCATTGAGCGCCGCCTTGCTCGGCTTCCGCATCCTCTGGGGGCGAGCCGCCGAGGGTGAGCAAGATCTGCCATACGCGCCGATCGCCGAGGCATTCAGGGGCTACGTGCGCGATCGGCCGACAAAACTGCTCCGCCGGGAGTTGCTGGGCGCGGAGGCGCTCGTCACCATCTTGCCCGAACTGACCGCCATGCTCGGGATCGCGACCCCTCGGGCACTAGAACAGCCCGGTGCCGAACGTATGCGCCTGGCGACGGCACTACGCACCCTGCTGGCCGCGACGAGCGAGCAGCGACCGTTGCTGCTGGTGCTTGACGATCTGCACTGGGCGGACAGCTCATCGCGTGGGCTGGCGGCATTTTTGATGCGCCGTTGCCGCGACCTGCGCGTAGTCCTGCTTTGCGCCGCGCGCGACGACGTGCCGGAGGATCATCCCCTGCGCGCTATGATCCTCGATGGCCTGCGCGACGGCACGCTGCGGAACATCGAACTGCTGGGCCTCTCCCCTGCTGAGGTCGCGACCCTCGCTCAAGAGGAATTGGGATTCCCGTTGCCCGAACCGCGGGTAAGGATGCTGCAATCCCAGTGCCATGGGAATCCATTCTTCATCACCGAACTGCTGGCGCTGCTTCGGCACGAGTCCGGGGACGCGGGAGACGTGTCGGCCGGCAGTACGCTGGACGCGATCCTGGCGGGCGAACGCAGCCTGCCGCACACAATCCGTCAGACGCTCACGCGCCGTCTCGACCGGCTTGGCATCGCCTGTCGTACCTTGCTGCGCGCCGGCGCTGTGCTCGGCGACCGCTTCGAGATCGCGCTGCTGGCCGAGATCGTAGGGCAGGAGCGTACCGCGTGCGAGCAACTGCTTGACGACGCCGTGGCGGCTCGCCTGCTGGATGAGGATCGGCGAGGCGCTGGCAGCTATGCGTTGACGCACGCACTGCTGTGCCGTGCGCTGTATGATGAGTTGCTGCCGGGCCAGCGCAGGCGGTTGCACGCCAGGGCCGCGGCCGCCTTGGCGGCCCGCGGCGCGACAGGCGGGTCGCCGGATGTGGAGCGGGTCGCCTACCACTACGCCCGCACCGACGAGCACGGAAAGGCGGCGCGGTGGCTGGAACAGGCTGGCGACCGCGCGGCGGTGCTCTACGCGCAAGAATCCACGCTCCGCTACTACGAGCGGGCGCGGGAGGAGTTCCTCCAGGCCGAAGCCGACACCTCCGATGATGCCCTGCCACGCCTGGACGAGAAGCTGGGCGACCAGCGGCTGCTGGCGGGTGACTTCGTGGTAGCACAAGCCGACTTCGCGCGGGCGAGGGCGCGGGAGCGCGACATCGAACGCCGGCTCACGCTGCGCCGCAAGGAGGGTGTCGCCTGCCTGAAGCGGGGCGACTATGCGGGCGCGCTCGAGATGCTGCAAGCCGCGGAGGATGAGTTGGCGGGCGTCGATGGCGCGCCGCCCGCGCTTCGCGCCACGCTTGCGCTGGAGAGGGGCGAGGTGTGCCTCCGTCGCGGCGACTTCGAGGCGGCGGAGGCGGAGGCGAACGCGGCCCTCGCGCTGCTGGATGACGCGAAGGAGCAGCGCGCATGCGGGCATGCCTTCCAGCTCCTTGGCGCGGTTGCCGCCACGCGCGGTGACCTGGCATGCGCGGAGCCGTTACTCCAGCGGAGCCTGGCGCTTCTTGCCGGACTGTCAGGCCCCGAAGGCGACCAGCAGGCGCTCGCCGCCTGCTGGAATAGCCTTGCGCAGGTGTCGTACCGGCAGGGCGATCTCGCCGCTACGGACGAGCGCATCCACCGTGGTATGGAGATCGCGGAGCGGCTGGGCGATCAGCATACTGTTGCGGCATGCTGGAGTAGACTGGCGCTGGTGGCACGGCGGCGGGGCGCGACCGACGAGGCAGAAGAGTTCCATCGCCGAAGCCTGCGCGTGCGGGAGCGGATCGGCGATCAGCATGGCATTGCGGGCTGCTGGAACAATATAGGGCTGCTGGCTCTCGATCGCGGTCGCTTTACGCAGGCGGACGACTATTTCCGCCGTGCCTTTGCCCTCTTCGAGCAGATCGGTGATCGGCACAGTAGTGCCTACGCCTGGAATAACCTCGGCCACGTTGCCCTTGGCCGCGCCGCGCTCGACGACGCGACTGCCTACTACAAGCAGGCCCTGGACGCCTATCGGCAATTGGGAGACGGTCATGGCGAGGCGTACGTCCAGATCGATCTCGCGCGCGTGGCTCTGCATCAGGGTGATCCGGACCGCGCCGAGCAGGGAGTTCAGGCGAGTCTCACCGGCTTCGAGCTCGTGGGCGACCATCAGGGTCTCGCCAAAGCCTGGGTGGCCCTGGCGGCCATACGCGTCGAGCAAGGACGCCTTACCGATGCTCTGCACTGCTGCCGCCGCGCTCGCCGCGCTAGCCGCCTCACGGCTTTCCCGGAGTTCGAGGCAGACGAACTGCTGATGCGCGGGCGTATTCACCTGTCCATTGAAAGGAGGCCGCTCCCGGCACGCTATCTACGGGTAGCGGACGCGCTGATCCAGCGAGCGCAACGGGCAATTGGCGCCGGAGGCACCGTCTGGTCGGGGCTCGACCTGCGCCTCCTGACAGCAGCGTCTTATCTCGCGCGCGGCAACGCGCGCGCGGCGGCGGACGTCGCCGAGAGCGTGCTTGCCGTAGCCGGTCCGGAGAAACAGCGGCGCGAGGAGAGCCTGGCCCGGCGCCTGCTCGGCCAGTGCGCGCTCTTGGAAGGGGACGAGAAGAGGGCGCGGGCCAGGCTCGCCGCATCGCTCGCTTTGCAACACCAGCATGGTCTCCGGTTAGAAGCGGCGCGCACCCAGGCCCTGCTCGACGCGCTGGACACGAGCGCCTCGTCCGCGGGCGCGCGGCACCCACATCCGCTAGCAGACCTACCGCGCGGGCGCTGATCACGGCTGGGTCCGGTCTCATGTCCGTCTTGGTATCTTGACACCGCTTGCACCTCCTTGTAGGGTAAGAAGCGCATTCGCGCCCCCCGATCCTCCCGATCTTCTATCCAACTTATACGCCAGCCACCATCCTGGCGGCGCTTGTGGCGCTCGTCCCGTTCATCCCGACAATACACACCGATGTTGTCCTCGCTCATCCTCACGCCCACGCGCATCGCCACGGGCGGGCCGCGCACATCCGTGTGTTCGGTATCTCTCCCCTATCCTGAATTACTCACTGCATGGGAAGGCGGCCAGGAGGAGCCAGAGGGTCTGTTTGGGGTGGCCGCTGGCCATGTGCGGGAGGACGCAAGTCAGGAGTTCGCGGCCGTCGCCGCCGACCTTCCGAACCGTGGCTGCTTGACAGCGAGTCGTGCCCGCCTGTAGGGTACAAAATCTATCCCAGTCGTCATACATGTGCCTGTGTTCCGCACGGGCGTCGCGGGAGATCCCTATGTGGAGGAATTGCATGCGCCAGCGTGTCTCAGCGGCCTTCGTCGTGCTCCTGGCCTGTGTATCGATCGTGTCCCTGATTCTGCCATCCTCTGTGGAAGCGTACCGCGCCCAGGCGGGCGGCACGCCCAAAAACGCCCCAGCGACGCCGCGGCTCACCGTGTCCGTGCAGCCGCCACGGATCAAGATCGGACGTGACGTGCCCCTGCGGATTCGCGTCACCGATACGAAAGGGAAGCTGGTCGCCCGCGTCGCGGTCAGCATCACCGGCGTGGGCCAACCGGTGGCCGCGACCGCGGTGCGGGGCATAGTCACGCTTACCGTTCGCGCAATGAGCACCGGTACGGCGCTGGTGCAGGTCAGCGCGCGCGGCTACACCGCGGCCTCGCGCGCGGTCCCCGTCGTGCCGGGTTCCCCAGCCACCGTAGTGGCGATCAAGCGCGGCGTGAGCGTGCTTGCTCCGAAAGCCCGCCCCCGTCCCGGCGCGGTAGGCACGGATCTGCTCGAGCGCTACCATGCCCTGACCGGGAAGGCACAATACGCCTCGCTTGGGCTGCGTGACGGCACGCTCGTGGACCTGAACGCCAATACTGACGTGTTGATCAAGGATCCGCTCCATGCCACCCTGGCCAAAGGCGAGCTGTTTCTGGAGGTGGTGCATGGCGCGGCAAGCCATCAGGTGCAGGTCGGCACCGCGGTGGCGGCGACCAAGGGGACACGACTGGATGTCAAGGTCGATCCCAGGACAAAAGCCGCTGTGGTGACGGTGATCGAAGGTCAGGTACAGGTGAGCAACAAAGGCGCCCCAGTGTTAGTGGGCGCCGGCCAGCAGAGCACCGTACCGCTGAACCGACCTCCCAGTCCGCCGAAGCCGGTCAACCTCAACACGGTCCTCGCCTGGATCAGCAACCTGCCGAACACGACTCCGGCGGCGGTGCCGCCGGTGCTAAACTTGCCCGCCGGCGTGGTCACGGCGGCTCCCCTGCCGCCGCCCGCTGCTACCCCGACCATCACGGTGACCGGTACGCTCACCAGCACCGTCTGGTCTGGAGGACCCTACCTCCTGCGCGGTGGCGTGACTCTGCCGGCTAACAATACGCTCACGATCGCGCCAGGTACGATGCTGGAGATGGGGCCAGGCGCCTACCTGCTCGTGCAGGGGACGCTCATCGCCCGCGGCACCGCCGCGGACCCAATCATACTCACCAGTGCCGCGGCCCAGCCCAAGCCAGGAGATTGGCAGTACCTGAAGTTCGACGGGGCGGGGGCGGCGGGGAGCGTGCTGGACCATGTGCGGCTGTTCTACGGCAGCGCCAACGGCGGGGCCAATGGGATGCTTTCGCTGACCGGAGGCGCCAACATCCACGTCACCAACAGCGTTTTCTCGCAGGGTACCCGCACCGGCATCTGGGCTGACTCCGCGACCCGTCCGACGATCGCCACCTGCGTCTTCGCCGGGCTGGGCGGCTACGCGGTGGACGGGCCGGTGGACGACCTGGGGCTGATCACGGGCGCAAGCTACGGCCCGAACCAGCGCGGAGTACACGTCGCGGGAACGATCAGCCACGACGCGAGCTGGGAGCGGTCGGACGTGCCCTACGAACTGACGGGGGGCATTACCCTCATCCGCGGCGTGACGCTCACGATCGCGCCGGGCACGGTGCTGGAGATGGAACCGGGCGCCTACTTGCTGGCCCAGGGGACGTTCACCGCGCGCGGTACCGACGCGGCCCCGATCCTCGTCACCAGCGCTCCGCCCCCGCCCACGACGCCTGCCGCCACCGTGGCAACCTGGCAGCCCAAGCCAGGCGATTGGCAGTACCTGAAGTTCGACGGGGCTGGCGCGGCGGGGGGCGTGCTGGATCACGTGCGGCTGTTCTACGGGAGCGCCAATGGCGGCGCCAACGGCATGCTTTCGCTGACCGGGGGCGCCAACATCCACGTCACCAGCAGCGTCTTCGCGCAGGCTACCCGTATCGGCATTTGGGCCGACGACAGCACGACACCCACTATCACCGGCTGCGCGTTCCACGATGACCACGGCCCGGCGATCAGCATTCTGAGGAAAAATGCGTCGGGAGTGCATGGCAATACCTTCGAGCCGGGCCAGCAGGGTATTGAGTTGCGGAGCTAAACAAACGCGCCCGGATAGTGACCCTTCTATAAGTCAAGGGGTGAGCGCAAGGCATGGTTCTGGTTCTCCTACCTTGCGCGGGCCCCGCCGCTCCGGCTGGGGCTTGAATTAAAGGAGCACCATTCGGCACTTTGGATCTCTGTGCCGATTCGATCCCACTGGGATCGAGTACCTTTCTCTACCCCACCACCAGATTCACCAGCTTACCGGGCACGAAGACCCGGTGGCGGATGGTCTTCCCCTGGATGGCGCTCCGCACTTTTTCGCTCACCAACGCCCGCGCCACCGCTTCTTCCTCGGTTACATCCGGCGCCAACTCCAGCTTGTCGCGCAGCTTCCCGTTCACCTGCACCACCACCGTGATGGCGCGGGCGCGGGCCTTCTCGACGCTCCATACCGGCCACGGCTGGGAATGCACGCTGTACGCCCCTCCCAGTTGCTCCCACAGCTCCTCGGCCAGGTGTGGGGCGAGCGGGGCCAGCAGCAGCGCGGTTACGCGCAGGGCCTCCCGCCGCTGCACCGGTGAGGCCGATTCCCAGTGGTCGTTCAGGTAGTTCTGCTGTTCCATCAACCCGGCGATCGCCGTGTGGAACTTCAGGGCCGCGATATCGTCGCCTACCCGCTTGATCGTCCGATGCAGGATAGGCTCCCACTCGCGGTCCGCCCCACCCGGCGCCGTGTGCGCGTCGATCTCCTCCAGGCGTGACCAGAGACGGGTGACGAAGCGAGAGATCCCCGCCACTCCCCGGTCGCTGAACACGCCGCCCTCCTGATACGGGCCGGCGAACAGGAGATAGAGGCGCAGCACATCGGCCCCGTAACGCTCGATATACTCATCCGGATTGACCACGTTGCCCCGGCTCTTGCTCATCTTCTGGACGGTCTGGACGACCTTTTCCTCGCCGGTGTCCGGATCAGTGATCCGCTCCTCCTCCAGAACCAGGAGCAGCCCATGCAGGCGCAGGCGGGTAAAAGGCTCCTCGAAGGGGAGGCTGCCCAGGTCATGCAGGACCATGGTGGTAAAGCGGGCATACAGATGATGGCGGCGCACATGCTCGATTCCACCCATGTACATGTTCACCGGCAGCCACTTCTTGGTCCGCTCCGGGTCGAAAGGCCGGTCGTCCCACTCGGTGGAAGGGTAGCGCAGGAAGTACCAGGCGGAATCGAGAAAAGTGTCGGAGACATCGGTCTCCCGCCGGGCTGGTCCGCCGCACACCGGGCACGGCACATTCACCCAATCCTCCAGAGCGCCCAGGGGTCCCACTCCGGTCCCGGTGGGACGGAACTCCTCGATCTCGGGCAGGAGCACCGGCAAATCTGCCTCGGGCACCGGTACGATGCCGTCCTTGGGACAATAGATCACCGGAATGGGCGGTCCCCAGTAGCGCTGGCGGGAGATCAGCCAGTCGTGCAGGCGGAGAGTGGTCCGCGGCTCGCCGGCTCCGCGCTCGCCCAGCCAGGTGATGAAACGGGGGAGTACCGATTCCTCGCTCCGCAGGCCGTTGAAGGGGCCGGAGTTGATAATCGTACCGGAGTGATCGGGGAGCGCCTGGGGCATGGTAATGGGGTCGATCGTCTCACCATCCGGTTGATAGACCAGGACAATCGGCAGCTCGAACTTGCGGGCGAATTCAAAGTCCCGCTGGTCATGCGCGGGGACGGCCATGATCGCCCCGGTACCGTAGTGGGCCAGCACATAGTCGGCGATCCAAATTGGAATCGGCTGGCCAATGGCCGGATTGATCGCATAGGCGCCGGTGAAGACGCCGGTCTTCTCCTTCTCGGTCGTGCGTTCGCGTTCGCTCTTCCGACCCACTTCCGCCAGGTAGGCATTCACCGCCCCGGCCTGTTCGGGACTGACGATGGCCGGGACCAGGGGGTGCTCGGGAGCCAGCACACAGTACGTGGCGCCAAAGATCGTATCGGGCCGGGTGGTGAATACGGTAAACGAGCGTTCGGAGCCCGCGATGGCGAAGGTGATGGCGGCGCCGGTGCTGCGGCCAATCCATTCGGTTTGCAGGGTTTTACTCAGCTCCGGCCAATCCAGGTCGCGCAGATTATCGATCAGGCGGTCAGCGTAGGCGGTGATCCTAAAAAACCACTGCTCCATCTCTCGCTGCACTACTGGCGTGTGACAGCGTTCGCAGACTGTCTCGCCATTCTCCTCCTCGGTCTGCTCGTTGGCCAGCACGGTGAGGCAGGTCGGGCACCAGGTGACGGGCGCCTTGGCCCTATAGGCCATCCCGGCCTTGATCATTTGCAGGAAGACCCATTGGGTCCAGCGATAGTAATTGGGATGGCTGGTAATCACCTCGTGCGACCAGTCCCACATGGTGCCCAGGCGTTTCATCTGAGTTTCGCGGAAGCGCTCCACCGTGCGATCGGTGAGCCGCATGGGGTTGATCCCCAGCTTCAAGGCATAGTTCTCGCTGTGGATACCGAAGGAGTCGAAGCCCATGGGCTGGAAGACATCATGACCCTGGGCCCGCATGAAGCGCCCGTAGGTGTCGGCCCCGCAGTAGGTGTAGACGTGACCGACATGGAGGCCCTCACCAGAAGGGTACGGGAATTCCATCAAGTTATAGAAGGGCCGTTTGGCATGCGCCAGATCCACCCGATAGATGCCGGTCTCTTCCCAGCGCCGATTCCATTTCTCCTCGATCGCCCTGGTATCGTAGTGTGCCACCTGCCTGCTACTCCTCACCGCGTCGAAGGCCCTGGCGGCCCTATCGCCGCGGCCATGTATTCTCGCGCAAACAAAAAGCCCCCAGCCCACCGGCACATGCCGGGGACGGGAGGCAAACCCCCGCGGTACCACCCCGCTTGACGGCGCTCGGCGCCGTCCTCTCGCGTAACGCGGTACCGGGCGTCAGCCGTGGCCGAGGGCGGATTCGCCGCCGGTCTCCCCCTGCCGGGCGAGTTCGGTCATCACTGCCGGCTCGCACCAACCGCCGGCTCTCTGCCATAAAGTATGACCTACTGCTCCCTGCTTTCCAGGGTCCGTCCCTGCATAGTACACCAGCGCGGTACCACTCGCAAGACGCGGCTCGGAAGATCCCGAGCCTCGGGACCGCTTCTCATTATGGGTACGCTCAGTCCCCCGGGATCAACCTCCTGTACCGCCACGAGGCCAGGGACAAGATGACCGTTGCCCCCTGTCCCTGAACTACTTCCCTTGGCGCCAGCTTGATGTTGTCTTATCGCGCCGGCACGGCCTGCGCCGCCGGGGCAGGCTGTGAGAGTCCGACACCCTCGGCGACCCGCTTGCCGTAATCGGCATCGCACTGCGAGAGGTGCCACACGATGTGCTCCTGACAGTCTCGATCGCACTGCTTCAGGGCACCCACCAGATTGTTGATCAACTCGTCGCGCTCCCACGGCTCGAAGGTGCGGTAGCGCTCGCCGGCCTGCTTGTAGTTATTCGTCCGGTCGATCGGCTGCCGGACGAGGTTGCCCGCGATATACGGCGTATGGGGCCGGCCCGCTGGGGCCGCCTCATGTGGGGCGCGCGGCATGCTGCTCGGCTCATAGTTGACGTGCGGATTGGCGCCCTCGGCAAGACCATCGACATAGTAGGTCATCTGACCATCGCGCTGGCCCGTGGCCACCTGCGTCTTGGGCTGGTTGATCGGCAGTTGCAAGTAGTTTGGTCCGACGCGGTAGCGCTGCGTATCACTGTAGGAGAAGGTGCGGCCCTGGAGCATCTTGTCGTCCGAGAAATCGAGGCCATCCACCAGCACGCCCGTGCCGAAAGCGGCCTGCTCGACCTCGGCGAAATAGTTTTCGGGGTTCTTGTTGAGCACCATGCGGCCGACCGGGCGCATGGGGAACTGATCGTAGGGCCAGAGTTTCGTGTCGTCGAGCGGATCGAAATCGAGTTCGGGGTGTTCATCGTCCGACATGATCTGGACGTTGAGCTCCCACTCCGGATACTCGCCGCGCTCGATGGCCTCGTAGAGATCCTGCGTGGCATGGAGGAAGTTCTTGCCCTGGATCTCCTGGGCTTGCGCCTGGGTCAAATTCTTGACCCCCTGCTTGGGAACCCAGTGGTATTTTACCAGGACCGCCTGACCTTCTTTATTGACCCACTTGTAGGTGTTGACGCCCGAGCCCTCGATATGCCGGAAATCGGCTGGCGTGCCCCAGGGACTGAAGAGCCAGGTGATCATGTGCATCGTTTCGGGCGAGTTGCGGACGAAGTCGAACTGGCGTCGGGGATCCTGCTTATTGAACACGGGGTCCGGCTTCCAGGAATGCACGAAGTCGGCGAACTTGATCGCGTCGCGGATAAAGAAGACCTTGAGGTTGTTGCCAACCAGATCCCAGTTGCCGTCCTCCGTGTAGAACTTGACGGCGAAGCCGCGCGGGTCACGCAAGGTCTCGGGCGAATGGCCGCCGTGCGTGACGGTAGAGATGCGCACGAACACCGGGGTGCGCTTGCCCTGCTCCTGGAACAGTTTGGCCCGCGTGTAGGTGCTGATCGCTTCATCCCCGACCGTGCCGTATGCCTCGAAATAGCCGTGGGCGCCGGCGCCGCGCGCGTGGACAACCCGTTCGGGGATGCGCTCGCGGTCGAAATGGCTCATCTTCTCCAGGAACTGATAATTCTCCAGCGTGGTCGGCCCGCGGTTGCCGACGGTGCGCAGGTTCTGATTGTCGGATACTGGGTGACCCTGTCGGGTCGTGAGAATTGGTTCCTCATTTTCCGTGGATTGGCCTGTCCCGTTGGTTTCGCTCACGAGTGACGCCTCCTTCTCTCACACGCGCACTTTGCCATAGGCCCAGTGCGCTCGTGTAGCCAAGCTTTCCCGTTATGCCCCATTACGATCCCCACCTCGGAAGCAGGCCGATGGACTGCCGGTGCGGATTCACACCCTCGGTCAGCATGGTACCGCAAGGGCCAGCAAAACTGGAAGGACTGACCAAGGCGGCTCTGTATCTCTTATCTCTCTGGACTGGTTGACGCATCGTGATACCTCGCCTACACTCCCTGATGGTTTGCCGCCGGTTTGAGCGTGTCTGCTCGGGCCGGATTGTAAGGGAGTGTTTTGCGTTGCGTCGTTTCTTCTTTCTGGCCCGATGCCTTGCCTGTGGGTTCTTGCCGTGCGCCCTGCTGGGGGGATCGATGGGACAGGGCCGCGCGGCGGGGCATGGGGCCCAAAGCGTCCCGTCCCCACTCCGCGGCGGCACCGTGGTAGAGGGTCTCCTGGTGGATCCCGACCAATTACTGCCTAATTTCAGTAGTCAACTCTACGCCCAGATCGTGCAGCAAACCCTCTTCGCCCCGCTGTTCTACACCGACAACAAAGGCGTGATCCAGCCAGGTTTGGCAACCGTGGTCCCCACCCAGAATAATGGGGGAATATCCGCCGATGGCCGCGTCTACACGTTTCACCTTCGCAAGGGGCTTCGCTGGTCGGATGGTACTCCCCTTACCGGGCGGGACGTGGACTTCTCCTGGCGTTTGTGGACGAACCCCAAGCTCGATATGTCGCCTTACTCCACCCTGGGAATCGACCGGATTCAGGCCACGACGATCAGCGCCGATGGGCTCAGTATCAGTTTCACCCTGGTCCAACCCTACGCGCCGTTTCTATCTGATTGGACCGATGCCTTACAGCCCCTACCAGCCCATACGCTGTCACTCATCAAGCCGGAAGGCTTGGCAAAGAGTGGCTTCGCGCTGGTTCCCAACGTGAACAGCGGCCCCTTCACCCTCCAGGAAGTGCGCCAGGGAGATCGGATCAACGTGGTACGAAACCCGTTGTATTATCAGAAGAATCTGGGCTATCCGTACCTGAACTCCATTGTGTTCCGCACCATTCCCAACCAGAACGCCCTCCTGAACGCGCTCCGCACTCATGTGGTGGACGCGGCCTGGCTGCTACCGATCACCTCGCTCAGTGCCCTGAGCCACATGGCCAGAGTGCACGTGGTTCCCGTGCCCAGCGCCAATTGGGAAGCGGCGCTGATCAACAGGCGGCGTCCGTTGCTCCAGGATGCGCGGGTTCGTCAGGCTCTGGCCTACGGGCTCGATCGATCGGCGGAGATCCAGAGCGGCTGGCATGGATTGGCGGCGCCCATCGGGAGCGATCAGACCCCTGCCTCGGCCGCGCATGCCTCCGATATCGCCCCCTATCCGTACGATCCGGGTCGGGCCGGCCGGCTCCTCGACGCCGCGGGGTGGAGATTAAGTGCCGATGGCTTCCGGCGGAAGCACGGTCAGATCCTGAGCATCACCTATTCGACCACCTTCAACAACCCGTGGCGGCAGCTTGACGAGGCGCAGGCCCTCAGTGATTACGAGGCCCTGGGAATCCAATTGGTCATTCGCAACTATCCGGCGGCCTATTTCGCGCAAACCGTGTTGCCGAAGGGCGACTTCGATCTGGCTGAATACGTGTTCAGCAATTCTCTTGACCCGGACGACACGGCCGTGTTCGGGAGCCGCTTCACCTATCCCGTGGGGAGCAACTACGGAGCGTACAGCAATCCAGTATTCGATCAACTGGCTGGTCAGGAAGTCTCCACGGTCGATCCCACCCAGCGGGCCGCGATCTTCCAGCACATGCGGCGTATCCTGCACGACGATGTCGC